>NZ_WIRE01000002.1 GCF_009601165.1 Alcanivorax sediminis | reverse complement strand
TCGACTTGCATGTGTTAGGCCTGCCGCCAGCGTTCAATCTGAGCCATGATCAAACTCTTCAGTTAAGAAAAGCGTTTAAAGTGGCCTTCCGAAGAAGGAGCACTTAATACATGCTCAGTTCATCATCTGAATTAACAAAAACTTGTTGACTCGTTCAGAACTGAAATCTCTTAAAGATCCCATCCCGAACAGGTCCCACACGTTTGCTTGCCTGATTGTTAAAGAGCGTCTCGTCCGGTGCCGCGCTTCGCGTTGTTGCCCCGTCGAGGAGTGCGCATTCTAGGGATTTTTGAGGGTGCGTCAACACCTTTTTTCCAAAATCAGGCTTATAAATAACGATTTCGAATAAACTGATGACTTTTTCAGCAACCCTTGGAACACCACAGATCAAAACACGATCAATTTAGCCTGTGTCACCCCCTCAGAAAGTACGTTAAAAAATCCCAACCCATTGATTTATATGTTTTTTCAATATAATCGGTGAGCAGAAGCACGCCGAAGCCACGCCAAACATGAAAAAGCCCCGCATTGCGGGGCTTTTTCATGAGCAGAACCACTTTTCACGTGCTTACAGTTTGGCCGCCACTTCCGCACCCTGACGAATCGCCCGCTTGGCATCCAGTTCCGCCGCCAATTCAGCCCCCCCGATCAGGTGATGGTTACTGCGACCATCCTGATACAGCTCACGCAGAGACTCCTGACCGGCACAGAGAATCACGTTGTCCACGTCCAGCACCCGCATCTCTTCACCGATCTTGATATGCAGCCCGGCATCATCAATCTTTTCATAGCTACAACCTGCCAGCATTTCCACATTGCGGGACTTCAGGGTAGCGCGATGCACCCAGCCAGAGGTCTTGCCGAGATCCTTACCCAGGGAGGTCGTCTTGCGCTGCAGCAAGGTAATCTGGCGAACCGGCTTCTCTACTTCTGGCTCTACCAGGCCACCTCGGGCATCGCTATCCATATCCACACCCCACTCCTTCATCCATTCTGGCAAAGGCTGCTCACCCTCACGGGGAGACTCAGCCAGAAACTCGGAAACATCAAAGCCGATACCGCCAGCACCAATGACCGCGACTTTCTCACCCACTTTGGCATTACCTCTCAGCACATCCACGTAGGACAGTACTTTGGGGTGATCCACACCGGGAATGCCCGGAGTGCGTGGCGTGACACCGGTGGCAATGACGATCTCGTCAAAGCCCTGCTTCTCCAGATCAGCAACCTCGACCCGAGTACCAAGCTGCAGCTTCACCCCGGTGTTCTCGATCCGCTTGCCAAAGTAACGAATGGTGTTATGGAACTCTTCCTTGCCGGGAATCACTTTGGCCATATTGAACTGGCCGCCAATCTCACTGGCCTGATCAAACAGGGTCACATCATGGCCACGCTCTGCGGCAACGGTGGCGCAGGACAGCCCCGCAGGGCCAGCACCAACCACGGCGACCTTCTTCGGCTTCGCAGTTTTCAGGTACAGCAACTCCGTTTCGTGGCAAGCCCGCGGGTTCACCAGACAGGAAGCACGCTTCAGGGAGAAGGTGTGATCCAGACAAGCCTGGTTACAGGCGATACAGGTATTGATCTCGTCCGCACGTCCTTGCGCCGCCTTGTTGACGAATTCCGCGTCTGCCAGCATGGGGCGCGCCATGGAGACGGCATCCGCCTGCCCCTCCACCAGAATCTTTTCTGCCACGTCAGGATCATTGATGCGATTGGATGCCACGACAGGAATGGAGACATGCTCTTTCACCTGACGGGTCGCTTCGACAAAGGCGGCACGCGGCACCGAAGTCACAATGGTCGGCACCCGGGCCTCATGCCAGCCGATACCGGAATTCAGAATATCCACGCCAGCGGCTTCCAGCTCTCGAGCCAGATCCAGCACTTCTTCGCGGGTGCACCCATCCGGAACCAGATCAATCACGGAAAGACGGAACATGACAATGAAGTCGCTACCGCAGCGCTTGCGGATTTCTTGAACGATCTCCACCGGGAAACGACGACGATTCTCGGCCGTGCCGCCGTACTTGTCCTTGCGCTTGTTGGTGCACGGCGCAGTGAACTGGTTAATCAGGTAGCCCTCGGAGCCCATGATCTCAACGCCGTCATAGCCTGCCTGTTTGGCCAGGAACGCCGTATGAGCAAAATCCTTTACCGTCTTTTCCACCTCTTTGGTGGACATGGCCTTGGGTTTGAAGGGGTTGATCGGGCTCTTTAATGCAGAGGCAGAGCGGGAAAACGGATGATAGCTGTAGCGGCCCGCATGGAGGATCTGCAGGGCGATCTTGCCGCCTTCCTGATGTACCGCATCCGTCACCTTGCGGTGATTGCGTACATCCATACGGTTGTTGAACAGACTGGCGAAGGGGTAAAACCAGCCATGCTTGTTGGGGTTGAAGCCCCCGGTCACCATGAGGCCAACACCACCGCGGGCACGCTCAGCAAAGTAGGCAGCCAGCTTGGGGAACTGCCAGAAACGGTCTTCAAGGCCGGTGTGCATGGATCCCATGATCACCCGGTTTTTGAGCTCAGTCTGGCCCACTTTCAGAGGGGAAAGCAGATTGGGGTAGTGCTTGGCTGTCATGGCGGAGTCTCCGAGGTTCACCGATGATGGCTGATTTGCATCTGGACAGCGTCAAGTTAGGGGGTTATGTTGACGGTGTCAAGATGGCTTTACGAGACACACCCGGCTTCACGCTGCAGACAATGGGCGATAGACCCGAAATGACAGGTAAACGCATGACACAGAGCGCCCGGTATCACCATGGAGACCTGCACGACACCCTGCTGCAGGAAGCCAACACTCTGCTGAATGAGCAGGGGGTGGAAGGGTTATCCCTGCGCAAGCTGGCAGAACGCGCCGGAGTATCCCGTACTGCGCCTTATCATCATTTCCGTGACAAGAATGCCCTGCTCTGCGCGCTGGCCACCCGTGCCTTTGCGCAACTGGACGAGCTGATCCAGCGCCAACTGGAAATCACCGGCGCTCATCCTGACATTCAGGCCTTTGTGATCGAGTATCTGCGCTTCGCCACAGAGAATCCGGAGCAATACGAACTGATGTTTGGCCGTACGCTGTGGAAGAGCGGTGAGCCCACCCCGGAACTCAAGAAAGTCGCCTATCGCAGTTTTCGTCATTACGCGGAAGGGCTCAGCGCGTTGCTCCAGGGGCGTCTGCCCAAAGGCACCGATCCGCTCCGTGTAGCCCAGGCCAGCTGGGCCACGATCCATGGCCTTTGTCGGCTCACCATCGACGGCATCTACGTAGATCGTCAGGACATGGAAGCCGTCAGCCAACAGGCTGTCGCACTAATCATGGCAGCGCTTACTCCGGCCAAAAGCGACTGATACACCGCAATTAACGCCCTCCTGATTACTCTGGTCCTGTTCCTCTCACTCGCTAGTCGATAGCCTGAGGACGTACTGCGTTGCGCCACGAAACCGGGAACGCCGAACTGACGCGACAAAACCATCACAACAAGCACAAACATCCCCCACGCTTACCTGTGCGTTGAATGCAGCGGGCCGCGTGAGGCGGGATGCGGCCGCAAAGCGGCAAAAGGGAGGCTGCCATGAAATCCGTACCCACTTTCTGTCGTGTCTGCGAACCCTCCTGTGCTCTGGTAGCGCAGGTGAAAAATGGTCAGGTACAACGCCTGCAACCGGACAGGGACCATCCAGTAACCCAGGGGTTTGCCTGTCACAAGGGTGTTAATTATCTGGCTATCCATCAGGACCCCGACCGGCTGAATATACCTCTGGCACGACAGGGCTCCCGTTTGCCCAGTGAAGGGGAATGGCTTGCGCAGGACTGGGACACGGTGACCCACGATGTCGCCACTACCCTGAACCAGATAAGAGAACAGCATGGGCCGGACGCCGTGGCCGGTTATATCGGTAACCCCACCGCCTTCAACGCTCTTGGCAGCCAGGCCATTGGCGAGTTTTTCATGAATATGGGTAGCCGCCGCATTTTCAACTCCGGCACCCAGGACTGCGCCAATAAGTTCGCTGCCGGTGAAGCCGTCTTCGGCACCAGCACACTACATCCACTGCCGGATTTCGATCACACCGACTGTCTGCTGATCTTTGGCGAAAACCCCAAAATTTCACACATGAGTTTCATCTCCATTGCTGACCCCATGGCCAAAATTCGCGCCGCCTGCCAGCGGGGTGCCAGCGTGTACTACATCAACCCGCGCAAAATCGAATCCGCCAGCCCGAAAACCGGTGACGTAATTCAGATACTCCCCGACACCGACCTCTACCTCATGGCCGCCCTGCTCCATGAGATTGATGCGCTTGGTCGCTTTGATGAGAGCGTGCTGCGCGAGCACGGCAAGCATGTTGCGGAACTCCGTGCATTCATTGCGCCCTACTCTGCCGGCACGGTGGCCGAAGTGGTGGGTCTGCCTGCTGAACAGATCCGTGCTCTGGCCGACGAATTCAGTGCCGCCGAGCGCGCGGCTGTACACATGTCCACCGGCGTCAACATGGGGCGTCATGGCACCCTGTGCTACTGGCTGCTGCAGATGCTCAGCTTCGTTACCGGCAATCTGGATAAACAGGGCGGAAATTTTTACAGCGAAGGGTTTTACCCTGCCGCCAAGGCGGGTCGTGTTCGCAGCGACGATGTCTTCTTCTCCAGCGCCTATGGTGAGATACGCCACATCCGCGGCTCCCTTCCCGGCAACTTGCTCCCCGACATGATTCTGGATGACGAGAATCCTGTTCGTGCTCTGGTAGTGATCGCTGGCAACCCGCTACTTAGCGTGGGTGGCGAGGCGCGCTGGCGGCAGGCTCTGGAAAAGCTGGAGCTACTGGTGGTCATCGATCTGTTCCGCAATGCTACCGGTGAGTATGCCCATTACCTGTTACCCTCAGCCGATATGCTTGAGCGCCCGGACATCAACATCTGCGGTCTGGGCATGCAGTATCAACCCTATGTGCAGTACACCGACGCGGTGGTACCGCCAGCGGAGGATCGCAAGGAAGAGTGGTGGATACTGTCACGCCTGATGCAGCAAATGGGCATGCCGTCCTCTCTGCTGGATCAGCCCGGCAATCCGTTCGGTCGTCTCGAGCACATGATGTCCCGGCATGAACTCACCATTGAAAGCCTGAAAGCCTCCCCGTCAGGCACCGCCGTACTGAATACACAGTCCATCGGCCGCTTTTACAGTGACTTCCTTCAGACCGATGACAAGAAGGTGGATTGCTGCCCGCCCCTGTTTGCCGAAGCAATGACGCTGGCTAACGCACAGTTCGATGCGCTCAAGCAGGATGCCCCTGCATTTCGCCTGATCAACCTGCGTACCAACTACATGCATAACAGCTGGTACCAGAATGTGCCGACGCTGAAACGTGGCAAGCACGACCACAACCCACTGCACATGAATCCACAGGATATGTCCGCACTCGGCCTGGAGGATGGCGACCGCCTGACCGTCAGCAATGAATATGGCGTCGTGGACGCGCGGGTACGTGCCGATGACACCCTGCGACCTGGCGTTGTGGCTATGACCCATGGCTGGGGCAACAAAAACACCCCGGGGCTGACCGTCGCAAACCGTTACCCAGGCGTGAACATCAATGCGCTACTGCCCAATGGCCCCGGAAGTTATGAGAAGTTGAGCAACCAGGCGTTTATGAGCGGCGTGCCGGTCTCTCTCCGCGTGGCAGAAGGGACCTGAACCTGACCGAAAATGACGCGACGCTTTCACCGGGATGACCGGAAAAGATCACACTCATAAAGTGAAGTGTTTTGCATTTTGGGACTACTCCCCTATATTCAGTCTTGTGAAGGAAACACCCTCCGTTTGGGGGATAACAAATCAGGGATCTGCGATTAACGTTGTCCGCGCAGCGCTGCCATGGGGATCTGGCAACGTATAGAGACTCTGAGAGGAAAGACCGATGGAAGCCTTGCTGGATTTCGTGGGGGAAATCTATGAAGCGTCCTACAGGCCCGAGCACTGGGACCATGTCGTTGAACGATTATGTTGCGACCTGTTAAAGGCAAAGTCCGGCGCCCTGTTATTCGAAGATAGACAAACCCGAACCAGAAGCATGATCGGCGCCTACGGCCTGCCGGCATCAGTGAGGGCTTCATATCGTTTCGGCATAGCCAAGTATGACCACACCTTTCAGCTTCAGCGGGAAATGCCCGTTGGCGAAGCCTCACAGATAACCGATGCTGAACAGGTTCGCCATGATCACCCCTTTTATTACCGGCTGATCCTTAAACCAAACGACATCGGTTTCATCTCCGCGATCAATATCTATAACGATGATGAGTGGCATGTGGGTATCGGTCTTCACCGCTCATTTTCTGCGCCGCCGTTCTCGCAGGAAGACTGCCGGATCCTGACAAAACTGTACCCTCACTTCAGCCGTGCGTTACGGATCCACAAAGAGTTCCACCGGCTGCGAACCCGTCAGCAATCTCTACATGAAGCCTTGTCCCGCTTTATGATCGGGCTGATTATCATCGGTCCGGATGGCAAGGTTACCTATCAGATCCCGGTGTCCGAAACCTTGATGGCCAACCACGCTGGGCTGTCGCTGAACAACGGCAAACCCAGGGCTTATTACCCAGAAGAAGACCAGCAATTACAGCGGCTGATCAAAAAGTTGCTGCATGCCGAGCGCAGCAATCTGGACGTTGGCACCGAAGCAATGGGAGTCCATCACCCTGACAGGGAGATGAACATGAACATTATGCTCTCGCCACTCAAGCAGACCGATGAGATGGGCAACGAGCAACCCGGAAGCCTGGCTCTGTACCTGTCGGACCCGGACTCCGCACTTAACCTGCCCGCTACCGCACTGCAATCGCTTTACCGCATGACGCCAAAGGAGGCCAACGTCGCCATTGCACTGGCAAACGGGCTTTCTCCAAGCCAGATCGGTGAACAGCACGGCGTATCGGTAGATACCGTGCGCTCACACCTGAAAAACATCTACTCCAAGATGGGCGTGAACAAGCAGCAGGACGTGATCCGTGTTCTGCTTTCCAGCGCGCAGGTGAGTTGAGTGCTGAATGCCGGACGCATTTTGCGGGCAAATTTTTAGCCTCCAGCATCGGGCACCCAGCGCCAGGCGGCACCGAGCAACCATAAAAAAACCGGCCACTAAGGCCGGTTTTTTTGAAGCGGGAAGGCGATTACTTCTCGAGAATCGCCACCACGCCCTGACCGCCAGCAGCACACACGGAGATCAGTGCGCGGCCGGAGCCTTTCTCGTTCAGCAGCTTGGCGGCGTTGGCGATGATGCGGCCACCGGTGGCAGCGAACGGGTGACCGGCTGCCAGGGAGGAGCCTTTCACATTCAGCTTGCTGCGATCGATGCTACCCAGCGCTTTCTTGCGGCCCAGCTTTTCTTTACAGAATTTGTCGTCTTCCCACATCTTCAGGGTAGACAGAACCTGGGAAGCAAACGCTTCGTGGATTTCGTAGAAGTCGAAGTCCTGCAGGGTGATGCCAGCCTTGTCCAGCATGCTCGGCACACCGTAAGCCGGTGCCATCAGCAGACCTTCTTTCTTGCCGATAAAGTCAACGGCAGCCGCTTCACCCAAAGTCAGGTAAGCCAGAACCGGCAGACCACGCTCTTTGGCCCACTCTTCGGTCGCCAGCAGCACCACGGAGGCGCCGTCGGTCAGCGGAGTGGAGTTGGCCGGGGTCATGGTGCCGTCCGGACCGCCGAAGCAAGGCTTCAGGGTGGCCAGCTTTTCCAGGGTGGAATCACCACGCATGTTGTTGTCGCGGCTCAGGCCCTTGAACGGGGTGATCAGGTCATCCTGCCAGCCGTCTTCATAAGACTTGGCCAGGTTCTGGTGGGATTTCCACGCCAGCTCGTCCTGCTCTTCGCGGGGAATTGCCCACTCTTTGGCAGTAATCGCCTGATGGTCACCCATGGCCAGGCCGGTACGCGGCTCGCCATTCTTGGGAATATCGGGCATCAGGGATTTCGGGTTCAGCAGCTTCAGGCCCAGCTTGGCACGCTCACCGTTGGTCTTGGCACGGTTCAGGGCCATGAATACCTTGCGAGCGTCTTCGTTTACACCCAGGGGAGCATCAGAAGTGGTGTCCACACCGCCAGCAATGGCGCAGTCGATCTGACCCAGGGCGATCTTGTTAGCTACCAGGATAGCCGCTTCCAGACCGGTACCACAGGCCTGCTGCAGATCGTAAGCCGGCGTTTCCGGCGCCAGCTTGGAGCCCAGTACGGATTCACGAACCAGGTTGAAGTCACGGGCGTGCTTCATTACCGCGCCAGCGGCCACTTCATCGATCTTCTGACCGTGCAGCTTGAAGCGATCAACCAGACCATCAATGGCAGCAGTCAGCATTTCCTGGTTGCTGGTATCGATGTAGGCAGTGTTGGAACGGGCGAAAGGAATACGGTTACCACCAATAATGGCAACCTTGCGTACGGCTTTACCTGCCAGCATAAGAATGTCCTCTAACAGAATCAGGGCAACCACCCGAGGGTGGCGACAGTGGCCAGCGCGACCACGGGAAGGAGTCTGTGTACCACTCCTTGCGTTCTCAGCGAGACCAGAAGTGTGCAGCTGCTGCGTCTTGCCTCGCCGGTCAGGGTAAAGTCCTTTCCAAGAGGCTAGGCGCAGCAGCTGCGCGCTTCTGGTCTCGCCCTTCGGGGCTTTCAGGCTGGCCCACACTCGTTGTTGCGCTTTCTCGGCAGGCAACCAGCATGTCTTCGAAAGCGCGCCTAGATTGTGGACCAGCCTGAAAGCCTGAGAATACAAGGAGTGGTACACAGACTCCTCATCACTACTTAGGGCGCAGTCTACTCCCCAACGTCAATGCCTCATTGGCTCAAACGACTGTTTGAACTTGGGGGCCGGTCAATACACCGGCAACATTGCAGTGATTCAATACGCGCCAGTGTGCGACAGGGCCTGTAATTTGGCCCTACGAAAGAAGACTGATTTTCAGCATTCTTTCTCTGGCACCCCTTTAAACCCGCTCTGGTTGGCATAAGGTTAACCGGACACATTCATCACTCGATGGCGAAGGACAGGATCATGAGCGATACCTATCAGGCGATTGCCAACTCCCCCATGGGCAAGGCGCTGTTTGGCGCAATCAATCTCCCCATTCCGGTCATTCTGGACCGCTGGCAGCCGGGTCAGGCCTCTTTTATCAAGGGCCGTGTACTGGTGGGCGCCGCTAACGGCTCCACCGGCATTGATGCCATTCTGTCCACTCTGAAAGGTGCTCCGGAAGCTCAACTCAGCGTTCTGGCCAACACCAGTACCGCTACCGAGCTGCAGAAAAAAGCCGGCAAGGCTGGCGTGGATGCAGAAAACTATACGGCTACCCGCGAAGACGATGCCAAGTTCAAGGGACTGGTTTTCGACGCCACAGGCATCCAGAACCCTGACGAGCTGAAAGCCTTGTGGGAGTTTTTCCACCCGGTGATCCGTAAACTGGACAAGTGCGCCCGTGTTGTCGTGATTGGTCGCACTCCGGAAAAACAGGCTGGCGTGACCCGTGTTGCCCAGCGTGCCCTGGAAGGTTTCACTCGCTCAGTGGGCAAGGAAATCAAGAAAGGCGCCACTGTTCAGCTGGTCTATGTGGATGAAGGCGCTGAAGCCCAGCTGGCTTCTCCCCTGCACTTCTTCCTGTCACCCAAGTCTGCCTATGTTTCTGCGCAGGTTGTGCGCGTGACCGAGTCCGGTTTCAAGGCAGCCAAATTCGATTGGCACAAGCCGTTGGCTGGCAAGAAGGCTCTGGTAACCGGTGGTTCTCGCGGTATTGGTGCGGCGATCGCTGAAGTACTGGCCCGTGACGGTGCTACCGTGACCGTGCTGGATATTCCGCCCATGGCGGAAGACCTGAGCAAGGTTGCCGCCCAGATCGGTGGCGACACTCTGGAACTGGATATCACCGCGCCTGAAGCACCTGACGCCATTGCCGCCAAGGGCAAGGAAATCGGTGGCTTCGACGTGATCGTTCACAACGCTGGCGTAACCCGTGACAAGATGCTCGGCAACATGCCTGAGAAATTCTGGGACATGGTCCTGGACATCAACATCGCCAGCCAGCTGCGCATCAATGAAAAACTGCTGGCCGATGGCGCCATCAACAAGGGTGGCAGCATTATTTCCATCAGCTCCATTGCAGGTATTGCCGGTAACCTGGGCCAGACCAACTACGGTGCCTCCAAGGCGGCCGTGATCGGCATGATCGACGCCTTCAAGGACGAGTACGCCGAGCAAGGCATCACCATCAATGCCGTGGCGCCGGGCTTCATCGAAACCCAGATGACCGCTGCCATCCCCTTCACCATTCGTGAAGCGGGCCGTCGCATGAACGCCATGAGCCAGGGCGGTCAGCCGGTAGACGTGGCCGAAACCATCGCCTTCTTCGCCAGCCCGGCCTCACAGGGTCTGACCGGCAACGTTGTGCGTGTGTGTGGCCAGATGCTGCTGGGGGCGTAACAGCCTCAAGCTACAATCTTCAAGCTGCAACGCGGTTTGAGGTTTGTGCCACACGATAGACAAAGGAGCCGCGCCGCAAGGTGCGGCTTTTTTGTTGGCCCCTCTGCGGCCGCAACATGCTTGAGGCAAAACCGACAGGGCTGCTCTCCCGGTTTTGCATGCCGCGTGTTGCGTGCTGCAGCCGCGCAGCGGCCTCAAAAAAAGACCCCGCCGGTTAACCGGCGGGGTCATGAATGTCGCACGCTCTCCCGAGGTGGACGTTGGCACACACTTGGATTTGGATCAGGCCGCTTCAGGCGCCTTTTTCTGATCAAGCTTGGCGGCTTTTCTGGCTGCTTTGGCTTCAGCGCGAGCCTTGGCCTTGGCGGCACCGCCCGGCATGAAGTTACGCACATCCCAGTAGAAGTAACGCTTCAGCACGCTGTTGGCTTCATCATCATTCTGGCGCCAGCCATAGATGTCCGGCTTGCTGGTCTCGATGGCCAGGGTGCGGAAGATCAGCCAGTCATAGATCGCCAGGGTCGCCGTCACGTTTTTGGCAGAGTTCGGGCCACGGGCGTGGTGCTGATGGTGCTGGGTCGGGAAGGTGATGATATGCGCCAGGCACCACATGGTCTTGCGCACCCAGGCCCAACGATGGTTGTGAAAGTACAGATCCCAGTTCCAGTTCACATGGGTCTGGGCTGCCCACAGGCCTTTGAAGGCGTTGGAAATCAGGAACACTTCGACCAGCCCAAGGTACAGACACACCAGCTGGAACATGAAATTCGGCATGATGAACCACCAGGCCCAGCCGTTCACAAAGGTCTGGGTCACCGACAGCTGGCCCTTGTTGTCCTGACCACCGGCCAGATGGTGGGGGCGATGACTCATTTTGTAGACGGCCTGGATCCATTGCAGCACCTTGTTGTTGGGACGCCGGCTATGGGCAAACAGGTGGAAGGCCCCGTGCAAAAACTCTTCGATACAGAAGAAGACGATAATCGTTGGCCAGAAATACTGCTCTTCCAGCCACGACAGGGAGCCGGCGCTGCCCGGAAACAGGGTACTCATGACAAGGGTAATCGCGAGCAGCAGTAGCGGGCGCTGCACTACGATCATCATGAAGGTGGCAAGAAAGGCGACTTTCCAGTCCTGGCCAGTCTTGTGGCCATTGCGGGTGCGACCGCTGATGATTTCCCAGATTGCCGAGATGACGATAAACGCCGTCACCAGCATTGTCAGTTGCTTGTCCATTGTTGTTCTCCACGAGCCTGTTTTTATTCTGTTCAGGACAGAAACTAGCCCTCCCCCACTTATCCGCCAAATCAATATTTGATATAAGTAATATCCATGAAACTGAACTTGCGAAGCGTAGACCTCAATTTACTGCCGGTTTTCGACGCCATCATGGAGGCGGGGCAGCTGTCGCTTGCAGCAACCCGGCTGGGCATGAGTCAACCTGCCATCAGCGCAGCCTTGCAACGGCTTCGACACACCCTGGATGACGAACTGTTTATCCGCACCCGTCAGGGCATGGAGCCCACCCCGCGCGCCCGGGAACTGCATCAGCAACTGGCGCCGCAGTTGACCCTGCTGCGTGACACCCTGGATCCCAAAGGTCGTTTTGACCCTGCCACCAGTGAGCGCCGGTTTACCCTGATCAGCGTGGACTACTTTGAAGTGGTGGTGCTCCCGCCCCTGCTTGCGCGTATTCAGAAGCAGGCCCCAGGTGTAATGCTGGAAGTCGTCACGGCTTCCGACCAGATGAATGAGCAGCTGAAAAAGGGCCATGCCGATATGGCCATCGACGCCTTCGTGCATGATGACGACCGCTTGCAGCGTCAGGTCATGCTGGAAGAAAAACTGGTGGTCGTGGCACGTAAAGCGCACCCGGTATTCAAGGGGCGTTGCAGCAAGAAGCAGTTTCTCGAAGCCCAGCACGTGGTGCTTCCGGACCGCAACCGGCGGCTCCCGCTGGATCAGATCCTGAATGCGCCGGGCTGGCAACGACGCACAGGAGCACGGGTTACCCAGTTCTCCAGCATGCTGGCCACCGCCGCCGGCTCCGACATGATTGCCACCGTACCGGAGCGTCTGGCCCGTCACTACGCCAGGCCCATGGGGCTACAGATTATGACATTTCCAGTGGACGTCCCCCCGGTCCCCATTTATGTGGTCTGGCCTCCGGCACTGGAGCGCGACCCGGCCCACCGCTGGTTACGCCAACAGCTGGCGCACACCCTGAAGGCGCTATGAGGCCGACGGGTGAACCGCGGGCTTGAATCCGGGTCTCACCATCACCATCTCCTGAATACGCAACCCACAGGATCGCTCATGAGTTTTGGCCGCATATTCTTCTTCATCTTTGGTTTTGCCCTGCTGGAAGTATTGGTGCTGGCCAAGGTAGCGGGGCTGGTTGGCTGGCCGATCACCATTGTGGCCACCGTGGCCACCGCCATGCTGGGTAGCTACCTGTTCCGCAGTCAGGGCCTGGACACCTGGGTGCGACTCAACCAGAAGATGCAGCAAGGTGACATGCCGGGGCAGGAAATGGTGGAGGGCATCATGCTGTTGCTTGGCGGTGCCCTGCTGATCACGCCCGGCTTCATCACCGATGCAGTGGGCTTTGCCCTGTTGCTGCCCACCTCGCGCCGGCTGATGGCCCGCAAGGTGATTGAGAAAGGCACCCTGCAAACGTTCTCCTCTGTGCAAGGCGGCGGCTTCTCCTACACCCGTTACACGCGCACCGGCGGTGACAACAGTCCGTTTCAGCACCCCTCCGATCACCATGATGGCCATGTGACCATTGATGGTGAGTCGCGGCGCGAGGATCGTTAAGCCACCCCGATCGTCACCTGCAAAGCCGTTGAATTAGCCCGCCTGAGGGTCAAGCGAGCTTTGCAAGGCAATGAATATCTGCCCCCAATGCACTTCCTGAAATCTGCCGGGCGCTGATATTCCTGATCGCCTGACTGTCGATGCCGATGCAGCGCACGGCTCACTCAACAAGCCGAGTCTCCTGCACAAACCGGCTTTTGCCCCAATAAAGGGAAGCCAACCCTGAACCCCATAACCATTCATCGTGACGGGTTAGGAAGCACTTGCTGTCCCTGCTAGACTGCGCCTCCTCTCGGCACCCGGTGCCGGTCGATCGTTTGCGGAGGCACCATGACCCCCACCCTGCTCAACCCCGTTGTCTGGTCCGTGCTGTTGCTGATGGGACTCAGTCTCGCACGCATGAACGTGGTGCTTGCGCTGCTGTGCGCAGCGTTGGTGGCCGGGATAGGCAGTGGTCTGGACCTTTCCGCTACCCTCGCCGCGTTCAGCGACGGTCTGGGAGGCGGCGCCAATATTGCATTGAGCTATGCCCTGCTTGGCGCGTTCGCCGTCGCCATTGCCCGCTCCGGCATTACCGAATGGCTGGCGGGACGAATCATCACCCGACTCGGTGGCGACCCGGCCCCTGGCCAGCTGCGCCGCATTCGCACTCTGCTGCTCAGCGTGCTGCTTGCAGCCGCGATCATGAGCCAGAACCTGGTGCCCATTCATATCGCCTTTATCCCGATTCTGGTGCCGCCGCTGCTGGAAGTAATGCACCAGCTGCGACTGGATCGTCGACTGGCCGCCTGCGTGCTGACCTTTGGACTGATCACTCCTTACATGGTGTTGCCGGTAGGGTTTGGCAGCATCTTCCTGCACACCCAGCTCGGCCCGAGCATGGCCAAGGCTGGCCTGACGCTCGACAAGGCCGACCTGCCCCTGGCCATGCTGCTGCCAGCCGCCGGAATGGTCATTGGGTTGTTGTTGGCTTTTATTCGTTACCGCAAGCCACGGGATTACCAGCCCGTGCATCTGCCCGGTGAAGAACAGCATGCCTCGCTTTCGACCCGCAACGTGATCGTCGCCGCTGTGGCACTGGCCGCTGCCCTGGCACTTCAGCTCTACAGTGACTCCATTATTCTTGGTGCGCTGGTGGGTTTTCTGGTGTTCACCGCCGGTGGCGTGGTGCCGTGGAAGGAATCCCAGGATGCCTTTACCCAGGGCGTGAAAATGATGTCCCTGATCGGCTTCATCATGATTGCCGCTAACGGTTATGCCTCTGTGGTACAAGCAGGTGGACAGGTTCCGGTGCTGGTAGAAGCCGTCACCAGCGGCCTGCAAAGCCCGCCGATTGCGGCGGCGTTGTTGTTGCTGCTCGGCTTGTTCGTGACGCTGGGAATCGGCTCGTCGTTCTCCACTATCCCGATCATTACGACCCTGTATGTGCCGCTGTGCATGGCGCTGGGCTTCTCCCCCCTGGCCACGGCCGCCCTGGTAGGCAGCGCTGCGGCACTGGGTGATGCAGGCTCACCCGCATCCGACTCCACTCTGGGGCCCACTGCAGGCCTGAATGCCGATGGCCAGCACGATCATATCCGCGATACGGTGATTCCCACCTTTATTCACTACAACCTGCCGCTGTTGGTAGCAGGCTGGCTGGCTGCCATGTGGCTTTGATAAACGCTGCACGCTTCACGCAACAGGCAGCACGCTAAAAGACAAAAACGAAGCCCCCCTGTAGGAGACTCAACTTGTTGAGTCTCCTACAGGGGGGCTTCGCGTCAAAGGGCGGTACTTTTGTAAATTTGTCTTGGACAAGACAAACCCCTTCCCGCGTTGTAGCTTGTGACATGTAGATTTTCACAAGGACACAGCATGGCCCGACACACCTTTCTTGCCCGGCTGGAAGCATTGGGCAATCGGCTGCCGCATCCCACTTTGTTATTCGTCTGGCTCTGTTTGCTGCTATTGCCGCTGACGGCGTTGCTGCAGGGACTTGGGCTGACCACCACTCACCCGATTACTGATAACACCGTGGCAGTGCGATCTCTGGTAGACGGTGACGGCCTGCGCTATCTCTTCACTTCACTGGTCAGCAACTTCACCGGCTTTGCACCTCTTGGCGTGGTGCTGGTTGCCATGTTGGGCTTGGGTGTCGCAGAACAGTCCGGGCTGTTATCAGTGAGCCTTGCCGGGCTGGTGAAGAAGGCATCCGGCAAGATGCTGGTGATCACGGTGGCCTTTGCCGGGGTACTCTCCAGCATGACCGTGGATGCCGGTTATGTAGTGCTGATCCCATTGGCAGGTCTGATGTTTCAGCTGGCTGGCCGCTCACCGCTGGCCGGCATTGCCACCGCCTTTGCCGCCGTGTCCGGTGGTTTCAGCGCCAACTTGCTGGTGGGGCCGGTAGACGCCACGCTGGCTGGCCTGACGACTGAAGCGGTGGCGCTGGTTGATCCGACCCGAACCGTGGAAGCCACCGACAACTACTGGTTTATCATTGCCTCCACGTTCGTGGTCACAGCACTGGTCAGCGTGGTGACATTGCGTTTCACCGAGCCACGGCTGGCTGTTCAGACGGCAAGCAATGAGGTAGCGGTAGAAGCCCCGGTCAGCAACCCACGTGCCATTCGCTGGACTCTTGCCAGCCTTGCCATCCTGCTGGCTGCCATCGCTTTGCTGGTGATTCCGGCCAGCGCGCCACTGCGACATCCAGAGACTGGCAGCGTGCTGGGCTCCCCTTTCATTCATGGCCTGGTGGTGATTGTGGCTCTGGTCGCCGGTGTGTGTGGCGCCGTCTATGGGCGCGTCAGCGGGCAGTTCCGTCATGGTGGTGACATCATTGCAGCCATGGAAACCACCATGGCCTCCATGGCCGGATATCTGGTGCTGATGTTTTTTGCCGCCCAGTTCGTCGCCTGGTTCAACTACAGCCAGCTTGGGTTACTGCTCGCCGTCGAAGGAGCGGCATGGCTCGGCAGCCTCTCCATCCCCAAGGTCGCGTTACTGCTGTTATTCGTACTGCTCGCCGCTTCCATCAACTTGATGATTGGCAGCGCCTCCGCCAAATGGTCAATCCTGGCGCCTATTTTCGTGCCGATGCTGATGCTGATCGGCATTGACCCTGAAGCCACCCAGGCGGCTTATCGCGTCGGTGATTCCAGCACCAATATCATCACCCCACTCATGCCCTACTTCGTCCTGGTGCTCGGCTTCGCCCGACGCTATCAGGCTGATACCGGCATTGGCACCCTGATGGCCATGATGCTGCCGTACAGCCTGACGCTGTTGGCGGGATGGTCAGTGTTGTTGGGGGTGTGGATCGGGTTTGGATGGCCGCTGGGACCTTAAAAAGCAGCTATGAGCCACGAGGAAAAGATCAAGGCCTTGCCGGACCCGGGCAGGTGTTGTTGCCAACAATCGCAGAAATAAAAAAAACGCGCCATTCGGCGCGTTTTTTCTCGTAGCTAAAAGCTGGAAGCTGGTAGCTGCTTTTACTTAATCAGGCGAAGCGTAAACGGGTAACGGTACGCCACACCATCGTTGGCTTTCAGGCCAGCGATGATGGTGATAACCAGCCAGAAGATGCCAAGGATCGGCAGCAGGATCGCGCCAATAATCACGAAGGTCAGCAGGAAGCAGACGAAACCGGCAATCAACATGGTGATGTTGAAATTTACCGCTTCCTTGCCCTGGTCATCCACAAAACTGCTTTCATCTTTCTTGATCACCCACATGATCAGGGGGCCAATCAAATTACCAAAAGGAATGATGAACCCAATCAGGGCCAACAGATGGCACGCCATGGCCTGACCACGCTCTTCCTTGCTGGGGGCACCCTGCGGCTCCGCCCCGGTCTGTTCAATCTCAGTCATGATGCTTTCCTTGTTTGATGACGATGAATAATGCGCCGCATTATAAACAAGAATGTGTATAAATCACTGTCGCACAGTTCTCCGATTTGGCAACGCCTGCTCGCTGTTGGAACGGAAGGGATTGATGTCGATACCGCCACGACGGGTGAAGCGACCGTAGACGGTCAAATGCCGTGGGGAACACTGCGCCATCAGATCCACAAACATCTGCTCAATAATTTGTTCATGAAAGCCCTGGTGGTTCCGTAGGGAAACCACATAGCGCAGGAAACTGGCCGGGCTGATGGCGCGTCCGGTGTAGCGCACCACCACTGTCGCCCAGTCAGGCTGGTTGGTCACCGGACAATGGCTTCGCAGCAAGTGCGAATAAAGCTGCCCTGTCTGCTCTGCGCCCTGATCGCACAGCAGCAGATCCGGGTTGTAGTTGTAGTGCTCGAAATTCAGGTCAATGCTGTCAACACACTGCCCCCGGTCTTCCCACAGCGGCAGGCTAGCCGCATCTTCCAGGGAAAACAGCAATACCTCGATATTCCCTCCAACCACCTGTGCCACGTCCTTTTCGATGGCCGCACGCACTTCATCACGGCCTGAAAAACGGGTGTTGGCGAAGGAGTTGAGGTACAGCTTCAGGGATTTCGACTCCACAATATTGGGAGTGGTGCAGGGAATCCGCAGCTCGCACATGGCCACCACCGGCTTACCCTTTTCCGTGAGCCATGACAGCTCATAGGCATTCCAGATATCGGTACCATGAAACGGCAGGTTCGTGTCTTCCAGTTCCAGTGATTCACGGGCATCCCAGCGCGGCACAGGGCACAGCAACGACGGCATGTATTCGTCCACATAGTCACTGGAGCGTCCCAACGGGGTATCTTTCAAGTAACTCATGCTCTCTCCCTGGGGCACACGCCGCGCCCGCAATCAATGTTTACAGCTTTCATCATAATTAATGGCGGATGCCAGTACCACGCCGAAGCATCCACAACGCGATCATGAAAAATACCCCGACAAAACCGGCAATGGCCGCAAGTGAGGCGTAGACATTCACATCACTCACGCCCAGTACGCCATAACGGAAGGCGTTGACCATATACACAATAGGATTGGCCAGGCTGACCGCTCGCCAGAATTCCGGCAGCATGTCGATGGAATAGAAGACCCCACCCAGATAAGTCAGTGGCGTCAGCACGAAGGTCGGGACGATGGAAATGTCATCAAACTTCTTGGCCAGGATCGCATTGATAAACCCGCCCAACGAGAACAGCGCCGCCGTCAGCACCACCACCACCACCGTAACGAAGATGTGCTGCATGGTCAGGTGCGTGAAGAACAGGCTCAGCATGCTGACAATTACGCCCACCAGCATACCGCGCACCATACCGCCCACCACAAAGCCGCACAGGATGATCCAGGGCGGCATGGGAGAGACCAGCATTTCTTCAATGGAGTGCTGGAACTTGGTGGAAAAGAACGAGCTGACCACGTTGCCGTAACTGTTCTGAATCACACTCATCATGATCAGGCCGGGAACGATGTACTGCATGTAGTCAAAGCCCCCCATTTCCCCCACCCGGCTACCAATCAGATTGCCGAAAATCACAAAATAGAGGGTCATGGTGATCGCCGGCGGCAGCAGGGTCTGCGGCCAGATGCGGGTAAAGCGACGAATTTCCTTGGTCACGATGGTCAGAAACGCCACCCATTGCTCACGAGGACTCATGCGGATGCCTCCCCCGCCAGGTTCTTGTCCACCAGGCGGACAAACAGTTCTTCCAGCCGGTTGGCTTTATTGCGCATGCTCATCACTTCAAACTGCTGTTCCGCCAGAGCCACAAACAGGGTGTTGAGGCTCTGTGTCTTGGGCACGGCCACCTCCAGGGTCTGGGCATCTCTGAGTAATACCTCAAAGCCTTCCAATACCGGAGCCGACTCCACCGGCCGGGCCAGATCGAGAATAAAGGTTTCCACCTGCAATTTTTCCAGTAGCGAGCGCATGTTGGTGTTTTCCACAATCACGCCGTGATCGATGATCGCGATATTGCGGCACAGGGACTCTGCTTCTTCCAGATAGTGGGTGGTCAGGATGATCGTCTTGCCTTCCTGATTAGTACGCGTAAGGAAATCCCACATGGAGCGACGCAGCTCGATATCCACGCCGGCGGTGGGCTCATCCAGAATCAGCAGGTCAGGCTCATGCACCAGCGCCCGGGCAATCATCAGCCTGCGCTTCATACCGCCGGACAAGGTCCTGGACTGCATGTCACGCTTGTCCCACAAGCCCAGCTGGCGCAGGTACTTCTCTGCCCGCTCCCGGGCCAGCGGCGCCGGAATTCCGTAAAACCCGGCCTGGGTCACCACGATATCGAAGACTTTCTCGAACTGGTTGAAGTTGAATTCCTGCGGCACTACGCCAATCTTTTTCTTTGCCAGGGAGCGATCGGTATCCAGCGAATGGCCAAAGATGCTGACCTTACCGCCGCTCTTGTTCACCAGCGAACTGATCACCCCAATGGTGGTGGATTTCCCGGCCCCGTTGGGGCCCAGCAGCGCAAAGAAATCGCCCTGCTCCACATCAAGATCAATGCCCTTCAGTGCCTGAACACCGTTGGCATAGGTCTTGGTGAGATTACGAATCGTCAATGCTGACAAGATTCACCTCGATGAATTACGGAAAAAAGAATAGAGGAAGGATTACAGGGCACAGTGGCCGTGATCACCACGCCAGATCCAGTGCATCTGCCCCGTCGAGAACCACACCCATAGCCCTTCCATCATCCAGGGCCAGTCATCCTCGGTGATCTGGCGCCGGCCATGCAGCTCGGCCACCAGAACGGCCAGAATGGTGTCATGGGTCACATGCACATTGAGGTGGCCCGGTTTCGGCTCCCGTTCCTGAAGGTAGGCTGCCAGCTTGGCGCGCCCTTCCGCCGGGGACAGCATGCCCTCGAAGGGCTCCTGCAGGTGCTGGTTAAGAAAGCGGAAAGCGCCCAGCTTGAAGAAGGTGGGGCCAACTTCGTTGATATCAACCACATAGCAGCCGGGCTCGACCAGAGTGGTATCAACCTCGATATCGTCCGGAGTCTCGGCCATCAGGCCTGCCTTTACCGCCCCTTCAGCCATGGCCTTGGCGGTATTCACACAGCGCCCCACCGGGCTGGAATAGAACGCTTCCACCGGCCGATTCAGCTTGCTGCCCCAGTCCCGTGCCATTTCTATCCCTTCCGGGGTCAGCGGCAAGCGGTAGTCGGCAAAACCGTTCTTGGCCAGTTCCCGCACGGAATGACGGGTCAACAGATGGACAGGCTTGTCCTTGGGCAGCAGGTTGAGGGCTTCCAGTAATCGCGGGTGTAGGCGGGCCATAGTCTTATCGCTTCTGGTCAGCCATCAGTGTAGGCAGCTATGGACGGAATGCCAATGGTGGAGAGGAACGAGCAGCGAGAAGCGTGAAGCAGCCGCAGCGCGGCAAAAAAAAAGGGACCCGATTGGGTCCCTTTCTATTTGGAGCGGGAAACGAGATTCGAACTCGCGACCCCGACCTTGGCAAGGTCGTGCTCTACCAACTGAGCTATTCCCGCTTAACTTACTGCCAGCTAATACCAGCGAATTAGTGGCGTCCCCTAGGGGAGTCGAACCCCTGTTACCGCCGTGAAAGGGCGGTGTCCTAGGCCACTAGACGAAGGGGACCCGGGCTTGACGTGGTGCGTCAAAGCGGCGCGTAGAATAGGTATCTGAGGCTCCTTCGTCAAGGAAAAATTTTGTCCTTACTCACCATTGACCCGAAAAAGTCACGCTGCTCTGATAAGGGCGCCCAGCTTTTAGGCAACTTGCTGAAAAAACACTCATTTTCCGGGAGAGAAACATGACCATCAAACTGTACGGCGCTGCCCTGTCGCCCTTTGTCCGCAAGACCCGGGTCGCCCTGGCGCTTAAAGGGGTGGAATTCGAATCCGTGCATATCGACCCCACCAATTTTCCGGAAGGCTACGAGAAGATCAGCCCCATGAAGCGCATCCCGGCCCTGGAAGTGGATGGCCAGTACCTGCCGGATTCCGCGGCCATCTGCGCCTGGGCCGAGAAGGTCAACCCGGAACCGGCTCTCTATCCCTCCGACGCCATGGATCTGGGCCGTACCATCTGGTTCGAGCGTTTCGTGGATTACGACCTGGCCATGCGCTGCACCTTCGCGGTGTTCCGCAACCGGGTATTGATGCGCCTGATCGGCAGGGAGTGTGACGAGGAGAAGGTGCAGCGCGCCTTGGAGCAGACGATCCCGCCGCTGTTCGAGTACCTGAACAACGAGCTGGAAGGTCGGGAATTTCTGGTCGGCGACAGCATGACCATCGCCGATATCGCCCTGGCCAGCCAGCTGGTGAACTTCCGCCACGGCGGCGAAAGCGTCGACGCGGCCAAATTCCCCCATCTGGCAGCCCACACGGAGCGCATGCACGCACTGGCGCCTTTCGCCAAAACCATTGAGAAAGAATCCGGGTTTGTGCAGAAAGTGCTCGGCGGGCAATGAACAGTTAACAGTGAATAGTGAACAGCGCGCGAAATAGCGCCTGTTTTGACTGCAATCCATGAGGCCGCGCCCAGGCTATGGGCGCGGCCTCATACGTTTCAAAATGCACGCGCCAGATCGCGCGCTGTTCACTGTTAACTATTCACTGTTAACTGTGACTAATGCCGCTCTCCCATTCGGCGCCACCCGGATCACTGCCACAGCTTCATCCCGGAGCTGCCGCTCCAGTGCCAACGCTTTCTCTTTCGGGGCGAACAGAGCCTCGATGCCGAAGGTCAAACGGCTACCACCACGCCAGGGGCGCGATGATACCCGACCGCGCAGGAACAGGCCTTCCTCTGGCTGGTGATGGTTCGGCTCACCGGCCGTCCACAGATCCCCTTCCCGGGACAACGGCAGGTAGATCACGTCACCAGGCTTGAAGTCAGGATTCTCCAGATTACTGAAAGCGTAATTAAGCCGGGCATAGTTGCCACGGAACAGGTCCCGAGGATCCACCGGTTGGGTTTTGACCCTGATTTCCTCACCCAGCCATAGCGGGTAGAAACCATTCACAAATACGCCGGCCATAATCGCCAGTTGCAGAACCAAAGCTGCCAGCAAAGCGTATTTCAAGGTTGCCTTATTCATCACGCTGACCTCCCTGCCCCTGCAGTTGACGATCACGCCAGTAGCGCGCCGCAGCGTAGAGAATCGCAGCAGCAATCAGGAACATGACGGCACCACCCACATAGTCGCCCACCAGATCCACATAACGGATCATGGCCAGCACCAGCAACAATCCGACGCCACTGTAGAAGTACTGGCTGTAGCCTTTCTCAAGCCCCTGCTGAATCAGCACGATGGCCGACACCAGCGCCAACAGGTTCACCAGGATGACCATCGGGAGCACAATCGCCTCCCATTGCATGCCGTGCAGCATGAGCAGCACCAGCGGTACCCCCATGACCAGTCCTCGCGACAGCGGATGGGCGCTACTGTCACGCAAGGCCAACAGCCCCGCCGGAATAGCCGCCAGCAGCCCGAACCAGAGCCCGGGATCCGCTACCCCCTGCAACTCACGCAGATAGGCTTCACAGACCTCGTAGAAGGTAAAAGGAATCAGCAGAATCAGGTAGCCACGCAGCGCCCACAACGACAGCAGCGTGGCCGCACGACGACGATGCGCGAGTGCGCTCGGCGCCAGCCAATGGCCCAACATGAACAGCAGCGCCAGCAGCCCCATATTCATGGTCAGGTTGCCGGTGTCAAAATCCGGGCGCCAGGGGTACCCGTAGATCCATGCCAGCAGGATATTGAGCCAGCACACTGCCACCGCCACCGTCACAACACCCAGCCCCGCAGACGCGCTCTGACGCGCGACACCAAAGGCGGCAGCAAGGAATAGCAACATCTGCCAGGGCGGTGAGAATTTGCCCTCATTGAACAACCACAGCAATGCCACCGTCAGCATCAGCAGTGCCAATACCCGGCTGCGCACCAGCAGCGCCATGGGCGCGATGCCCAGCGCCCAGTAGAACAGACCATCCGGGTAGTGCTCGCCCAAATGATAGATCTGCGCGATCAACATGATGGAGGCGCCATAGCTGATGCTACCCACGAACAACCAACCAAGGCCGCTGCCATCTTTGAGGTAGTAACGAATCCCCACCCCGTTAAGCGCCATCGTCATGCCTATCAGGCCGAGCATTCTTAGCGCCCGGGGGATCTCTTCCCAGTTGGCCGACACCAGCAGCAGCAATGCCATGCCCACAAACAGGAGCGCCACCCCCACCAATACCTTGTAAGCCAGCGAGCCATCACCGACATCATCCAGACGAGTACCATAGCGGGCGAGGATACGGTCCCCCTGCTCCGCAGTGATATCCCCATCCTGCACCCATTGGCGACATTCGCTACGCAGCTCACGGCGTAATAATCCGAGCAGTTGCATGAAACGGTCCTGTGTCTTTTTTTTTGATAAGACCGCAGGGAGGGGGGAAACGCAATGCCGGGGTGTTACGGGGTGTTTGACTGGGTGTTCAATAGAGAGGCGCTGGACGCTTCACGCAACACGCTGGACGCTAAAAAGCCCATAACCAGGGCTTAACATAGAGGACAAAAAACGCAGTGCGGAAATCGGCGAAAGCCAATCTCCGCCAGCGCGCCAGCCTTAAGGGGCCTTATACAATTCGAACAGCGGCTCTGGGATCCTTGCCTCGCTGAGACGAGGATCGCCATGCAAGCATAGCTCCTACAGGGGCATCAGATCCTGCAGGTCGCCGAACTCGACGAGTTGGAAGGCTTTTCCATTAACCCAAAACCCGGGAACCATTTCGGGCTTTCCTATCCAACCGAGCGAAGCTCGTAGCGGCTTATACCGGCAGGCCGATGCGCTTGGCTTCCAGCCGTCGCAGGAACTCCAGCATCACCTGCCGATAGAGATCCTCACCCAACCAGGCATCCTCCACCCCCGCGTCAATATTGGGGTTGTCGTTGACCTCAATCACCACAATCTCGTCACCGGATTGCTTCAGGTCCACCCCATAGAGGCCATTACCCATCAGCCGGGCCGCTTTCAGGGCGGTTTTCAGCACCTTGGCCGGCACTTCCTGCACTGGCAGGGTGCGGCTGTTGCCGGACTCGGTCTTGCCGCTGCTCTGGTGATGATAAATCTGCCAGTGGCCCTTGCTCATGAAATACTGACAGGCGAATAGCGGCCGGTTATTGAGCACACCAATGCGCCAGTCGTAATCCGTATACATGAAGGCCTGCGCCAGCACCACGGAAGACTGTTTCAGGTAGCCACTGAGCGCTTCACTCAATGCCTCCCGGGTAGCCACCTTGCTGATGCCACGGGAAAAGCTGCCGTCCGGAATCTTCAGCACCATGGGCAGTTTGAGTTCATCGATGAGCCGGTCCAGCTGTGCCTCATCATCCGAAAATACAAACGCCGTAGGCGGTACCGGCACACCGTGGGCCTGCATCAGTTCCGCCAGATAAATCTTGTTGGTACAGCGCAGGATGGAGCCCGGGTCGTCGATCACCACCATGCCCTCCTGCTCGGCCTTGCGGGCAAATTGGTAGGTGTGGTGATCCAGCGCCGTGGTTTCACGAATGAACAGGCCATCGTACTCACCCAGACGGGTGTAGGCGTCACGGCCGACCAGATCCACACGAATACCCAGCTGCCGTCCCGCCTTGATAAAGCGTTTCAGCGCCGTCTTGTTGCTCGGCGGCATGGCTTCCTGTTCGTTGACCAGCATGGCCAGCTCGTAGCGATCACTGCGGCGACGGCGAGGGTTACGCCACACCCGGGCATTGAACTGCTCCAGGGCCAGGGCGAACTGGTCCTCCTGCTGGCCTTTCAGCTGTTTCAGAGTGAGCGGCTTGAGGGCTTCAATGCTCCAGTTCTCGCGACGGCGAAACTCCACCTTCAACAAGGGGCAAGGCAGCTGATCAAAAATCTGGCGCCCCAGATCCGCCAGCCCTTCCTGATCGGTCTGGCCGAAGAACAACAGCAGGGTAAAGCGATCGGAGGCACTGCCCTTGCGCTTCATGGCCTTGTCCAGGGCCGCCTCAAACTGGTCAAAGTGCAGGCCGTACAGTGCCTTGCGGCTCAGGTCATTCACCGTGCGCACCGACGGCATCACCCGCTGCCCACGGGCTTCCGCCAGCAGTGAGCAGTAGTAACCCGGGCTCAGGTACTTGTAGCTGCGGCACAGGTTCAGCACCTGCACTTTCTTGTCCGTGCAAACGGATTGCTCTGCCTGAAGATACTCCCGGGCAGACAGCAGATGGCGGGCGGGATAGTAGGCGGCCCAGTCGGCGGGATCGTCTACCAGAATGATGACCTGACTCATGAAAAGCCCTGACAAGGAGGCACCGCGAAACGGGCGCCGATAGTGGCGAATTTAGGGCTTGTGGGAGGGGGCACGCAAGGGAAAGTTAACAGTTAACAGTGAATAGTGAACAGCGCGCGATAGAGGGTGTCAGTTCCCAAACGCAAGAGGCCGCGCCCAGGCTTTGGACGCGGCCTCTTGCGTTGCAGTCGAGACAGAGCCCGACCGCGCGCTGTTCACTATTCACTGTTAACTATTCACTGCTTTTTTGCGCCCCCGGATGCCCCGCCTTCTCCAGTGCGTCCTGCACTTCCGGCGGCATATAGGTTTCATCGTGCTTGGCCAGCACTTCTTCCGCTTCAAAACGAGAAGTACTGATCAGGGTACCGTTAGCCACGATGCCCTGCCCTTCGCGGAACAGGTCCGGCAGGATGCCCTGGTAGTGAACCGTGAAGCTGCCCTTGCCATCAGTGATGTCAAAGGTCACATCCAGGGTCTCTTCATTGCGCTGCACCGAGCCATCGACCACCAGGCCACCCACTCGCATCTGGGTATCCAGCGGCGCCTCTCCGGCAACCACCTGCTGTGGGGTGTAGAACAGGTTGATGTTCTGGCGCAGGGCATAAAACATCAGGCCCACGGCAATGGCCAGCCCTGCCAGGACCGCCAGCACCAGAATCAAACGTTGCTTGCGTACGGAATTCATTCATCTACCTCAGCTCTGCGCTGTTGTCGCGCAAGGGTTTCTCGTACCTTTCCCTGTCCACGCAGTGCCTGCACCATGCTGGCAGTCACCAGAACCGCACTGATTCCGTAGGCGGTCCAGACAAAAAAACCATGCTTGCCCATGGCAATAAAGTCAGCGAAGGATTCAAATGCCATCTCACTTGTCTCCTTCACGAATCAGGGTTTGCACCCACTTGCTGCGGCGTTCACGCCACTCCACTTCGCTGCGGGCACGGATCAGCACATTCACGGCATACAGCAACCACATGCCCAGCATACTGATCAGCAGCGGGTACTTCATGGCCGGGTTGATGGTGGATTCGCCGAACAGTTTCAGGGTGGACCCCTGATGCAGGGTTTGCACCCACTCCACCGAGTACTTGACGATCACCACATTGATCACCCCGACGATGGCCAGCAGCCCCGCCGCACGAGCCGCCTGACGCGGTTCACGGATCACATTCTGCAGGGCAATCACCCCCACGTACATGAACAACAGGATCAGCATGGAGGTCATCCGCGCATCCCACTGCCAATAGGTGCCCCAGGTCGGTTTGCCCCACAGGGAACCGGTAATCAGGGAGATCGCCGCCAGCGCGGCACCGAACGGGGCGATCGCCTTGAGCATCACCTCCGCCATCTTCATGCGCCACACCACCGCCACCAGCCCCGAAA
Organism: Alcanivorax sediminis; assembly: GCF_009601165.1. Taxonomy (NCBI): domain Bacteria; kingdom Pseudomonadati; phylum Pseudomonadota; class Gammaproteobacteria; order Oceanospirillales; family Alcanivoracaceae; genus Alcanivorax; species Alcanivorax sediminis. The sequence goes on along the minus strand of NZ_WIRE01000002.1, from coordinate 310,736 downwards.
CACCCAGGGCCATGTAACCCATCAGCGCACCACTGGAGGCCGGTACGTGGATAAAGATAATCCGGTAGCTGTTGCCCTGCTGGTAATCACTGGGGGCAAATGCCAGCCCCCAGACCAGTCCGGTGACCAGCGTTAAAAGGGCAATGGGCGTGAGCCACGGCAGCACCCGGGAACTGAACGTGTGAAAGTAGCGCGGGGATCCCAGCATGTGATACCAGCGCTTGAGCGTTTGCCAGACCATTTAATTTCCTGAGCTGATTTTCAGACCCGCCGCCACAGCCAGAGGGCCAAGGCTGGCGGTGAGCGCCAACAGCGCGCCGAGGATGGCCAGCACACCCGATACCGGGCCACCTTCCACGGCAGTACGAATCACCCCGGCGCCAAAAATCAGCACCGGGATGTACAGCGGCAACACCAGCACCGCCAATAATATGCCACCCCGGTTCAATCCCACCGTGAGCGCCGAACCAATGGCACCAATCACCGTCAGTGCCGGGGTACCCAGCAACAGGCTGAGCATCACCACGCCCAGCACCCTGTCTGGCAGTTGCAGCATGTGTGCCAGTACCGGCGACACCAGCACCAGGGGCAAGCCAGTGAGCAACCAGTGGGCCAGCAACTTGGCAGTGACCGGCACCACCGTCATCACCGGCGAAGTCAGCAACTGCTCCAGCACGCCGCTTTCCTGATCCCGGCGGAACAAGCCATCCAGTGACAGCATGACCGCCAGCAGGGCCGCCACCCACAGGACTCCGGGCGCGATCAGCGCCAGGGTTTCCGGCTTCGGCGAGATGGCCAGCGGAAACAGGCTGATCACCATCACGAAGAAGAAAAGCGGATTGATGATCTCCGCCGGGCTGCGCCACAGTACCAGTAGTTCGCGAGAAAGCGCCGCACGAAAAGCCGTCATGCCAGCACCTCAGCCCGGCCCTTGGCCAGATGGAGTCTCCTGACACCGTCTCCCACCTGATGGTGAGAGGTATAAAGCACCAGCGAACCGGCATCCGCAGCCTGCTGAATCTGCTCATCCAGCTGGGCCACACCATCCTGATCAATGGCGGTGTAAGGCTCGTCAAGCACCCACACGCTCTTGCGCTCCAGCCACAGACGGGCCAGAGCCACCCGGCGCTTCTGCCCGGCGGACAGATGTGCCGCGGGCACATCCTCGAAGCCACGCAAGCCCACTGCGGCCAGTGCCGCCATGGGGTCCCCTGACTGGGCGCCCAGCGCACAGGTAAATCGCAGATTCTCCAATGGCGTGAGTTCTTCACGTACGCCGGGCTGATGGCCCAGATACAGCAGCTCACTGCGCCAGTTGTCGTTCCACCACTGACACTGCCCTTCATAGAAACCGTGCAACCCCACCAGGATCCGCAACAGGGTGGTTTTGCCCGCACCATTGGCGCCGGTAATCTGCCAGATTTCGCCGGCCCGGGCGGTCAGGGAGACATCACGAAACAGCACGCGGTCATCACGCTCGCATTGCAATTGTTCGAGTGTCAGTCGGAGGGTGGTATCGGACAAAATCGGGCTCCCGGAAACAGCGCCGAAGTATAGCACGGCCTCCGCCCCCGGGCTTGATCCAGCGCATCGAATTCCCGACAGGCTTGATTACCGTCCCGACTGCGCTAGCCTGTACCCTTCCTGATGCTCTGGAGCCGTTATGAAACGTCTTTTGCTTCCCCTGCTCACCCTGATGCTGATCAGTGGCTGCGGCGAGGAAAAGCCGCTCGCTACCGTCGAGCAAGTCAACCTGGAGCAGTATGCGGGCACCTGGTATGAGATCGCCCGATTGCCGCAATGGTTCCAGCGGGGCTGCTACGACTCCAGCGCCACCTACAGCCTCAATGACGATGGCACGGTAAAAGTGGTGAACCGCTGCCAGCGTCAAGGCGAGGACACCAGCGAGGCCGTCGGCACGGCGCGGGTAATGCCGGATTCCGGTAACGCCAAACTCAAAGTGCGCTTTGATAACTGGGTATCACGACTGATCCCCACCATCACCGAAGGCAACTACTGGATTATCGCCCTGGACAAGGATTACCAGACCGTGGTCATTGGTGAACCCAGTCGCGAGTACCTGTGGATCCTGGCGCGCCAGCCTCAACTGCCTGATGATCAGTACCAGGCGCTGGTACAGCTGGCCAAGAACAAGGGCTTTCCGGTAAACCAGCTGGAACGCAATCGCGATTTACGACCGTCCCAGCCATGAGCGAGCATCACGTTTACTTTGCCATCTTTGGTTTTGATCACGATCCCGCCCAACTGGATGTGCTGATGGGACAAAGCGCTGACGACTACTGGCGTGAAGGAGAAAGCTTCAGCATCACCGTGCCGGAGGCTCGGCGGCGTGAGAATCGCTGGATTCTGTCCAGCCAGCTGGATGAAACGGCAAGCCACAGCGATCATTTCGAAAAGTTGCTGCTCAAGCTGAATCGCATCGCCGCGCAGCTGGACAGCCTGCCCGATGACTACCGCTACGGGATTGGTGTATCACACTATTTCTTTATGGATGACCCGACCTTTTACCTGCCCTCCGAGATTCTCGACGGCTTTCAGGCGCTGGGTTTCGAGATCAGCTTTGACCAACTGGGACTGGACCATGGCTCTGGAAATTGAACGCAAGTTTCTTGTTCGCGACACCGGCATCATCGATACCCTGGCGGGCGAGCGTCTGACACAGGGCTACCTGAGCCACGACAAGAACGCCACCGTGCGGGTGCGCATCGCCGGCGACAGCGCCTGGCTGACCATCAAGGGCAAGACTGAGGGCGCCACCCGCAGCGAATTCGAGTACGCCATCCCGGTGGACGACGCACGCACCATGCTCGACACGCTCTGCGGTCAAGGCGTCATCGACAAGACTCGCTACCGACTTCCGCAAGGCGAGCTATGCTGGGAAATTGATGTATTTCACGGAGACAACGACGGCCTTGTCGTGGCAGAAATTGAGTTACCCAGCGAAGATGCCGTTTTCGAACACCCCGTCTGGTTGGGGGAGGAAGTCACCGGCCAGGTCCGCTATTACAATAGCGCGCTAAGCGCCCAGCCGTTCAAAGACTGGTAAAAAAATAACGATTAAACCATCTTGGGGAAATTACATGGACAGTAATCTATATCAGGCGCCATCAACGGAAACGATTGCTCCCGAGCTCGACAAACAACAGGCCGCGCTCTACGTGGTCTCGACAAAAAAATTCGCACTGCTTTTCATGCTGACGCTGGGACTGTATGGCGTCTATTGGAATTACCGGCACTGGAAGCTACTCAAGGAGCACCGCGGGGCGAATGTGATTCCCGTGCTGCGGGGCATCTTCAGCATTTTCTTCATTCACTCCTTGCTCAAACACATCAACGAAGAGCTGGGTGAAGATAACAGTAAAGACCACCTCATGGTCCCTCAGCTGGCTGCCATCTATATCATTTTGAATGTCATTTCGAGCATCTCCGACCGCCTCTCGGCACGCTCGGAAACCGTTGGTATCATGGACTTTATTTCCCTGATCCTGCTGCCCTTTATCTGTGCCGTCATCGCCAACATTCAGCAGGCCGCCAATCTCTCCCAGGGGGATCCCAAAGGCGACAGCAACAGTGAAATGACGGCGCTCAACTGGATATGGATGCTGATGGGCGCCGCACTGTGGCTCCTGATCATTTTCGGCTTTGCAGTCATGCTCGCGCCGGACAGCATTCCCTTTTGACGCCGTGAAATTCTCCGGCGGCTTCACACTCTGGCGGCAGGATGACAATGGTGTGGTCGCCAGAGTCGCGCGCTACCCGGATCGGGAAAGCGCCGATGAGGCTCGCCAGACCTTCGAAGCCTCAGGCCACAAACAACACTACTGGATCGCCCCCGATGATGAATCTGAAACTCCCCGTTCTGATCACTAGCCTGCTGGTGCTGAGCGGCTGCCTGCCGACCATCAAAAAACAGTGGGATGTCCAACCGGTGGAAGGCATCGTCAGGGATGGCGACACCCAGCAACCGGTGGCCGGTGCCACCATCACCAATCGGGAGAATCCCGAGCTGACTGCCACCAGCGATGCCCAGGGCCGCTTCGTTATCGAGGAGCAAACCCATGTGGGCTTTCATTTGCTGATGGCTGCCAGTGCGCTGGACCGTCAGGTATGGCTTGTCACTCACCCCGATTACGCTGATGCCATCGCCGAGACAACCTCCTTTATACCCCCGCTTTCCCGCACGCTCAGCCAACCGGAGGTACCGCTCTATCCCCGTGACAGCCTCGATGCTGCCCCGGAGAACTGTGCCTTCTTTGGCTACCTGAAACGGCAGGGACAACAGCTGGCCAAAACCCACACCCGGCCCCCAGCCTTCCTCATTGAAGAATGTGCAGATGCCGCTGCTCGCGACCAGCTATACGAGTTGTGGTACCGCTAGCTCACCACTTGAAATTCCGACTGCAGGCTCTATCTTAGGCGGGCAACATCACCATTCTGCCCGGGGACGACCCCGACCAAGGCACCAATGCGGGGACGACCCCATGCAGGAGTGCTGTCATGGCCTGGGTCTACATCTTCTTCGCGGGCTTGCTGGAAATTGGCTGGGCGCTGGGATTGAAAGCCAGCGAAGGTTTTACCCGCCCTCTCATCACCTTTTTCACCCTGATCACCGCTGCCGCCAGCTTCTGGTTGCTGTCGCAGGCCATGCGTGAACCTCCAGCCGGCACCGCCTACGCAGTGTGGAGTGGTATCGGCGCCTTCGGCACGGTACTGCTGGGCATCGTTTTCTTTCAGGACACCGTGTCCGCAGGCAAACTCGCCTGCCTGCTGATGATCGTCGCGGGCATCGTCGGGGTTAAGATCTTTTCCTGAAAGCACTCCCCTGCTGGGCTGGCGGAGATCGGCCTTCGTCGATTTCCGCCCTACAATGGCTTTCAACCTGTGGGAGATTCAGCAAGCTGAATTTCCCACAAGGCCCCGCAGTTTTGTCTTTGTTTTTCGAATTTTTCCCTCGCCACTCAACACTCAGCGATCGCCTGCAGGCAGGTTATTCGCTCCGCTCACCCTACGGGCCAGCCTGCGGCTGTTACCTCCGTTGCACTCCGGTTCCTACGGCGCGGTAGCGAGGCTCTTCGCTTTTCACTATTAACTATTAATTATTAATTATTAACTATTAACTGCCTTTAACCGCCTTCACTCCGCTCAACGTCTTGAAGCACAGGGCCTGAGCGGTGTCCTGGAATTCCTGGATGTAGGGTAGCTCCTCATCTTCCATTCGTACCGCCGCGTACAGGGTTCGCCAAACCCCCTTCTCTCCCAGCCGCACCGTTTTCAACAGGTCATGCTCGGTGTATTCGGTCAGCGCCCAATTCGGCAAGGCTGCGACACCACGGCCCGCCGCCACCAGCTGTGCAGTCATGGGGGTCAGTTCTGCGGTGCGGATCGCTGCGGGTGCCACCCGGGCGGGGTCCAGAAACACATTGAAAACATCCAGGCGTTCACGTTCTACCGGATAGGTAATCAACGTCTGCTCCGCCAGGTCTTCCGGTTCTATCCATTTTCGTGCCGCCAAAGGTGAGCGCCCGGACACCGCCAGCACCAGCTCATAGCGAAACAGTGGCAGGAACTTTACCGCTTCGTTCTCCACCGGGTCCGAGGTGATCACCATATCCAGATCCCCACGCAATAACGCAGGTAACGGCGCAAAGCTGAACGCCGCAGACAGATCCAGCTCCACTTCGGGCCAGTGCTCGCGAAAGGCATCCAGGGCCGGCATCAACCACTGGAAACAGGAGTGGCAGTCGATGGCGATATGCAGCCGCCCCGTTTGCCCTTCTGCCAGTCTTTTCAACTCGCGTTCCGCCTGCACCACCTTCGGCAACACCTCCTGCCCCAGCGCCAACAGGCGCTGCCCGGCCGTGGTGAAGCGCACCGGCCTTGTACGCCGGACCAGCAGCTCCACCCCAAGCCGATGCTCCAGATCTTTCAGCTGATGCGAAAGAGCAGACTGGGTGACATGCAGACGCTCCGCCGCCTCTACCAGCGAGCCGGCCTCATCAATGGCACGCAGCGTGGCGAGGTGTCGTAATTCGAGCATGAAGAATCTCCGGGTTAATGTTGCGGAGGCTGTCGCAATGACAGTATTCCCGCGAAGCGGCTGCAAGAACGTAGCGCAGCGGAGCTCGGGTTCGGCCAACAATTTGGCTCTGCTACAGGGAAAACGTCATTCCGCCACAAGTTGAGAGAATCTAATAGTTAAGATTAGTTACTTGATTTTGCCTCAACTTTGAGTCGCGACACAATAGGCACCGATCACAAACACCCTCAGGCACCAGCACTGACTGGTTGCCTGCCATTGCCAAGGAACAGCCATGACCACCCTGCACAACCTGGGTTTCCCCCGTATCGGCGCCCGTCGCGAACTGAAACAGGCACAAGAAGCCTACTGGGCCGGCGATCTTCAACTGACGGAGCTGGAGCATGTGGGCAAAAGCCTGCGCCAGCGTCACTGGGCCCTGCAGGCGGAAGCCGGCTTGAACCTGGTCCCGGTGGGCGACTTCGCCTGGTATGACCAGATTCTTGAATTCAGCTGCCTGCTCGGGGTGGTGCCTGGCCGATTTGTCCAGGAAGATGATCAACCCGTCAGCCTGGACACCCTGTTCCGCATGGCCCGTGGCCGTGCGCCCAGCGGCACCCCCGCCGCCGCCTGCGAAATGACCAAGTGGTTTGATACCAACTATCACTACATCGTACCCGAGCTGACTGCCGACCAGACCTTTCGCATTGCCCGCGACAGCCTGTTCGAGCAAGTGGACGAAGCCAGCAGCCATGGCCACAACCCCAAGCCCGTCATCCCCGGTCCGCTCACCTACTTGTACCTGAGTAAAGGTGACAGCTTTACCGGGGCGGATGACAACGCCAAGCTGGCGCTGCTCGATAACCTGATTCCCGTCTACCGTCAGATCCTGCACCGACTGGCCTCACAAGGCGTTGAGTGGGTCCAGATTGACGAGCCGATCCTGGTGCTGGACCTGCCGGACAGCTGGCTGCGGGCCTACCTGAGGGTCTATGACCAACTGGCAGCCGCCAGTGACTGCAAACTGTTACTGGCCACCTACTTCGGCGCGCTGCAGAACAATCTGTTCACCACACTTGAGTTGCCGGTGAACGGAATCCACCTTGATCGCGTGCGGGGTAACGATGACCTCGGCCAGGTGATACCCCGGCTGGGCGGCAAGGTGCTTTCTCTCGGCGTCATCGATGGCCGTAACATCTGGCGCACTGATCTGGATGCCGTGCTTGATGCCCTGGTGCCACTGCGCAACGCACTGGGTGAACAGCTGTGGCTGGCGCCCTCCTGCTCCCTGCTGCACAGCCCAGTCGATCTGGATCAGGAAGACAGCCTTGATGACGAACTGAAAAGCTGGCTCAGTTTTGCCAAGCAAAAACTCAACGAGCTGAGCTGGCTTGGACGCGCACTGGATGGCGACAGCAGCGTCAATGCGGCTCTGCAATCACAGCGAGAAGCGCTGCAAGCGCGGCGGAGCTCCAGCCGGATTCACCATCCTGAAGTCAGCCAGCGCCTCGCCGACGCGGCAACGATTTCCCGTGATCGCCACAGCCCTTTCGCCGAGCGTATTGCCCAGCAGCAGAATGCACTCAAGCTGCCGGCCTTCCCCACCACCACCATTGGCTCCTTCCCGCAAACCCGGGAAATTCGCACTGCACGGCGGGACTGGAAAGCCGGCAAGCTGAATGATGCTGCCTACACCCGTCAAATGCAGGACGAAATCGCACAGTGCATTCGCTATCAGGAAGAGGTCGAGCTGGATGTGCTGGTGCACGGTGAAGCCGAGCGAAACGACATGGTGGAATACTTCGGCGAACTGCTGGACGGCTTCGCCTTTACCCGCTTCGGCTGGGTACAGAGCTATGGCTCGCGCTGCGTCAAACCGCCGATCATCTTTGGTGATGTACAACGCCCACAACCCATGACCGTGGAATGGGCTCGCTATGCCCAGTCACTCACCGACAAACCGGTAAAAGGCATGCTCACCGGCCCGGTGACCATTCTGCAGTGGTCCTTTGTACGCGATGATCAGCCCCGCGCACAAACCTGTCGGCAAATTGCACTGGCCCTGCGCGACGAAGTACAGGATCTGGAAAACGCTGGCATCAAGGTGATCCAGATTGATGAACCCGCCTTGCGCGAAGGACTGCCCCTGAAACAGGGCGAATGGAAGGCCTATCTGGATTGGGCGGTAGACTGCTTCCGGCTCAGCACCGTAGGGGTGGCCGATGACACCCAGATCCACACCCATATGTGCTACGCAGAGTTCAACGACATCATTGAGGCCATTGCCGCGCTGGATGCGGATGTGATCACCATTGAGACATCCCGCTCCAACATGGAACTGCTCAATGCATTTCGGGATTTTCGCTACCCCAATGACATTGGCCCCGGCGTTTACGACATCCATTCGCCCAATGAACCAGGCGTGGACTGGATGGTGACGCTGATGGAAAAAGCCGCCGAGCAGTTGCCCCGCGAGCGACTCTGGGTCAACCCGGACTGCGGCCTGAAAACCCGCAAGTGGGAAGAGACCCGTGGCGCTCTGGCCAACATGGTGGAAGCCGCCAAGCGGTTACGGGCGGCGGGATAAAAGACTTTTACCATAGAGGGCACAGAGTTCACCGGGAAAAGCATTACCTTTGTGGCTCTGTGTCCGGTATTTCGCGGTGGAACCACCGCTCCCACAAAGATCCGTAGCGAGTGGCGAGGGACGAGTTTCGAAAGGCAAAAGCGAACAGATCTGAGAAACAGACTCCCCGACCTTCGCGTGCAAGCACACTCCCACAGAACGCTTCAGATGCGCCTTCTGTACTGACGAGCCGGGTTGATTTTGAGAGCTTGAATTTCAGCGTCTGTGGTCATGCGGCAACCTGGCCAGGTTTTCGCAACTCGAAACTCGAAACTCGCTTCTCATCACCTCAACTTTCAGCCGGATCTTCAATCACCTTCAGCAATCGGTCCGGCCCCAGTTCCACCGGCTTGGGTTCCCCCGGCAATTGCCAGTGCCCTGCATGACGTTCGTCAGGCTTGCTGTCCATCAACGGCAGGCTGGTGAGATCCGCCAGTGCATCGCGGAACAGGTCCGTACGGTAACACTGGGCTGCGAAAGTTTGCTTTTCTTCCAGATTGCACTGACGCCAGCGCTGCATCTCTTCGAGCAGGAAGCGCGCATCGGAACGCCAGGGGAAGTTGGCATGGAAACCGGCAAACACATGAAAGTGATGCGCCGGGAACGGCTGGCCGGTTAACCCACCGGGTAACCGTTGACTAAACGGCGCGCGGATAATTTCTTCCGGTACATCCAGCCAGGCCGGGTGCGCCAGCAGGGAGAGACTGTCGACCAGATTTTCATCCGCGTAACACGCAGCCTTGTACAGCGCTCGCAACAACGCGCGATGCGTTTCCGGATTGCGCGCTACCCAGTCGCGGGATACGGCCAGCACTTTCTCCGGCGCATTCTCCCAGATCTGATAACCGGACAGGATGCAGTGGCCTGCACCCGTGAGCGCAGCGAGGCTATTCCAGGGTTCACCCACACAGAAGCCATCGATGTGGCCCATGCGCAAATGGTCCACCATTTGTGAAGGCGGCAGCACCACCAGCTTCACATCATGATCCGGATCCAACCCAGCCACGCTGAGCCAGTGGCGTAGCTGATAGGCATGGCAGGAGAATGGAAACACCACCGCCAGTACCAGCGGATCTTCACCGCTGCTTGCCCGGGCGGCCACCAGCTTGTTCATGGCATTGGCCATGTCATTGGCAGTGGGCCCTTCAGAGAGTGCGCACAGCCCCTGGAACAACATCGGTGAAACAGTAATACCGTTACCGTTCAGTCCCATTGAGAAAGCGGTGGCCAACGGCTTTTTGATGCAGCCCAACCCAAGGGAGGTGGACATCAGCATCGGCGCCAACATGGGCGCGGCATCCAGCTGGCCCACCAGCAGGCGATCACGCAGGCTGGCCCAGCTCCACTCTGGCTGCAACTCCACATCCAGCCCTTCGGCGGCGAAATACCCGGCTTCCTGGGCAACTGCCAGAGGAAGACTGTCCGTCAGCGGCATATAGCCGATACGCACTTTCATTATTCTTGCTCCGCAAGAGCCGGACGCCGGACGCTGGATGCCGGGCGCCGCAAAGGCTCATTCATCTCGACAGGACGCCTTTCCCGACTGACAGGTTTGGTCGATACATCCACCAGGCTGCGGGACTTTTTCAATGGCATCACTCGTCGCATGTTTTCTCCTGTTTTCGTGGGAGTGGTCGTTCGACCACGATTGGACTGAACAAGAATCGCGATGGAACCATCGCTCCCACAATAAATGCTACCCCTGCGCCTTCAGCATCTCGGCATAATCCAGCACCGAACGCGCCACCTGTATCAGGGGCTGGCCGGTGTTCATGGCCTGGCGTCGCAAGGTGCTGTAGGCATCCTGCTCATTCAGCCGGCGACGTTGCATCAGCAACCCTTTCGCCCGCTCGATAATCTTTCGTTCAGCCAACGCTTCGCGGGTCTGTTCCAGCTCCTCGCGCAGGGCCTGATATTCGCGGAACCGGGCCGTAGCCACACGCATCACGCCACGCACCCGGGTCAAATCGGTTTCACCGGCCACATAGGCACTGACACCCGCACGCAAGGCCGCCACCACCAGGTCTTCATCATCCTGGTTGCAGAACATGACCATCGGGCGCGGGATATCCCGCTGCACCAGCGCCATGCTTTCCAACGTGTCCCGGTCTGGCGCATCCATATCCACAATGACCACATCCGGGTTGCTGCTGCGCACCTTCTCAGCCAGGCCAGCGGCGCTGGTCAGGCGACACAGAATCTCGTGCCCCTCATCAATGAGGGCCCGTTCGAGAATCGCGGCGCGCGGTGGTTGGTCATCCACCAACATGATTTTCAGAGCCATAGCGTCTGGGGCATCCGGACAACAAGAGTTATCCAAATGATTTGCAACGGTTGTGCCAGTCATGCCAGTTCTAACCCTTTGTTTTAGTGTGTGTTTTATTTTTCACCAATAAAGCACCCAGAAAACGCACCCCATTGGTGCGCTCCCCGGTACCAAAAACGACCCAACAAGGATGCCGCTCAGTATTCCGCCGCATCAATCATGGTCGTGGCCAGTATGGTGTAGGCGGCGGTCCAGGCAGCCTCGGTGTCACCATCAAAGGCATCCCCCAACCCCTGGCCCAGAGTCCAGAGCAAGGCCTGTGCCACCGTGTCGTAATCCGCCGGCTTGACCCCATAGTCCTTGTGGCGCGCGCCCAGCTTCTGGACTGCCGGGACAATGGTGTCGAGCTTGTCCAGCCCCTTCACCGCCACCCCGATCATGGTCATCAGCTTCTTGCCCTGCTCTTCCATGTTGCCTTTGAAAAGGGGCTTGAGGGCCGGGTCAGTGGTGAACAGGCGATCATAAAACAGTGCGGCGGCCTGATCGGATATGCCTTCCACTTTCCCCCAGCTGTCTTGTACCAGTGCAATCTGTTCCGGAGTCATTGGTGTTTCTCCTGTTAGAAAAAAGATTAGGCTCTTTGCGAACCCAAAAACCAGTGAAGGGCTGCGCCTGACCACAGATGCCTCTCAACCCAAAGTAGCGAGACATCTTCGGCGAAGGTCCTTCAACCGGCTTACGTTGATAACGGGATGAAGTCCAGGTGAGGTGGACGCCCGTGGCCAGACTTCCGACCAGCTCCCACCCCACTCACCGCTTACATGGGCACCCGAATCACCACCCCCCCCATGACATCGCCCATTTCGAAGTCGGTCTTGGGCGAATCCTTGTGGTTGTTGTGGCATGCCACACAGGGAGCTGCCACCGCCACATCCGGATATACCGCGGTGTAGTAGGTGGTATCACCCAGCGTTTCTTCCCCGTAGAAATTCTGGCCCGGGTTATCCACGATGAACTGAAGCCCTTCTTTTTCCAGATCGGTCTTTGGCGCATTCTGGGCGTTGATCGGCCACAGTGACTGCAGGGAGTAAGTAAAGTCGCTGGTCATTTCACTGACGGCTTCAGCCCCGTAGCGGAACATCTGCGCCGGCAGCGGTGCACCGTTTTCCAGGTCTTCCCAGTATTCATGGGGCTTGATGCTGTCTGCCCCGGCAGGACCGAGACGGCCAATAATCATCTTGGTGTAGTTGGTACGGTCTGCCTTCATCACGGCAAACAGGGAATCGGTGTAGACCTTCGGTTCAATACCGCCGCCAGACGCGGCCTTTTCTTCACCACAGCCGCTCAGTACCAGAGCGGACAGGGCGGCGGCCATCAGGATGGTCACTTTCTGCTTCATAACGTGTTGCATGGGTAGTACCTCCTCAGGATTAAAATCGTTCAATCAGGCAAATCAGTAGGGTCCCTTCTTGTCGCCCCGAGCCTTGTCACGGTCCACGGCCATATCAATGGACGGCACATGCTTTTCAGGTTGTCCCTTGAAGTTGTTTTCCAGAAGATGCGGATCCGCTAATGCATCCAGAGAAAATTCCAGGCTGTGACATTGCAGGCACACCGGCCGCGCCATTTTTTCCACCGGGCGCATCGTCAGGCTCTGGTTGTGCTGCACAAAGATCTCGCCGTGTTTTTCTTCACGGGGCATATGGCAGGTGGCGCAGGTCACGCCACTGCCCGGCGGCAACTCTCCCCGCTTTTCCTGCTTCCACAGTGCGTGATGGGGGGAGCGCAGGTATTGATTGCTGTGTTCATCGTTGTGACAGCCAATGCAACTGTCCACGGCGGCCTTCTGGGTATCGAAGTCGTGGGCGCCGTGACAGCTGATACAGGTCAACTCGCGATGGCTGGCTTCCACATGCATGTTGAGCACCGACTGTGAAGGCGTCATGGGAGACAACCCTTGCGCCAGACGCATGCCATGTCGGCCTTGCAGGAAGCCTTCGTGCTCCGGCTCATGACACGTCGCGCACTGCTGCGGCTCCGGCGAATCGACCCAGTTATCGCCACCACCATGGCAAGCGGTGCAGGCCACACCTGCGTCTGCATGGGCGCTGCCATCCCAATGCTCCGGCACGGCGGCATCGGCGGGCGCCTCGCCATGGCCACGCATTAATGCCATCAAATCTTCATCGCGCATTTGCCGCGCCAGCAGATCACGGGGCGCCTGCTGAGCCGGTTGCTTCAGCCAGGGCTCACCCGCATGGGCCAGCAGGAAGTCTTCATACAGTGCGCGGTTGTCGTGAAAGTTATGGCAGCCCGCATTGGCGCAGGTATCGAAACCCATACCTTCATGGCTGGGCCGATCCTTCTCGATGTCTTCATGACAATGCGCGCACATATCCATGGGCAGCGTCACCCCCATGCCCACGTCCAGTTCCGGGCGGTGCTCCACATGGCAGGACACGCACAAGCGGGCATCCACATTGGCCAGCCGATCCGCGTTGCGCGGGTTGGTAAACTTGGATTTGGGGTGGGAGTCCTGGGCGTCGTCGAGCTGTTCACCGTGGCAATCCACACAGGCATTCTGCAGCGTGGTTTCACTGTCAAAACCGTCGCCATGACAAACGCTGCACTGCATTTCAATCTGGTGATGACCGTGGGTCATGGGACCGGGAAGGAAAGCCGTTTTCGGCGCCTCCTCGTCCACCAGTTGCAGGCTCAACCAGATGGCCAGTGCCAGCGAGGCAACCAGCCATATGGCCCACAGAACGGGATTGCGTTTCGCGCTTCCCATCATCCCCGCCCCTTAGAAGTAGTACGCTGAAACGATGTGAAAGATCAGCAATGCTGGCAGCGGCCAGCACACCAGAATATGCAGCCAGGCACTCCCCTGCCGCAGCCAGCCGACACCACTCATCGCCGCCTGCAGCCGTGTCAGCAACGCCGCCGTCATCCCGACCAGGGCCGTGCCGATAAAGCTCAGCATCAACCAGCGATTGAGGTTTTCGCCCAGGGAAAAACCGGTGTGCCAGTAGAGCAGCATCAGCGCGGCCAGCCCCAGCACGGCATGGGCAATGCGCCAGCCACTGAAACCACCCATGGGCACCTTGGGAAAACGTTTTTTCAACGACATCAGCAACAGCAGACCTGATGCCACCAGCACGGCATAGCCGCTCCACTGACGCCACAGGCCATTGCGGGAAAACTGTTCAAACAGGGAAATGTCCTGCACCGAAGCGGCCGGCGCAGGAGACGGCAGCCAGAACGCCAGCGCCATCAGGCAGGCGGCGATGGCAGAGACAATGGCCAGCGGGGTGCCACCTGGCACCTTACGTGCGGCCGCCACACCACCAGAGCACAGGCTATCGAGCAAGGGTTCGCAGCCACCGCACACGGTGCCTGCACCACTGGTGGACTTCAGGCTGACGACATTGCTGCCCTCACCGATAAAGTCTTGCAGCTGGCCACGGGTCAGCCCTTTGCACTGGCAGATAACTGTGGACGCAGGCCACTGGCTGACCTGACCTGCGCCACCTTCACGGAGTTCACCGGTAAAGCGGAAACGCAGCAGCTCCCAGGGCATCAGGCGACGGCCATCGGCAATGCGGTTGAGAATTTGCTGCCGCTCTGGCCACGCGCCAACGGAAACCACGCCCACCAGGCGACCGGTACGCAACATCAGCGCACGATAGATCCCGTCCTCTGGATGGCGATAGACCAGGGTGCGATGCACCAGCCCGCGCTCTTCGTCGGTAAACCGCCCGGCGCTGAAGACTTCCAGTGACATCACCTTCAACCAGGTGCTGTCTGCCACGGGGGTATAACTGTCCGTACCACCCGCCAGACAACCGGCTGCCACCCGGGCCTGCTGCAAGGCCGGCATCACCAGGCCACACACCTGGTCCTGAAACTGGGCACACTCCCCCACCGCATAAATGTGGGGATCGGACGTTTGCATGGCGGCATCCACACGAATGCCGGTGGCCACCTTCAGGCCGGCATTGCGGGCCAAATCGGTGCGCGGCGCGATACCGGTGGCAAATACCACTGTGTCGCAGGGCATCGTGGAGCCATCCGCCAGTACCACTGACTCGACCCGTTCACTACCCTCGATACGCCGCACACTGGTGTTGAGTCGAACATCGACGCCAGCCTCGCGCAGGTTCGCAGCCACAATATCTGCCGCCTCGCTGTCGAGCTGGCGGTTCATCAAACGGTCGGCGTGCTGGATCAGGGTCACCCGGGTACCGAATCGACAAAGGCCGTGGGCCGCTTCAATACCGAGCAAACCGCCACCAATGACGACGGTATGGGTACTGCGCAAGCGACGGGCCATCAGCGCCTGGGCGTCGGCCATGTCGCGGAAACGCAACACACCGGACAAGGTTGTGCCCGGTATGGAAGGAATATGGGCGTCACTGCCCAGTGCCAATACCAGAGCACTGTAGTGGTGACGCTGACCGAGACAATCTTCCACCCAACGGCGGGAAGGATTGATTACGGTGATGGGCCGGCCGACCAGATGCTCTACCGAGTCATCCAGTTCGTCCGGCAAATTGGTCAGATCATCAAACCCGGTCGACCCGGAAAGAAAGGTGGAAAGCTTGACGCGATCATACGGGGCCCAACGCTCTGCACCGAACAGCTTCACTGCGGTGGTCACGCCTCGGCGGCGCAGCTCAACCAGACACTGCATGCCTGCGGGACCGTTGCCGACAATGATGATCGGCTGTGCGGCCTCAGCATCGGGCACCCGGGGTTGCGGTTGATAACGTCGTGCTTCCACCTGAAACCTCCTGTCCTGAAGATCGATCGGGGAAGGTCGGGGATCAGAACTTCAGTTCGCCCCAGGCCCAGTACTTGCTGGTATCGGTACCGAAATCATCCGCGCTGTAGTCGGCATACTTCAGGCCCACCACGTAGTGCTTGCCGATCGGACGCGCCACCAGCAGGTCCGTTTCCGTACCGTAGTCGGTGCTGCCTTCATTGGACTGGAAGTCGTGGTACACCGCCGCCAGCTTGAAGCCCGCCAGTTTGGTACCCACAGACACAAAGGTGTCTTCCAGGCCATCAGCCGGGGTAGCCAGGAACAGATCAGCCCAACCGTTGAAAGCATGCTTGGTGGCAAGAGGCGTCTGGAATGCCACCAGCCCGTCATCAGAACCCAGCACTTCCTGTGCCAACTTCACGGTGACGCCCGCTACTTCCGCACCCAGTTCCGCGAAGTAGTACTCGGTATCACCGGCTTCCACTTCCTGTTGAGCGCCTTCCAGAGTCAGCAACAATTTGAGCGCATCCAGATCAAATGCCCCTGAGTAACGCAGACCATAGGTGTCGTTATCGGAGTCATCCACGTTGTCGGTTTCCAGCAGGTAGGCGTAGGCCGTCAGGGCACCACCGGGTGCACCGGTCCAGCTGGCGTTAAACAGATTGTTGGTCACATTGGCATCGAAGACCGGGGTAATACTGTTCACTTGAGTGAGGTAGGCAGCAGACAGTTTGAAATCACCGAAACCGTAATCCAGCTTGGTACCGTCAAAGGTCTGCTCATCCTGACGCCAGCCCACATTACCGATGAAACGGGCATTGTCATAAATGATGCGCTGACGACCGTAAGTAGCCACCAGGCCTTCCAGCGCGTCGCTGCCGGTGTAGCTGATGGCTGCGCGGTTCAGCTCGGTCACTTCAGGGTCGGCAATAACCGGGTAACCTGCCTGCTCCGGGGCAAAGTTATCCACCTGACCGACGATGCGGGTATCTTCAAATTCCCCCATCACGTCAAAACCGTAAAGCTTGGCACTCTTGTAACCCAGGCGGGTACGCAGGGTGAGCGCCTGAGCATTATCATCCGCCCCTTCGCTATCCACTTCCTCATAACGCAGGCGCATGTCGACCAGCGGCGTCCCCCCTTTCAGGGCGGTAATCAAGGCATCATCCTCGGCGTGAGCCGCCCCCGTGAAACCCAGCGTGGAAAGAATAACGCCAGCGGCAATGGCAGAATGTTTCATCGTTTTTCCCTCGGCAAATTGGGAAGGTGACAACCACACCTTCCGGACAAAAAACTGGTTTTTCCCGTTTTCGGGATGCAGGTTCCCTGTGCCTGCGGAAAATTGCTTTTCGGCAAGCCAGACAACCCTGGTTCAAAAAATCAGTGAGACAGATTTATGCCCGTTTACGATCGGCTTCCGCTTTCGGGCTTTCACGCTTTGGTAGCGGTTCTACCTTTCGCTGTTTCTCATACAGGAACTGCAGCACCTGCTGACGACAACGCACAAAGGTCGGATCATCCGCCAGTGCCAGGCGATCCCGTGGACGAGGCAGGTTCACCTCAAGGATTTCACCAATGGTGGCGGACGGGCCGTTGGTCATCATGACGATGCGATCAGAGAGCAATACCGCTTCATCCACATCGTGGGTAATCATGATCACCGTGGTGCCCAGTTGGGCATGAATTTCCATCAGGGAATCCTGAAGGTGGGCTCGGGTCAGCGCATCCAGCGCACCGAACGGCTCATCCATCAGTAGCACCTGGGGCTGCATGGCCAGTGCCCGGGCAATGCCCACGCGCTGCTTCATGCCGCCGGAAATCTCATCCGGTTTCTTGTGCATGGCATGGGCCATGTGCACCAGCTCCAGGTTGTGTTCCACCCAATCACGAATCTCGGCTTTGCTCTTGGTTTTCTTGAAAACCTGCTTGACCGCCAGCTCCACATTTTCAAACGATGTCAGCCAGGGCAGCAGCGAATGGTTCTGGAAAACCACCGCCCGCTCCGGACCCGGCTCGGTCACTTCGTGCTTGTCGAGAATCACCCCGCCATCGGTGGCCTGCAGCAAGCCGGCCACAATGTTCAGCACCGTGGATTTACCGCAACCGGAGTGTCCGATCAGAGAGACGAATTCACCGGAATCAATTTTCAGATTCACCTCTTTCAGCGCTTCGAAAGTGCCTTTCGGTGTGTCGAACTTCATGCCGACGTTGGAGAGTTCCAGTAAAGCTTTCATGTGTTTTCTCCTTGAGGCCTCTGTACTGCTGTCTGTGTGCTCAGCGTGGTTTGAAGCATGCAGCTGTACAGGGATCATAGTTAGCGCTGTACAGAAGACTTGTCCCACACCAGAGCGCGCTGCAGCATCAGCATCAGGCGATCCAGCAGGAAACCAATCAGGCCAATCACAATCACGGCAACCATGATCCGGCCCAATGACTGGGAGCTACCGTTCTGGAATTCATCCCAGACGAATTTCCCCAGCCCCGGGTTTTGCGCCAGCATCTCGGCGGCGATCAATACCATCCAGGCAATGCCCAGACTCAAACGCAGACCGGTGAACATCATCGGTAGCGCCGAGGGCAATACGATCTTGCGAATGTGGCTCCATGCATTCAGCCGCAGCACCTTTGAGACATTGGTCAGATCCTGGCTAACAGACGTCACTCCTACAGAGGTATTCATCAATGTCGGCCACAGGCAACACAGCGTCACGGTGAACATGGAGGTCAGGAATGACTTGGCCACCAACGGATCGTCCGTCACATAAACCGCACTCACCACCATGGTCACCAGCGGCAACCAGGCAAGCGGAGAGACCGGCTTGAACAACTGAATCAGAGGATTCATGGCCGCGTGGGCGGTACTGCTCAGGCCGATCACAATGCCGAGGGGAATCGCAATCATGGACGCCAACAGGAAGCCACTCATGACCGTGATCAGACTGGTGCCAATCTGATCAAAGAACGTCGGCGCACCGGTGTACTCCCGATAGACCGGTTCCCACTCGGGCTGCTGCTGCAACCGGGAAGCAATGTACTTCTCCTGGCGTTCATGAAACGCCGCTTCCTTGGCACGGGATGCCTGGTGTTCATCCACCAGGGAACCCGCCTGCTCCCAGACATCCGCCGGCCCCGGGAACTGCCCCAGCGAAGTGTCGATACGCTGGGCAGCCAGTTGCCAAAGCAGCAGGAAGATCGCCACACCCATTACCGGCCAGATCAATTGGCGCAGCAGGGCTTGCCACTGCTCACCGGACATCTTGCCGGTGGCCAGGGCGCGGTAAGGTTCCATCCAGGTTGGGAATGTCAGAGTCACCATGATTGCTTCTCCTCGCTCGACGTCAGCGTCTTACAGCTTGTCGCCGTCTTTCAGACCAATCGGGAACTTCGCCAGGTATTCATTGGGCTTGCGACCGTCATAGGTAATGTTGTCGATGAAGCCCTTCTGCGGCGGCTTGTAACCCGTCTCGGTAGCAAAGTCCGGGAATTCGTCTGCACCGATCTTGCCTTCTTCGATCAGCGCCTTGGCCGCCACGGCATAGATGTCCGGGCGATACACTTTCTTGGCAATATCCATGTACCAGCTATCCGGCTTGGTATCGCTGATCTGACCCCAACGACGCATCTGGGTCAGGTACCAGATGGCATCGGAGTAATAGGGATAGGTCGCGTTGTAGCGGAAGAACACGTTGAAGTCCGGCACCTCACGCTTGTCGCCTTTTTCGTACTCGAAGGTACCCGTCATGGAATTGGCGATCACATCGTAGTCCGCACCTACATAGTTCGGCTGCGACAGGATCTTCACCGCTTCAGGACGGTTGGCGTTATTGTTCTCATCCAGCCACTTGGCCGCACGGATCATCGCCTTCACCACACGAATGTGCGTGTTGGGATATTTGTCAGCCCAGCCCTTGCTCACACCGAACACTTTTTCCGGGTTGTTTCTCCAGATTTCGTAGTCGGTGATGACCGGTACACCAATCCCCTTGAAAACCGCCTGCTGGTTCCAGGGCTCACCCACGCAGTAGCCATAGATGGTGCCCGCTTCCAGAGTGGCCGGCATTTGCGGCGGCGGAGTCACGGACAGCAGTACGTCAGCCTGTAGCTGGCCACTGGTATCGCCTTTGTGTGGCGCGTAGTAACCCGGGTTCAGGCCACCGGCAGCCAGCCAGTAACGCAGTTCATAATTGTGGGTAGATACCGGGAACACCATGCCCATGTTGAAGGGCTTGCCTTCGGCCTTGTATTTTTCCACCACCGGCTTCAACGCATCCGCCTTGATCGGGTGCACCGGCTTGCCGTTTTCGCTGGGAATATTTTTCTTCATTTCTTCCCATACCGCGTTGGAAACGGTGATGCCGTTGCCGTTCAGGTCCATGCTGAATGCGGTAATGATGTGCGCTTCCGTGCCGTACCCGATGGTGGCGCCCAGCGGCTGGCCTGCCAGCATGTGCGCGCCATCCAGCTGACCGTCAATCACCCGGTCCAGCAATACTTTCCAGTTCGCCTGGGCTTCCAGGGTCACAAACAGGCCTTCCTCTTCGAAGTACCCTTTCTCATAAGCCACGGCGAGCGGCGCCATATCCGTCAGCTTGATAAAGCCAAACTTGAGGTCAGCCTTCTCCGGCCAGCCCACAGAGTCGTCCGCCATGGCGCTAGCCGAGAGCCCTACCGTCAATGCAGTAATTGCTGTGCGAATAAACTTTTTCATCAGTCTTCCCTCATTCGCCCGCTATCCCGCAGGCATAAAAAAAGCGCTCAGGGAACCCGGTCATCGTTGACCAGTTTCCTTGAGCGCCTTTGCTCGAATCTTGTCGTGATCGCCATTGATCACGAAGAAGTAATTTGGTCACAGCGCTGTTGCTGCGATGCCATGACTAAGGCAATTGCTGTGCCAACTTTAAAAACGCAGCTTTTTCAGCAAGTTAACTATTCACACATTCCTCACTCAAGGTAAGCACGCCCATAAATTGCACAGCAGGCACTGTTCTGAATCATTTCGTGATCACCAAAATGCATCACTGTTATGCTGCAAAGCCGACCACACCCGGCAGAGCCCCGATTTTGCGCCAGCATGGTGAAAAAACCGCGCACCGCGGGCGACCAATGGCTAATTATCACTGCGGGAAATAATGAACATCATTCGAAACAGGCAGAGCAATAGCGCGTAACCTGATAGGCTGCGCAACGCCACAGCGCGACATTATTTGAAGTTACCTACCTGAGAATCCGGCATGGCCCAACACGACAAAGACGCCCTTCGCATTGCCCTCGCTGGCGCCTTTAGTCTGGTCATCGCGCTGGGGATTGGGCGCTTCCTGTTTACCCCCGCCCTACCGGACATGATTGCCGATACCCCCCTTACTGCGGTCACCGGTGGGTATCTCGCTGCCATCAACTACGGTGGCTACCTGCTTGGCGCCATGCTCGCCATGGCCGTTCCCGCCCATCGCGCCCGCACCGCTTTCTGGTCCGCGCTGTGGATCAGCGTCATCACCAGCCTGCTTATGGCATTGAGCAGCACCTTTATTCCCTGGGCTATCAACCGGTTCCTGGCCGGCATCGCCAGCGCCATCATCATGGTCAACGGCTCCGCCTTGGTGCTGGGTGCACTGCCCAACCACCTGCGCGCCCGGCTGGGCAATATCCATTACGCCGGCATCGGCCTTGGCATCAGCATCGCCGCGCTCACCGTGGCGTTGATCGAGCGCCTGCAGGGCAGCTACCCGCTGATGTGGTTTGCCTGCGGCAGCCTGGCCCTGCTGCTGATGGCCTTCCTGCGTGTGATCCCCGCCCTGCCCCATGCTCGCGAACACGCCCATACCCGCGTCCCGGTGAACCGCAAGGCAATGGGCTTTCTCATTGCCAGTTATTCCCTGGCCGGCTTCGGCTATATCACCAGCACCACCTACCTGCCCGTGATTGCCAAGCAACAGCTACCGAACCTGGACAACGCCGCCTTCTATACCTGGCTGGCCGTTGGCCTGGCCGCCGTCCCTGCCAACCTGCTGTGGGGCAAACTGGCCAGCCGTACCGGCGAGCGCAACGCGTTGATGATGGCGCTGGTGGTGCAAGCCATGGGCGTCAGTGCCCCGGCCTGGCTACCCGGCCTCACCGGGCTGGTCGCCAGCGGCCTGCTGGTAGGCGGCACCTTCACCGCTGTGGTCGCGCTGAGCATGTACTGCGGCCGCCAGCTGGCCCCCCACGCCGCCAGCATGGCATTGGGTGCGCTCACCGCCTGTTATGGTGTGGGGCAAATACTGGGGCCGGTGGTCACGGCAAGAATGCTGGAAAGCAGCGGCAGCTTTGCGCCGGGCTTGCTTGGCGCAGCGGCGGCGCTGGTGGGCGCGGCACTATTGTTGTTGCCTCTGGCAAAGGTCCGGTTCCAGTAGCGCCACTCACGGATTTAGGGGGTTTGCCCGAAATATCGCTGCACCGCCCGTTCCGCCTCCCGGATCGGCGTCGCGCTCTGTGACTGTGATGGCGCAAAGTTCGTTGTCTCCAGATCATAGGTATAGAGATCGATACTCTGGTCTTCCTCTTCGGTTGTTCGAATCTGCCCCTGTTCCGACGGATAAAGCACCGTATTCACGATATTGCCCAGATGCTCCAGCAATACCGAGAACGTGCCCGTAGTCGATGAAGTGCCTCCATGACCGGGAGGCCCTTCCGTAAGACGCAACCCGAGCATGTTGGGGTTCAGGGGCCGCAACGCCGGGTACCGGGAAGACACCTGTGGCGACAGGTGATCGAACGCATGCAGTGGAAAATTATTGAGGATGCCACCGTCTACCCACAGGCCGTGATAGTCATCCGCATTCTGGTTGTACTGCCCGGTGGGAACATTGGCCTCTACCTTCACCGGCTTGAAGATGAGCGGCAGGTTCATGGAAATGCCCACCGCCTCGGCCACAGGAAAATCCGGCGTGTGACGTTTCGAGAACACCGCAGGACGATGGCGGGTGATATTGGCACCGGTAATGACCAGATCTACACCGGTGAGCTGGAAAAACTGGCGGAAGTTTAACGCACCGGCTCCAGAGACAATCACCCCTCCCGTGCTCTGAAGAATACGCTGGGACAGGTACCCCGCCACCGCTCCACTGAGGAAACGTCGTGGTGCAAAGCCTGGAAACAGGCCGCGGTCAAACACCAGATTATAGAGGTATCCCTGAGGATGCTGAGCGAGCTGGCGCACCATCGGATCGCTGGTAGGGCCAAAAGCGCCGCTACTCACCAGGGCACCAAACATTCCCGCCAGTTGCGACCACCCAGAAATGCTTTGCTGCCGGGCAGTGAGAAAGCTCGCCACCGATGCGCCTGCAGGCGCATCGGTTTTCATCTGTGGCTGATTTCGGCTGTCGATGGTGCGATAGAACCCTGGATTCGGGCCGTCAAAAAATCCTGTAAATGTGGACGCATTGCTGAGGATGCGTTGCAGCTCATTGGAATCGAGCCCCATCGCCAACATCAGGGCCGTAATAGCACCTGCCGAAGCACCACTGATACCCTTGATCTGGTTCTGACCCGGACGGTTGATGTCGATGGGGAGTACCCCCATGCTCTCCAGCGCACGGATGGCACCGAGGTAAGTCACCCCTTTGCCACCGCCACCTTCCAGCGCCAGGTACTCCACATCCTGTGGTCTGGAAATCTGCATGCCAGCCCCCGTTAGCCGTCAACCGGTAGCCAGTTTCCTTCCTCATCCTTTTCCCAGGCTGGCAAGCTGCCATCATCACGCAGACGCACCAGGCTTGTGGGAAACCGCACCTCCCAGGGCTCGCCTTCCGGAATCTCTTCCCCGGGGCGTCCCAAACGCTCGGCAATCTCCTCGGCAATGGGCAGATAAAGATCACTGGTCACCGCTGGCAGGGGCCCACCCATCCAGGGCTCACCAAAGTTCATGAAATGGTCCACCGCTCCTTCGAAGCCAGGACGCAACGGCACCACCACCCGGCAATAGCCCGCCTTCATGAACTGATTGAACAGCGGGTCCGCATCTTCCATGGCAATGCGATCACTCCACTGGGATTTACGACCCCAGAAGTAGGGGTAGGTCAGCCAGGTCATCTGCTCCCATTCAAATGCCTGCTCGAAAAAGCGTACATACGGGCCTTCCGCTTCGTTCTCCCACAAATTGACCTGGGGCATGCCATTGCTGCCCGCCTCAATCGCATTGAAAAGCTCGTAGTGCTGTTCTGTCATGATGCTGATGCAGGCTTTCTTCAGTTCATCCACCATGATTTCCTGATTCAACGCCGGGCTTTTACCTTCAATCACAATGCCCGCTTCAGCTTTCAGCGCTGCCAGCTTCTCTTCATATTCGGCAAGTCGAGCCAGGTAGGCGGTGGTGAGTTTTGCATGGGTTTCATGGCGCCACTTGGCCATGGCCCGGTCGGTACGCTGGCATTTCACCTCAATCGCAATCGCCAGATCAGAGTGATCAAAACTGTTGATGGCGATAGGGATCGCCAGCACCTCGTTATCCAGAGAGGTGTGCCAAACCCGAATACCCGCATTGGAAATACGGTTGCCACGCTGCCCTACCACAACATCCACATCGGCATTCTCAGACCAGGTATTGCCCACCACGCCTACCGTGGCGTAAATGGCACGGTAGCCTTCATCAATCTGAATCTGGCTGGAATGGTTGTAGTCAGTCTTGTCGTCGCCGCCACCAGCATTGTAGTCATGCGACTTGGTGATATACGGCTCCGGCGGGGGCGTCACGTCGGTGGCATGGTAGGCGGCCACCCAGGAGTGATAGTTGAACTCCGTGAGCTGATCCGGCCGGATGTTGAAAGGCATGGGCTTGACCAGCTCCGTCGCACTGACATGAGCACGACGCAGGGCCTCAAGCAAGAATGCGCCCGGCTCCGGCACCATGAAATCAAACATGGTACGCAGGCCATAGTTGAACATCTGCGCTTCATATACCTTCTCTATCCACTGGTAGATGCCCCGGACATGCCCATCGCCACCCGTGTTGTCGAGTGTATGCTTATTGGTTTCTTCCACTTCCGTGGTGATCTTGCGCGACTCGCGCTCAAGCACCCGTTCGGCAATTTTCTTTGAACTACGCTGCGTGACTTCCTTGGAAAAAGTGGATGCCGATTTGGTCACTTCCGTTTTGGAACGAGAGTAAGAGCCTTCCACACTGGCAGAAAACTCCACTGCTGGGCCGTACTTGGCCGTGATGCTCATCCCGGCTTTGAGCTTGGCATCCTCCTGGATTGTTTCACTACTTTCCCGGGCCATTTCAAAACGGTCCGTGGATTCCAGCTCGCGCTCTTCGCTGGTCGTGGTTTCCACTTCACGGAATGTCAGCTCTTCGGTTTGGTTGCGACGGCGGTGGGTACGCTCCTTCCCCTCCCCCTGCAGCACATTCTCGATATGCGCAATATCCCTGGCTTCATAACGCTTGAGGAACTGCTTGACCACAAGCAGATCCGCCACCCCCACCGGCTTCACATCACCGTGGCTACGCGGTACCCGAACGTCCAGTGGGAGCAGCTCGGGCAACGGAAACAAGATCCCGGGAGAGTAGCCCATACTGGTCATGACCCAGGGGGTCGCAATCGGAGAGTTAATCAGCACCATGGTGTTGCCAATGCGCTTGAAGGTACGGTGCACACCAGGATCCGCCAGCTGTTCCAGCTGTTGCCCCACCGCGGCCGCTTCCACACGCAACTGGCTGACCACTTCATCCACCGGCTGGGCCATGACGTCCAGGTTGCGCCCCTTGAGCGCTTCCTGAGTGCTTTTGCTGAGTTTTCGTCCGGCCTCCGGGGTCATCAGAAAAGACCGACTCTCCGGCTTGGTCGGCTCAAAGGCTGTTCGCCCCGCAAAGGTTGTGCGCGCCATCATTGGCGCCTTGTCCGCCATCACCAACGGGGTGGAGAAATCGATCTGAGCCACTCGGGCAAGCATCTCTGCGTTATCCGTACCCGCAACGGCACGACTCAGGTTCGGACTGACCCGGGAAGACGACGAGGCGATCGCGCTTTGCAGCGGCGACAGATATGGCGAGTACCCCTTGTCAAAGGCGGCCTTGAGAATACTTTGTGGCTGAAGCGCCTTGGGGGGCTGCAGTGCTTTGCTGGCCTTCACCGGAGACTGAACCAGTTTCTGTCCATCAATCCGTGTCAGTTCATCAATCGCGCCCAGTATGCCCTTGAAACGGGCCATGCCCTCGTCAAACGCCTTGCGGGTTTCATCCGGATCGGCGTCTTTCTTTTTCCGTGGCGAGCGCAGAATCGAGCCAAGCGAAAGCCCCTCGGGCATCAACAGGCTACGCTGGCGGTAGGTGCGAAGTCGCTCCGGCAGATCAACCTGATGCGCATCCTCTGCCAGCACCTCGAACAACATCATGTCGCGCAACGCCTGGGCAATATGATGCAGAGGACGGCGGTGCTCCTCAGGAAGAAACTTGATGGCAAGAATAGAATCCCGAAGCGCACTCAGTTCCTTCTGAAACTGTGCCATGGCGACCAGTTCCGCAGGAGACTTGCCAAACGCTTCCTGTACCGCTGCAACCAGATCATCGGGATCAAGCGACGACTCATCCTGCAAGGCATCAAACGCGGCCCCCACGCTACGCAACTGGGAGGCAAAAAGCAGATTCTCACGAGTCCCGATGAAGGCCTTGCTGGCAACAAATTTTCGGGCTTGTGCCTTGATCTTTTCCCGTGGGTCGTCGGAGTTAGCCGCCTCGCGCAGCTTCTCCTGAAAGCTGGTTTCGGCGGCCAGCGAAATAGGAGTGATGTCCTCTCTGGGCTCCACGGGTGGACGAATATGAATAAAATTAAAAAGCGTTTCCATGGCGATCCCTCGCTCTCTTCAAAGGTGTTGATGTGCGATCCGTGCACAATGAAGCCACCCTAGTAGAGGGCATAGCCATAAACTGAGAAAGCAATCACAAATAGAACACTATACGAAATGGCTTACACGCCACGCCTTTGACGGCACAACCCTTTATCCGTACCGCGGCAGTACTCCAGCCGGCCTGTATGGCCCTGGCCGCACTCATCGCCAGTTATGGAATCGGACGGACTATTGGGGCCAAGTGACGGAGGGATTGCTGACAATCAGCAGCCGTGTTCGCCCCGGTGGATGGGGTCTGCAGTCGCGCAGCCAGGCACCACCGTTTTTCTGCCGTCGTTGAGTCAGGAACGGTTTTAGTGTGGATGAGCGCCGCTACGGTGCCCCACCAAAAGCGGCATCAAGGCGAACAGCAAGAGCGACACCAGATAAGCCGGCCCGGATACCGGGTCACGACCCGCAACGTAATCCACCACCGGCTGGCCCATCGCCACGGTCAAGGTCAGCTCGGCCAGCACCATTATCGTCAAGGCGATAAAGCCTGCTCCGACACGTTGCCCCGCTGTCACCAGCACAAAACGCTCCACCAGCCAGCGGGCTGCGAGAAAACTCGCCAGCAGCATGAAAGGCAACTCCAGCAGCTCCGCCCACCGCTCACCCAGCCGGGGAACCAGAAAGGGTATGCGGATCAGGGCAAGGGCAAAGCCCACCGCAAAAACCAGAAAAAAGTAGGTGAGCGCCGCAATCAGTGTATGCATGGTGGCTCCTGTTGGCTGGCGAGCTACAAACAAGGATAAACAGGTATCATCAACAGATCCCTGCTCGGCACACAAGGGGATCACATTTCAGTGAAACCCGGTTGCGATGCCACTCGTCCCAACCAGGCCTGGATGCCAGGGTAAGTAGTCAGGTCAAAGCCCCCCTCGTGCGCCACGTGGGTATAAGCGTACAGAGCGAGGTCCGCCGTCGTAATGACGTCTCCCACTAGATAATCCGCGCCATGCAGCTGTCGCTCCATCACTTGCAAGGCCTTATGCCCGCCTTCCTGTTTGGCCGCATACTCATCAGCACGGCCCGGCGGCAGTCCCAGATATTTGTTGATAAAGCGGGCTACCGCAATAAAAGGCTCATGGCTGTACTGCTCAAAGAATTGCCACTGCTGGATTCTGGCCTGGGTCAGTGCGTCTGCGGGATAAAGCGCAGACCCTGCGGCCAGGTAGTTAATGATGGCATTGGATTCAGCCAGGTAACCGTCATCACCGAGATCCAACAGGGGGATCTTGCCGTTGGCGTTCCGGGACAAAAAATCCGGGGAGCGAGTCTCACCAGCCAGGATATCCACCTCTACCCATTCATACTCCCGTTCCAGCAAGTGGCAAACCAGCTTCACCTTGTAGCAATTCCCGGATTGGCTATCACCATAGATTCTCATGCAATGTCCTTTGCGAAAAAACGGGGAACTAGACCGGCCGAGCGCCCGCTATGTCATAGGCGGTAAACTGCCGCTCCAGCAACCCAAGCTCTTTTGCGGCCGCGCGCCAGGGCACAATATGCGGCGCCACCAGATGCGCATCCAGTGACGCATGATCCGGCCACAGCTCGGAAAAGCGAATCAACCCGGGCTCGGCCAGATCCTCAGCCACATCATAGGCAAGACAACCATCGTTGGCGCGGGTGGCCCGAACGAATTCCGCCAGAAAGGGGCGGACAGCAGGGATGGATGCCGGCGGGAAACGGAGAAATCCGAAAACAGCGACTTTTTCTTCCATGAATTGGGTCTCAGTGGTGTTGCTAATCTTATAGTCGTGGCCAGAGTCAGAAGATGGGCGCAATCGCTTGTTATATCGCCACCAAAAATTGAGCAGCAACAATCATTAATATAAATAACCCACCGCCAACCAGGAACAGCTTGAGGTCATCATTGCCAAGGCCAAAATAGGCGAATGGCCCGCTCCGTTTGGCCTCCTTTACCTCAGGATCCTTTCGCTCTACAAACCCACGGTAAGCAGCCATACCAACGGCCATTACAAGTACCACCGGGATCACTACCTTCTGCCATGGCTCAAACCCTGACCACAGCACGGAAAGAGCCTCAAATGCAGAAAACTCTACCTGCCTGCCCATGACCACCATTCCCTAAGATATAACGCCTAGCACAGCCGCCGAAGGTCGCCCTGCTGCTTTTTGTTAGGTTTTGCTCCCCAGAATACAATTCCACCGATGAGCCCCATACCCCCAAAGATAAGCAGCATAAGAACCACCTCATCTGCTTTATTTCGCCCCCAGGCCTCAACCGTAAACATCACACTCATTGGTATCGCACCAACAATGAAGCTTCCTACATAGACCGATAAACGATTTAGCCTTCCCAGGGCTTTCAAGATCATGTAGCCGGGCAAACCAAGCATGGCTGCATGCAAAGCCGAATATACAAAGACCACGATAAAAACCTTTCCCGTTCTTATCGCTATGTATTCATCTAATTCGTACCGCAGAAACTGATCTATCAAATATGGCACCGCCACCACTAACGTCGGCGCCAGAGCAGACAATACGAAAGCGATGATTAATCTCATAAAAACCTAACGCCCGGCTTACCGAGGAATTTTATTGGCGACTTTTTTGGAACAAAAAAGGTGACACTAGAATTTGTCCGGTGGAGCCGCTTGTTAACTCTTAATTTAGTGTCCTGACATTCTCTTCATCCCAGAATTGATCATATAGCTCCGGGAATTCTTGTTTTAGCTCGTTTTCCGAAGGCCAATCTTCTTCGATCAACGGGTCTTTTGGATAGACATATTCTTCTTCTAAATCCTCAATGTCTCCATCCCATGCTTCATCGCACACATACAACAAAGCCTCGCCTGTTACTTCTTCAACTGGATCTTGAACCTGTATATAACTTGCAATTTTGTCAGGGCTTTCAAGGGTTTCGTAAAACCGTTGCTTTCCGTTGAGAATTACCCAGTTTCGAAAATCTTCAAATGCGTCATCTGATATATAGCTGAGTATGATAAAGCTAGCTTTAAGCATCGGCCAAGTATAGGCCTTAGACAGCATCTCTCTGTGTATGTTGGCAAAGGACACCAGTTCTTCCTTTGACTTTCCCGAAAGCTGTTCGGTTATTCGTTCGCACTGCTCATCTGGAGAACATTTATCTGGAGAACCTGAAGACTCAACCAGCTTCCAAAATTCCTCTTCGTTCACGATATTCCCTCAGTGAGTTAACGCCCAGCACAGCCGCCGAAGGTCGGCCTGCTGCTTATTGTTACGTTTTACACAGATACGGCATGGATATTGAGCCGTGTCTTTGTGCGCAATTGAATGATGCTTCCTTTGCCCTCAAAATCAGTTCGTATTTCGAGGCCATCATGCTTTGGCAGTTTCATCCAAACGCTCTCGCTAGGCATCAGCTCAAAATTATCTAGCTCTGCGCATGTGATGGAGCTTTCCTCATACTCGCAACCAGCCGCAGACGAGAACAAGACCAACTTAGCAATACCTTCCGACGTGTTCCTAACTCGGACGGAGCGATCCCGCTCGATATCGTAAGAAAGCCTTCCTCTGGAAAATTGCGGCCAGATTGGCACAACGACACCAATCATTAATGATTTGCTCTTGAAGGGGCGCGAGCAAACCTCCAAGCCTTCAGTTTCATAGCAATCCAGTTGCTCGAAATCATAGTGCTTATATCCAGCGGGATCGGAAACAGCCATGTACTCATCCTTGGCTAGAACAGTACACCCGCACAACATGACAACCACCAAAAGCACCCAGATTCTCATGATCTAATCAACGTAACGCCCGCCTCAGCCACCGAAGGTCGGCCTGGAGGTACTTGTTAAGTGCCTGACAGACTCCAAAAGCCAAGCACACGGTAATCATTACTTCCCAACGCTTTAAGCCTCAAACCTATACCACCTGAAGCTCCGCACTCTACGAGTGAATGATGGGTGGCCTCTCCATCACCGATGGGGTATTCAGCATCGCCAATAACCACTTCAACTGAGCAGTTATCAGGCAGTGAATCAATCTTGGCTTGCAGACTGGGCCCAACATGTTCGATAACAGCGGCTTCCCCAGCCAACAAGCTTCTCACTGCACTCTCAATATCAGGCTCAGCAAATACAGAAGCTGAAGCAATGAGAAGCATAGTTATTGGTATCAGCCTCATAGCACTTAACGCTTAGCTCAGCCGGCGCGAAGCGGTCGGCTGCAGATTCTTGTTAAATCTATGCCTTTCCAGCAGAAACAATGGCGACTTCATTATGAAAAAAATCGGAAAGGCAATCATATTTCTCCAGGATAGCACCCTCTTCTGTCTGCACTTCAATTGCGTCAGCACGTATGAAGTACCCAGCATTATCAGAGGCTGTATAGCTTCGACCACCGAAATGAAAGAGATGTCTTCCTGACTTGTAAGGATTTCGCCAAAATTGATTCGCGGCCACAATATCAAGTGGCTGAAGGCCCGGATAAACAAGTGTGCCGAAAATGTCGAGGTCATAAATACTTAGACCGGCAAAGCTTGAGTAAATCTCTCTATACATAGAGGGAACTTCAAAATCAAAGCGGCCTAGGTGTGACGCCAACTCATCTTCAGATCTTCCGTCCCAGATAGTCATGGCGGAGTACATTGGGGCAACAGCTTTGTCATTTCCAAGCTTGAAATAATCCTTGCCAGTTTCAATTTCTCCCACACTCAACAAAGACCGCGCCACCTCAACAACGGATGTAGCGAAATCTGGCAACTCATTTAGTCGTGACTCGATATTCATAACGATTTAACGCCGCTGACACGCGCTTGTCGCGTGCTCAGCCTTGTTAAGTGTCCCTGTACCATGCGTCGCTTTTGAAAGCATCGGGTATCTCCTGCAGAGCTGGATCATCAAAACCCAGCCTCTCTAACTCATCAAACCACTGATCCCGCTTGGACTCAGGAAGTTTTCTTCCGCACCAGGGGCAGAATACTATTTCAATCGAAGAAGTCCCGCCGTCATGGATGATCAGGCCGTACTCATCAAACCTCGGAACATATGAGACCAAAACGTCCGGGCAATCGTAAGCGCTCTCATGGACATCGCAATCCATGCGCATTGAACGATCCATGTCGGCACAGCAATGCTTTGTCATATTTTCACTTAACAGCGTATTAAGACGAACCAATCGACTTAACTCAATTCGACATAATTATTTTCGCCACAACGCGGTTGTGTTTGGTTTTCACTTCAAAGACAACTCGTTACGTTGAAAATAAGAACGTATCCCAACTGACAAATCGCGAACGTTCGACATAATACCCGCACGATCGTGCTTACTCGCAATTTCATGCCATCCAGAAATTGACTCTATATCAACCGGTTAGCTTTTTCTGTAAGCCATATCCTACAAAGATTATGGGCCCGTCTGTTGAGCAGGGTCGATGGATATCATTCTGCCATTGCGCTTCGCGCCGTTTACTTCGCTCGGCCTGCGTACGTTACTGGGCTATGGGCACTGCTATAGAGAGGGTGTTTTTCCGGGCACTACGAGGGTGTATTGAAGCGGGGTAGCGAGTGCCTGTAATCGAGTTACGGCCATCCAGACCCTCGACTTGAAGGTGAGGGTTCCTGGTTTCCTGGTCTGGTCAGGCTCGCGTGCCATTCGCCGACCCCTTCGGGCCACAGTCAGTGCGTTAGCTCCGTTGCACTTCGGTTCCGACAGGGGGCTTCGTGGCAAGTTTGCGCTGGCGCCCGGCTTCAGACGCCTGGCGTAATATAAAACCGCATCACGCCGATGATCTGATTGTCTTCCGTGCGTACTTCCACGCGCCAGCTGCCTTCTGAGGGCAGCGGGATATGTTTCTTGTGGGACCAGGTCCGGAAACCGGAATCACGGCCGCCGTAGACCTTGAGCGGGATGCGATCCACCAGCTCGCCATTCTGGAACCAGTAATGGTAAACCTGCTGCCCCAGTCCCAGCGGGGCCTTGATCGCCGTGTAGGCATAGAGGCCTTCCTTCACTTCTGTGCTGGTGAAGACCTCACCGGTGACCAGTGGCCGCCGCTCAGTACGGCTGAACGACAGCGCCATGGCCCGATCCTGCAGGGACAAGGTCAGTGGCGGCACCAGCGGGGCCAGCCAGCGGGGGGACAGCGCGATCATGACTGACACCGCCACCAAGCCTGCCCAGCGAAACCATTTTCGTGGCCCGCCAAAGCGCCAGAAGCTGGGCAAGGCAAACAGGGCGGTTAGCCAACCCGCCCAGGTCAGCGCCGTGTCGGTTTCCCAATGGAAGATCAGCGGCAGCAACACCAGCAGAGCCACGAACAAGGCCCAGGCATGAAAGCCGAAATACAGGGCACGGTGACGGGCCAGCCAGAAGTAAATCGGATCAATGATGCTCATCAGAGCGGCGCTGATGACCAGGGTGGTGAAGAGAATGTATTCCGCGCCCCCGGACCATTGCAGCAGCACGAAAGGCAAACTGAAGAAGAAGGCTTCCTGATGCACGGCCTGCAGCATCAACTTGAGCAGACCCTGCGACATCCCTTCCATGGCCGTGCCGGCAAACCGCTGCTGCCACAACCCTTCTGTCAGCAACAGCAACCAGCTGAGTACCAGGAAGCCCGTGAGTACGGCCGCCAGCCACGATTGGCGCTCCACCAGAAAATAACTGCCCAGCCCCAACGCAAAACTGACTACCGCCCACAGGTGGCGGATGCGGTAAAGTCGGTCGGCTATCGCTTGCAGCGTCTGAGACAAAGCCATTCTCCGGTTTAAGGTAACGATTTGATGGCGATTGCCAATGCAGGTTCCAACGCTGGCCGGAATTTTAGGGAGATTTACAAACAGCGGCGACCACCGCCTGCGCTATCACCACCGCTCTTGGCGGGGGCGGACGAGTATGAACAACCCTCCCGCTCTTCCCGGCTTTCCTGTCGCCACCCTCACCAACTCTCGCAACCTTGCTGCCAGGCTTTCGCCTGCTTCGCCCAGGCAAGCTGGGCTGCTACAAAAAGCTGTGGAGAGATTTTGCGGGCGGCAGAAACAAAAACGCCCCGCAGTGCGGGGCGTTTTCAAAATATGGCGGAGAGGGCGGGACTCTCTATTTTAAGGGGTTAAGTTATTGTTTTTCTTTATTTTCAAGGAGTTAAAGGCAGGTTTGCTACAAATTCTTGCTACAAAATGAGTCTCTCCGCTGCTACAATTTTGCTAAATCAGGCTAAAAATTGAACAGCTATGGCAAGCGATAACCTCATCCTCCGGGGCGGTAGTTGGTATGTCCGTCTCTCCGTCCCTGCTGACGTTCGCCCGGTGTTAAACCGGAGGGAATACACTGCAAGTCTCAAGACTGGATCGAAGCAAGAAGCCCAACGGCTGAAATTGCCGTTTTTAAGCGCATGGCGGGACGCAATAGCTGAGGCAAGGGGTTTGACGCCTGACTTGGGAGAAAGTCAGCGAGAGGGGGCATATTTGGCCTCTCAGGCTATTGAGACGTACTTAAATGAATCGGTGCGGCTGTCAGCCCTTGGAAAGACGAAAGAAGCGAATGAGGCCAGTTTTGAGCTGGTGAAGGAGCTGGATTCATTCGGGCTGGACTATGAAGCAGTTTTGCCATTGGTGCAGAAATATCAGGGCAAAGCGATGGATATTGCAAACTGGGTACAGTTCCAAAAGGAATTGACTGAGTTACTGCAAGGGGAAGTTGTTACAGCCATCAACCCTGTAAATCAAAAGGAAGTTGGCCAGATTCTCAAAGACCCAAGCCATTACAGGGCAAAGTCTCCAATCACGATTACCCGGCTGGATTCTTTTGAAGAGTACCAACGTAAACGGGGGATAGTAGGCAAAACAGTAGATATGCAGTTAAGCAGACTCAAAAAGCTCAAAGTTTGGCTAGAAGAAAACCATCGAGACCTTAGCCACGAAAGCATTGAGGCATACCTAGACACGCTGGATTGCGCCAACAAAACCAAGAAACAGCATTTGTTTGCCGGGAATAGCTTCTGGAAGTGGGCGATTAAGAAAGACAAGACGTTCAAGCAACATCACCAAGAGCAAGCTAACCCGTTCGAGAATCACGACTTTGAAGAAATCAGGGGCGTTCGCAAGAAAGAGCGAAAAGCCTTTACTGTTGCTGATATTCAGAAACTTCACCAATCTGCCCAAGCCTTGCCGCGCCGCCAGGCGCTGGCGGATCTGATTGCTCTGGGGGCCTACACCGGGGCAAGGATTGAAGAGCTTTGCCAGTTGAAAGTCTCTGACTTGATCAATGATGACGGGGTTGATTGTCTGTATATAAGAGACGGGAAAACCAGCAATGCAGAAAGGATTGTTCCAGTACATCGTGTTTTAAAGCCTTTGATAAAGCGTCTGACGAAAGAGGCAGATGGTGATTTCCTTCTGCCAGCGTCCGGTAAAAACAAGTACGGCAAGCGATCTGATTCCCTAAGCAAACAGTTTGGAAGACTGAAAAAATCTCTGGGATATGGGGAAGAACACGTTTTTCACAGTCTGCGAAAATCTTTCATCACCTTACTGCAAAATAACGACATACCCGGCCTAACGATTGCTTCAATCGTAGGGCATGAGACCGGCACCATTACGTTTGACGTTTATTCGGCTGGGCCTAATGCCAAACAAAAGCTCAAAGCAATATCGACTCTAAAAATATTTTGAATCTCTACTAAAGCACTGCATTAGATGGCGTGCAATTTTCTTCTAAAGCAGAACATTAGAGAAAATTTGCAAGCAGTAGCAAATGAGCCATACTCAATTTGTGCAAGCAGTAGCAATTAGTCCACAAGTGGATAATTGCGCTTGCCGTCTCGCTTCGCTTGACATTTATTTAAGCCACACAAAACACGACCACTGCTTTAATTGATTTTGATTTTTTCTTTTCCGGGGATTCCAGAAGGGGCGAAGCCTCTTTGGCTCACTGCATAACAAGAGCGGAGCGGGTTATGCTTTAGTGAGTTAAATCTGGCTCTTGCGATCCAGTTGAAAAATGATAATTTTATTATCATAAAGAACTGGATAAGCATGAGTCAGAATAAAAAGAACTTCGTCGCAGTAAGAACACAATACTACAAGAGCGGTGCAGCACAGAAAGTGCTGGCACACGGCTACCGAAAGCACAGCAACTCACCCAACGTAGTAGAGAAATACACTCCTTATAACTTTGGAATGCGTTACCAGTCGCTAGACGACTGTATGGCGCAATACAAAGCCGTTTCAGGAAGAAAACCACAGGACAAGATGAATGTGCTTTTTGAGCACGTTGTCGTTTTCTCAGAAGATCAATTCAAAGAGAGAAAGCCCGGAAAGAAAGAGTTTGACGAATGTATGCAGCGCTATATTAAAGCGATACACGCAGATTTCGGCTTCCAGCCTTTAGGCTATGAGCTTCACCTCGATGAAGGTCATACAGACGAGAAAACGGGCGAATTCAAGCGAAATATACATGCTCACGTGCACTTCTTTAATTATGACTTTAAGAAGAAAAAAGCGCCTCTTAGAGACTTAATGAAGAAGGGGAAGGACGAAAACGGCAAGACTCTGCCGCTCAACCATAACTTTGTGAAAATGCAAGATATGGCCGCAGAGGCATTCAAACCCCTTGGTTTTCGTAGAGGTATCAGTAAAGGAGAGAGAAATAGAAAGCACTTAGATAAAGACACGTTTATTGTCAGCAAGAAGCTCAGCGAAATAATCAACAGATACGATAAAGTCAGGCGTTTGGTTCACAATCTTGATAAAGACATAACAGCAAAGAAACTCAATCTGAAAGAGCAAGAAGAAAGATTGTCTGAATATCAAGATTTAGAAGAATTGCACAACACAAAGATCCAGCCAATGCTTTTGGCTTTTGAAAAATTGGAAGAGGCATTCAAGGCAGGACAAGACTATGAAGAACAACTCAACAGTTTCAAGAAACTTCAGTCAGAGATAACAGAAAAAGATCTCAAGTCCGCAGGAAGAATAATAAAAAAACTCTAATCTTATTTAAAGCAGAAGGAAAACAACTCAATCACTGAGAAAGTGGCCGTCTCGACTTTTATTAAAACACTGCTCTGTGCGAGCAGTAGCAAAATGTGGTAAACCACTAATTTACAGTTAGAATATCACTTCGCTCTATTCTGATGTGGTAAAAAATGTGGCAAACAATAGTTGATATTTAAGAAGAAATAATTTGACAAAACAAAAAAATATGAAACTATTTTTTAATAGGAATAAAAAAGAGCCGCATTGAGCGACTCTTGGTATGGTGAGAAACGGTCTGCGGCAGGACTGACACCATACAGAAAAGATTATCACTCATTTTTTGTATTTCAAGTCCTGCCAAAACAAACCACTCAAAAAAATAATTTTTTCTCACTACACCCAAGAAACTTTTGGATTTTAACAGATGTTTTGGGGGTTTCTTATAGTTGTTTTATTCTCAGCAGTTACAAGGGGTTTTGTCGTAGCTGTGCATGGATAAGTTGGCTTAGATCTGGGTGTGGGAACCCAGAGAGCACATTGGAACGAGTATATTCAGATAGCGCTGCATACTAACGTCAATCACTGCAAAGAGGCTGTAGACAATCCGACAAGACAGTTTGCTGAACTGTTCAAGTGTCTGCCTGCGTATGCAAGGATGGGTTTAACCAGCCCATGAGGTCTTCCCGCCGTTGACCCATAGCTCGTCAAAATAGTGATGGAGTTATGGAAAGTTCTGCCCGCAAGGGCAGAAATGGTTACCCCCGCGAGCAAAGCGAGACGTTTAAACATTAGGGGTTATGGTCTTAACTCTAAACAACGTCTTACTGAACTAAGAGAAAGAGAGAAAAGAGAACATACACTATAATTTTGTCGAAATTTGGCAAAAAAAAAGCCCCTCAGGGGAGAGGGGCCAATAGGGGTAAGAGCTATTTAGTTCATTGCGTTAAGAATAGAGTCTGCAAGAGCTTCATTTTCAGTCATGAGCGAATACTGCTCTCCAAAACCAGCCTCTTCGGTAACGGCGATATACAACAGCGACAAATCACCACCAGAGACGAGTAGCAGGTATGCTTCATCGCCTACATTTCCGCCACGCAATACACCAAGCATTGGGTCTTCTACACTGCTAACTTCCTCATCATTAAAGAAGTCAGCTGCATCGACATTATTTTCCCATGTCGTATCGTAGTCGCCCGGTGCCGTTTGACCATTTTCACGGAAACCAATAGGTTCTTTCACAACACCAGATCCCTCATCATTGACGATCAGCAGATTCCAATCATCACCCGCCTCGGCAGAGAGATTGCCGAGATCATGCAAATCAGTTGGGCGGTTATCCATGTAAATCAAGGTTGTGGCTGATTCGGCAAAAACCAATACATCCCACTTTTCGCCATTTTCTTCGCCAACGCCCTCATAGACCAAGGTAAAGGTATCAGGGTTGTTTTCGAACTTCAGGCTTTTAGCTGTTGCGGTATACCCTTCCGTGGTGTTTTCTTCTGAAACATCAACAGGGTTATACCAACCACCCTCTTGGGCGTTTGTGAAGCTAATTGTCCCGTCATCATTAAAAGTGACGTTCCGAATACCGGGATCTTCACCAACCACATACAAGCGCCAAACCCCAGTGCCTGACAGAAGCAAATCCTCCATCTGACTATCAAGGTGCGCTTTCGCCTCAGCTTCTGTTACCAGTGCGTTATCAACTGCACCAGCAGTGTTCGGGTCGCTGACAAAATCTCCAACCGGTTGATCGAAATCAACATTAGCTGCCTTCTCAGCAGTCTCTTCCGTCTCATCAGGAATCTGGATGCCATTGCTGGCATCACCATCACTATCCAAGGATTGCAGAAGGATGGCGATATTCAGGCCAAGATCATCACTATCGGAGGTTGATACTTTATCAAAATCATTGATAGTAACTTTACCAGTGGCTGGCACAGGGGGTAGATCAACGCCCCGGACAGAGAAAGTCACCGTATCGCCACTTTCAAAATCGAAGAAACCGTTTTCATCCGTGAAACCGGTGGTTCCAGACGGAGAAGCTGTGTAAGCGATATTGGCCACAGCAGAATCCACGAACTGCCCTGAACGGGCCTCTCCACTTCCTCCCTCACCGCCATCGTTATTGCTTCCTCCACCAGAGGAGCTTCCGCCTCCTCCTCCGCAAGCATATAGAGCAGCCGTTCCACAAATCAGAGCTAAAGCTTTCAACTTAGTATTCATTTCAGTCCCTTAGTATTAGCAAAACCACAATCCCGCCACCTTCCGTGAACAGGCTCACACATTCTGCCGGGGCAGAGTCACATATTCAAATTGGATATACCGGGATTCTGAAACGTCATGGACGGATTAGAGATGCACAGGAAAGGCCTTTAAAGGCATGACAGGGGAGGTAAAGCGGAGACAACAAAAAGGGCACTACAGGCCATTCAGGAGGCTTTTCGGAGTTTTACCCCCCATCCTAGCCTATCAATCCTGCCATCACCGTTTTGCTACAAAACTTTGCTACAAATCTCAAATGAAAAAGCCCCGTAACTCATTGAATTACGGGGCTTTTCTTTATATGGCGGAGAGGGCGGGAT
This sequence comes from Alcanivorax sediminis, assembly GCF_009601165.1. Classification (NCBI taxonomy): domain Bacteria; kingdom Pseudomonadati; phylum Pseudomonadota; class Gammaproteobacteria; order Oceanospirillales; family Alcanivoracaceae; genus Alcanivorax; species Alcanivorax sediminis. The sequence continues at coordinate 271,674 of NZ_WIRE01000002.1, read as the reverse complement.
TCGAACCCGCGATACGGTAACCCGTATGGTTCCTTAGCAGGGAACTGGTTTCAGCCACTCACCCACCTCTCCGGAATGCGGTACTGCTCAAGTCAGGAAAGTGAACGCTCTTGATTGGCGCTGTTTCCAAACTCGCCGCGCATGATAACGACTTTGCGGAGAAAATACAGCCCAAAAATCAGGCAGACTCACCGTCTGATGATTTTTCGTGCTGAATTCGCTGATAAATTTCTTCTCGATGCACTGCAACCTCTTTCGGCGCGTTCACACCGATGCGAACCTGGTTGCCTTTTACACCCAGAACGGTAACGGTGACTTCATCACCGACCATCAGGGTCTCTCCAACTCGACGCGTAAGAATAAGCATGATGATCCCTCCTGGGGTCCTTGTTGTCCGTGAGCGCAATCCGTACCCGGGGCTAACGGGCTCCGTCATTGACGGTTCCTTGGTCGGGACCACTTGCCCACCCCTTGCACGAGGGCGGCAGTATGCCTGAATGAGGTTCTGAAGTCTTGTCGGTGAAAGAGGCAAAACCTACCGGTCGTCGCCCCAATTCTACCGTGGAACCCCTGAAAAGCCTCCTTTTTACCAGACTGCAATGTCTTGTATACAGGTTGCTCCAGGAGTTCCCGTGAAGGATCAGCCGGCCGGCTGATCCAGTTCGAACGCGGAGTGCAGTGCACGCACCGCCAGCTCCAGATACTTCTCGGCGATCACCACAGAGACCTTGATCTCAGAGGTAGAGATCATCTCGATGTTCACCCCTTCCTTGGCCAGGGTTTCAAACATCTTGGCGGCCACACCAGCGTGGGAGCGCATGCCAACACCCACCAGGGACACCTTGGCAATCTTGTCGTCACCGATGATTTCCGGGTTACCCAGATCGTCGGAGGCGTTGCGCAGGGCTTCCTGGGCACGGGTGAAGTCGTTGCGATGTACGGTGAAGGTAAAGTCGGCGGCGCCGTCCTTGCCCACGTTCTGTACGATCATGTCGACTTCGATGTTTTCAGCACTTACCGGACCGAGGATTTTGTAGGCAATGCCCGGAGTATCCGGGGCGCCACGCACGATAATCTTGGCTTCATCACGGGTAAAGGCAATTCCGGAGATTACCGGCTTTTCCATATCAACCTCGTCGTCGACGGTAATAAGTGTTCCAGGACCATCCTGGAAGCTGGACAAAACACGCAGCGGCACATTGTATTTGCCGGCGAATTCCACGGAGCGGATCTGCAGGACCTTGGAGCCCTGGCTGGCCATTTCGAGCATTTCCTCAAAGGTAATGCTGTCGAGACGGCGGGCGGTATCCACCACACGGGGATCAGTGGTGTAAACGCCATCCACATCGGTATAAATCTGGCACTCGTCTGCCTTCAGGGCAGCGGCAAGCGCAACGGCGGTGGTATCGGAGCCGCCACGGCCAAGGGTGGTGATATTGCCGTGGGCATCGACACCCTGGAAACCGGCGACCACCACAATGCTGCCGCCATCCAGGTCGGCACGCATTTTCTTGTCGTCGATCTCTTCGATACGCGCCTTGGAGTGGGCGCTGTCGGTACGCAGGGGAATCTGGCTGCCGGTGTAGGAACGGGCATTGAGGCCCAGACGCTGGAGCGCCATGGACAGCAGGGCAATGGTGACCTGCTCACCGGTGGATACCAGCACGTCCATCTCACGAGGAGACGGGTTGTCGCTGACACCCTTGGCCAGGTCGATCAGGCGGTTGGTTTCACCGCTCATGGCGGACACCACCACAACTACCTGGTCACCCTGTTTATGGAAGCCTGCTACCTTTTCGGCAACGGCCTGGATGCGTTCGACAGTACCCACAGAGGTACCGCCGTATTTCTGCACGATAAGGGCCATAAAGTCGCTTTGTCTGCAAAAAATGAGCGCGTAACTCTATCAGAAACGCGCCCGGATTTCATGTTGCGGGTGTCCCGGCCATGTCTGGACCACGGTGAAAGCCGTGTCAGCCCTGTCCTGCTACCCAGTCCTTCACGCTTTCCAGCGCACCCGGCAGCGCCGCAGGATTGTTACCACCACCCTGAGCCATATCCGGTCGACCGCCGCCGCGACCGTCCACCTGCTCCGCCACGTGCTTGAGCAGATCGCCGGCCTTGAAACGGCTGGTCAGGTCTTTGGTGACACCGGCCACCAGGGCCACCTTGTCACCTTCCACCGCTGCCAGCAGGATGATCGCGGAGCCAAGCTTGTCTTTCAGCTTGTCCATGGTCACCCGCAGGGTCTTGCCATCGGCGCCGTCCACCGCGGTAGCCAGCACCTTCACACCATTCACCTCCTGAACCGCATCGGACAGGTCGCTGCCTGCCCCGCTGGCCAGTTTCTGCTTGAGGCGCTCAATCTCTTTTTCCAGCTCGCGCACTTTCTGCGCCTGGTTGCGCACGCGCTCGGCGGCGTTATCCGGGGTGCTCTTCACGGTGGCGGCGATGTCGCTGAGGGCACGCTCCTGCTTGCGCATGGCGGCCAGGGCATTCTCGCCGGTAACGGCTTCGATACGACGTACACCCGCCGCGGCGGAGGCTTCCAGAGTAATCCGGAACAAGCCGATATCGCCGGTGCGGCCCACATGGGTACCGCCACACAGTTCCTTGGAGAAACCATCACTGCCCATGGTCAGTACACGGACCTGATCATCGTATTTCTCACCAAACAGGGCCATGGCGCCGGCGTCACGGGCCGCATCAATATCCATCAGGTCGGTGGATACGGCCGTATTGGCCAGGATCTGGCGATTAACGATGGTTTCAATCTGCTCGCGCTGGGCTTCTGTGACGGCTTCGCCGTGGGAGAAGTCAAAGCGCAGGTAATCAGCGGCCACCAACGAACCTTTCTGCTGGACATGATCACCCAACACTTCACGCAAGGCAGCGTGCATCAGGTGCGTCGCGGAGTGGTTACGCATGATCGCCTTGCGACGCTCCACGTCCACATACGCCGCCACCTTGTCGCCTACCTTGAGGGCGCCGCTTTCCACTTTACCCATGTGAATGTGGGCAGACTGACGCTTGCGGGTATCGGCCACTGCAAAGCGGTTATCCCCTTTCACCAGGAAACCGGTGTCGCCCACCTGGCCACCGGATTCGGCATAGAACGGTGTGCTGGCCAGCACCACCATGCCCTCTTCCCCGGCGTTGAGGCTGTCCACGGCTTCGCCGTCACGATAAAGGCCAACAATCTCGTCTTCGTCCGCCAGCTTCTCGTAACCGGAGAAATCGGTGACAGATTCGATATTCAGGCGATCGCTGTAATCGTTGGCGAAGCTGCCCGCACCACGGGCACGCTCACGCTGGGCTTCCATGGCCTTTTCGAAACCGGCCATGTCCACATCCAGATCACGCTCACGGGCCACATCGGCGGTGAGGTCCGGCGGAAAGCCGTGGGTATCGTAGAGGGTAAAGAGCACATCGCCGGACAACACCTTGCCATCCATTTCTTCGATGGCGCCTTCCAGCACCTTCATGCCAGCGGCCAGAGTGCGGCCAAACTGCTCTTCTTCCGCCAGCAGCGCTTTCTCGATGCGGGCCTGCTCACGGGCCAGTTCCGGATAGGCCTCGCCCATCTGTTCTACCAGCGCACTCACCAGGGTGGAGAAGAACGGCTTGTCCTGCCCCAGCTTGTGACCATGGCGCAGGGCACGACGGATGATGCGGCGCAGCACATAGCCGCGGCCTTCGTTGGACGGGATCACCCCGTCGCAGATCAGGAAGCTGGAGGAGCGGATGTGGTCCGCGATCACCCGCAGGGACTTCTCTTCGAGATCATTGCAGCCAGTGGCCTTGGCGGCCGCCTTGAGCAACGCCTGGAACAGGTCGATCTCGTAGTTGGAGTGCACGCCCTGCAGCACCGCTGCAATACGCTCGAGCCCCATGCCGGTGTCCACGCTGGGCTTGGGCAGAGGGACCAGTTCGCCGCTTTCCTGACGGTCGTACTGCATGAACACCAGGTTCCAGATCTCGATGTAGCGATCCAGATCGTCGTTCTCGGAACCGGGAGGACCACCAGGCACATCCGCGCCGTGGTCATAGAAGATTTCAGAACAGGGACCACAGGGACCGGTGTCGCCCATCTGCCAGAAGTTGTCTTCATCCAGGCGGGAGAAACGCTCGGCGCTGACGCCCATTTCCTTGAGCCAGATATCAGCAGCTTCGTCGTCTGAAACATGCACCGTCACCCACAGGCGCTCTTCCGGCAGCCCCAGGGTGCCGGTGAGAAATTCCCAGGCGAACTTGATGGCTTCGCGCTTGAAGTAATCACCGAAGCTGAAGTTGCCCAGCATTTCGAAGAAGGTGTGGTGGCGCGCCGTATAGCCCACGTTTTCCAGATCGTTATGCTTGCCGCCGGCACGGACGCAGCGCTGGGAGCTGGTGGCACGGGTGTAATCCCGCGATTCACGGCCCAGGAACACGTCCTTGAACTGGTTCATCCCCGCGTTGGTAAACAGCAGGGTAGGATCATCGTGAGGTACCAACGAGGAGGACGGCACCTTGGTGTGTCCCTGGCTGGCAAAATAGTCCAGAAAGGCCTGGCGTAGTTCAGCACTGTTCATAGGAAAAACGGTATCTTGGCTGGCTATCGGAAAGCGCCGAGTATACCGCCCATGGGGCGCGGTTGCGATGGTTTACGAGGAGCGAGTGACGAGTTTCGAGTTACGACACGAGCCAGGTTAGAGCAAGCACTTGAACGCCCTGCCCGCGCACCAATGCCGAGAATCGCGGTGAACCACGCAGACCTTCAACACAGGCGTATCCCGCGTCGTAACTCGAAACTCGTTACTCGTTTCTCAGCCCTTGATCGCCGCCGCCAGACACACCGCCAGCACCATCACCAGCAGGATGCGCTTGAGGACTTTGGGCGAGACCCGATGAGCGAAGCCAACCCCCAGACGCACGCCGACCAGGGTGCCCGCAGCGACCAGCAAGCCGGGGAGCCAGGCCACCTGATCCCGCCACACAAAGATGCCCAGGGCGAGCACGGTGAAGCTGCCGGTGATGGCCAGCTTCAGAGCATTGCCGCGTAGCAGGTCATAGCGCATTTGCCCCACCAGCACGGCAATCAGCACAAAGCCGACCCCGGCCTGAACAAAGCCGCCATAAACACCGGCAAAGAACAGCCCGATCCAGGCTGGCAGGGAATCGTTGGGCACCAACGGTATCTCTTCCGGCCCCGGAGTCATCTGGTTGGGCTTGAGCACCATGATCAGGGCCACCACCACCAGGGTGGTGAGCAGCACCGGTTTGAGAATGGCTTCCGGCAGATACGCCGCAGCCAGCGCGCCCACCAGGGTACCCAGCAAACAGGGCACCAGAATGGCCGGCAACGGCGCGAACGGCATGGTGCCGCGCTTGTTGAACTGGCGCACCGCCTCAATGCTCTGGATCAACACCCCCACCCGCATGGTGCCATTGGCCAGCGCCGCACTCATGCCGGTGAGCATCAGCAACGGCAGAATCAGCAGCCCGCCGCCACCGGCGAGGGTGTTGATAAAACCGGCAAGAACGCCAGCGCCCAGCAAGGCGGCAGCGAGCCAGGGGTCAGAGAGGTATTCCATGGGGAGACTCAATTCAAAAGAAAGTATCGAGTTTCGAGTATCGAGTCGCGAAAGGCCAACCCGGGTTTTCGAAACTCGTTACTCATAACTCGCTTTGGGTTCACACTTGTGATGGCACAAGCTTCAGGCACCGAGAGCCTGACGACACCCTTTACCCTTTGAGGGACTTGCCGAAATCCAGCATGCGGTTGAGCGGCACCATGGCTTTTTCTGCCAGTGCCGGATCAACGAAGATTTCCTGGCCGTTGCCATTCTCGCTTTCCAGCACCTCGACCATGTTCTGCAGGCCGTTCATGGCCATCCACGGGCAGTGGGCGCAGCTGCGGCAAGTGGCGCCAGAGCCGGCGGTGGGTGCTTCAAGGAAGGTTTTCTCCGGGGCCAGCTGCTGCATCTTGTAGAAGATGCCCTTGTCGGTGGCCACGATGAAGGTGTCGTTGTCCATGTCGCAGGCGGCCTTGATCAGCTGCGATGTGGAACCCACGACGTCGGCAATCGCCACCACCGAAGCCGGGGATTCCGGGTGCACCAGTACGGCAGCTTCCGGGTAGGCTTTCTTGAGATCCAGCAGGCCCTGAGCCTTGAACTCTTCATGGACGATGCAGGCGCCGTCCCAGCACAGTACGTCGGCACCCGCCTTGTCGCGCACATAGCTACCCAGGTGCTTGTCCGGAGCCCAGAGAATTTTCTCCCCGTTGCGATCCAGGTGCTCAATCAGTTCCACCGCGATGGAGGACGTGACCACCCAATCGGCGCGGGCCTTTACCGCCGCAGAGGTATTGGCGTAGACCACCACGGTGCGGTCCGGGTGCTGGTCGCAGAAATCAGAGAACTCCTGCTCGGGGCAACCGATATCCAGTGAGCAGGTGGCTTCCAGGGTGGGCATGAACACCCGCTTCTCCGGGCTGAGAATCTTGGCCGTCTCGCCCATGAATTTCACGCCAGCCACGATCAGGGTGGAAGCAGGATGCTCCTTGCCAAAACGGGCCATTTCCAGCGAGTCCGATACACAGCCACCGGTCTCTTCTGCCAGCGACTGAATTTCGGGGTCGGTGTAGTAATGGGCCACCAGCACAGCGTCACGTTCGCGTAACAAAGACTTGATACGTTCACGGTAGGCCAGTCGCTGCTCGTCCGTCAGCGAATCATCCTGCACCACCTTTGCAAGGTGGGCCTGTACCAGAGCTTGTGCCTCTGCAGTCATTGCTATCACCGCCAGAAAAATATCAATTGATATCAATCACTTAAGGCCACCCAAAACATGGATGGCGAAAAATAAGGCGGGCATAATACCACAATGCTGCCCAATGAGTGCTGACACCAGGCCAGCGCGCCCGTCATACCTTAAAACTGCGCCTGAGAGCGGTAATTTTCAATGGTGGGAAACGCCAGAAAACAAGCACGGGCGCCAGACGCAATAGACATGGCGCTGGCGAACCCTGTGCAGAACGTTTTATCTAGCGTCAGATTCAGGACGCCACTGAGGCCCCGTGGCAACGATATGCACGGTACTGATCGCCCTTTCCAGAAACGCCCCTTCGCAATAGCACAGATAATAGTCCCACATGCGAATGAAGCGCTGGTCAAATCCCAGCTCGCGAATCTTCGGCAGGGTCGCCAGGAAACGCTCGCGCCAGTGATGCAGGGTACGGGCATAGTCGAGGCCGATGTCGTACAACTCCGTAGCCACCAGATCGGTATGGCGAGTGAAGTGCTCGGTCATCACCGACACGCTGGGCAGGAAACCGCCCGGGAAGATATAGCGCTTGATGAAATCCACTTGCTTGCGGGCGTAATCGTATCGCTGATCCGGCACGGTAATGGCCTGTAGCAACAACTTGCCCTCAGGCTTCAGCCTTTCGCCCAACACTTTGAAGTAACTGGGCAGGAACTCTGCCCCCACCGCTTCAATCATCTCGATGGACACCACGCGATCGTACTGCCCTTCCAGTTCACGATAATCCTGCTCAAGGATGGTAATGCGATCTTCAAGACCTGCAGCCTTCACCTGCTCACGGGCGTAACGAGCCTGCTCCCGAGAAATGGTGGTGGTGGTGACATTAACGCCATATTGTCTGGCCGCATGGATCGCCAGCCCACCCCAGCCGGTACCGATCTCCAGCACCTCCATCCCCGGCTGCAATTCCAGCCGCTGACAGACCAGATCCAGTTTGTGCTCTGCCGCTTCTTCCAGGCCAGCATCCGCTCGCGGATAAACCGCACTGGAGTACATCATGGAGCGATCGAGAAAGAGGGCGAAGAAATCATTGCCCAGATCATAGTGGGCAGCGATGTTGCGGCGGGAACCTTGCAGGGAGTTGCGATTGTGACGGTGCAGCAGTTTCAATGCCGGTTTAGACACTTTGGCCAAGCCACCTTCCAGTGCTCGCATGGCCTGGATGTTGGCTGCGAAATAGCGAATCACCGCCACCAGGTCCGGGCTGTCCCAGCCCCCTTCCATGTAGGCCTCTGCGGCACCAAGGGCACCACCGCTCATCATCATGGAGTAGGTGCGCCAGTCGCGCAGCTGAATCACGCCAGCCTCAGCACTGTCGCCCAGATTGACCACCGTGCCATCCGGCTCTTCGATACGCAGCGCGCCATGGGGCAATGCCTGCAATTGTTTCAGCACCAGTCGGCGCGCTACGCCGGCCAGGCCTGAGGCCTGATCGCGGGCAACAATGCTATTGTTGGATGCATTTTCACCAGACTGCATTACCCTCTCCTTTCACTTTCGTTTGGTCCGTGATCTTGTGGTTGCGGGTGGCGATGGAATCGCGCGCCCTTTCGCCACAGTTTGAATGCTTGCCAGTAGATGCCTTTCAGGGTCACAACCCCTCTGGCACCCATCGCCATAATGACATTACGCATGACGGAGCGATTCGGATGCATCAACGTCATGTTGATACCTGCAGCGAACACCACCTCATCGTCACTTTTATCCTTCAAAATTAAGCGAAAATCGGGAAAGGCAACGTGAAGACGCCAGTGGTATCGCAACGCCATGGGCAGGAACGGCGAGACATGGAACGTCTTGTCGTGGTCCACCACCAGCGCCCCTTCATCATCCATGGCCAGCGGCAAGGCATAGAAGTGCCTTTCCTTCCAGGGTGTGTTCTGGACTTCCGCCAACATGCTGTCCGGCTGATCAGAACCCTCGGGGAAATGCAGATACAGTACCAGCGGATTAAATAATGTACCGAAGGTACGCCACTGACCGAGCATGCATACCCTGCCCTGCTGCCAGTCGAGACCGGCATCCGCTGCCTGGCGGCGCACCTTGTCCAGTAACGGCGCATCACTGCCATCAACGAAATCCCGATCACGAAACACCACTGGCCGCCAGGCCCGCCCCCACCAGGGAGACGAAGCCAGCAGGTCGGGGATCTGTTCGAGATCACACCACACCAGCCACAGGGGATAATCAAAACGATGGGTGAAGGGCACATTCCGCTGGTGCCATACCCGCCCCCTGGCGACCGCCTGGCCTATCATGCGGCCACCCTGTTTTTACCCAGAGCGGTGACCACATTCAGCGCTGACACCACTCCGTCTTCATGGAAGCCATTGCGGCACCAGGCGCCGGCGTACCAGGTGCGGTTACTGCCGTTGGCTGACAGCAGGATTTCGCGCGCGGCTTCCGTTTCCGGTGTGAATAACGGGTGGGAAAAATGACGACGCTCCAGCACCTTGGCGGGATCAATGCGGTCGGTGGCGTTCAGGGTCACACAGAAGGTTTCGGGGGACTCGATGCCCTGCAAGATATTCATGTTGTAGGTCACCTGGATGCGATCAGTATCCTGCTTCATGAGCATCGCGTTCCAGCTGGACCAGACCCGCTCCCGCTTCGGCAGCAACCGGGTATCCGTATGTAGCACCACCTCGTTTTCCTGGTAGCCGAGCTGGGAAAGACAGGCGTTTTCCCGGGCGTCCGGGTCCTGCAGCATGGGCAATACCTGATCGCTGTGGCAGGCAAAGATGACTTGATCGAACTCCCTTGCCTCGCCATTGGCAACCACGGTCACGTGGCTGGCGTGACGGGTAACGGACTGCACCGGCGTGGCCACATGGAAAGTGGCCGGGCAACGCGCCACCAGCCTGGATACGTACTGGTTGGAACCACCCGGCACCACGAACCATTGCGGGCGATTGGTCAGCGACAGCAGGCCATGATGATCAAAGAAACGGATAAAGAATCGGGCTGGAAACGCCTCCATCTGAGCCAGCGAACAGGACCAGATGGCCCCGCCCATGGCGAGCACATAGTCACGACGGAAACGATCACTGTAACCGTGTCGTGTCAGGTACTCGCCTAACGGCATATCTCCTTCCGGATCGTCCAGCAGCGCGGTAGCCTCCTTGTTGAAACGCAGAATCTCTCGAACGAAACGCCAGTGGGCCGGACTGAACCAGTCACGCTTGCGTGCAAACACGCCGCCCAGACCATCGCCACAATATTCCAGGCCATTGCGTTGATCGCTCACCGCAAACCCCATGGAAGTAGGCTGCCCTGATAAGTCGAGGTCATCAAGCAGTTTCAGATAGTGGGGATAGGTGCGATCGTTGAAGACGATAAAGCCCATATCGATGGCGTAGCGACCATGGTCACGCTCCACCGACACCGTACAGGTATGTCCCCCGAGGTAATCGCCGGCTTCAAAGACTTCCACTTCATTCTGCTCAGCCAGATACCAGGCTGCTGTCAGGCCACTGATTCCTGCTCCGACGATGGCTATACGTTGCTTCATGCGTCTACCCCCTGTAATTGATCATAAGCCTGTTTAGCCCCCTTAAACGACTCCGTTACCCGCTCACGCACTCCCGCATGGGGCACGATAGGTGCTGGATAGTCCGGCACCAGTAAAGGCTGCTTCCAGGGTTCATGAATGGTCTTGTTGTCCAGCGCTTTCAGCTCCGGCACCCAATAGGCAATAAATTTACCCTCAGCATCAAAGCGCTGACTCTGGCGTACCGGATTGAAAACACGAAAATACGGCACCGCATCCGTGCCGGTGGAGGCACTCCACTGCCAGCCTCCATTGTTGGCGGCGAAGTCACCGTCGATCAGGTGCTGCATAAAAAAGTCTTCGCCCCGACGCCAGTCCTGCCAGAGGTGCTTGCTGAGGAACATGGCGGTCACCATGCGCAAGCGATTGTGCATCCAGCCTGTGGCCACCAGCTGGCGCATGGCGGCATCCACCAGCGGATAACCGGTGCGCCCTTCGCACCAGGCCTGGAACAGATCGTCGTCGTTATCCCACTCCAGCAGATCCGTTTCCGGGCGGAAGGCCCTGCCCCAACTCAATCGCGGGTACTGCGCCATGATCTGGCGATAGAAGTCCCGCCAGGCCAGCTCCCCGATCCAGCAGGCAGCGCCGTCGCGAGCGCCGGCATCGGACATGGCCTGCCGCGCAGCATGGAAGCAACTGGCCGGTGACAACGTGCCTGCAGACAACGCAGCAGAAAGACTGCTGGTGGCGGTCAGCGAGGGGAAATCCCGATGCTTGCGGTACTGGCCGAGATGACGGCCAACAAAGTACTCAAGCTGCTGGGCCGCCGCCTGTTCTCCCGGTGTCCACAGATCGGTCAGGGAAGCGGGCACGGATACCCGATCCAGAGCCTTGTCGACGACGGCCTTGCCGGCAAATTTTGCCGATTTGGCTGCCATGCTCCCGGGCAGGCCCGGGATAGAGAAATGCTGCTCCAGCCACACATCCCAGCGCTTTTTGTAGGCACTGAAAACCGTGTAGGGAGTGCCCTTGCCAGTGCGCAATGTAGTGGGCGGTACCAGCACGCTGTCATCGAAACCACGAATTGCGACACCTTGCTTGTCCATCTCCGCGGCCACGGCTTCATCGCGGCGCCGTTCGTTCAGCGGATATTCGCGGGTACAAAAGATGCGCTCAACGCCGTGTTCCCGAACGAGACTGGCCAGCTTTTGGGGGACCTGACTAAAGTCACCAGCGTCCACCACATGCAGCGTAATACCTCGCTGGGCGAGCTGCTCACCGAGTTCATTGAGGCTGTGCAAAACATACCAGCGACGCAATGGGGCAACACCATGGCTATCCCACTGATCTTCGCAAATGAAATACACAGCAGTGACTGGGCCCTCAGCCTGCAGGGCTTCCTGCAAGGCGCGGTGGGCATGTATGCGCAAGTCGTTGCGATACCAGACCAGGTTCACGATGACATCTCCAGATCATGATCGAGCAAGGCGTCAGCCACGTCGGTACGACTCCCCTCCAGCAGATGAACGCCGGGTAAATCGCCCGCCATCTGCTCAGCCAGAGGGCCCCAGATGCAGGCCGGGAATGTGGGTGTCTCACTGGGCAGCCAGCGGGCACGCTGCACCGCATTGGGCAAGGCATTGGCCACCCAGAGAACACCGAAATGAGGATGGGAAGCATGACGCTGTATGAGGGCGTCCACGTCCGCAGGTTGATCCAGGCACCACAGGGGAACGTTCATGACCATGGCCAACTCCAGTGCCGCCAGAGGATCACCCAGGGGCACCAGCACCCATCCCACTCTTTTGCGACCGGGGGCCAGTGACAGGGCCTTGCCGGACCACTTTTGAGTCAACAGGCTGTGCAGCATTGCCGCCTGCAAGGAAAGGGATGGCGACAGTGACAACTGCTCCCGCAGTGGGTCAGAAAATTCAGTAATTACCCGGGCATGGCCATAGTCTGCCAGCAGTCCGTTGAGCTGCTGCTCAAGACGTCTGAGATTCAGGCTTTCCAGTGCCTCAAGAGCACGCTCCCGGGCTTCCTGCCACACCGGCTCTGCCGTCAGTTCATTTGTCGCACTGGACGAATCCAGCAGTGCCTGCACCTGACGGATTGGCACGCCTTTCTCAAGCCACTGCACCACCGCCTGCACCCGCGCCAGTTGCTCCTCGGAATAACGCCGATGACCCTTGGCGGTGCGTGATGGCTTGAGTAAACCGTAGCGACGCTCCCAGGCTCGCAGCGTGACCGGGTTGATTCCACAGCGCTCACTGACCGCCTGAATGCTGTAGCCCCCATCGTCAGGGGTAACCGACACCACCGTCTCACTCACACCCGGTTCCTTAAACCCAGGGAATCCGGATAGGGATTGAGGTAGCGCTGTGCCTGCAGATAGGGCTGATCCACTTTCCGCAAGGCACCACGCAGCAAGGTCATCGGCACGATCAAAGGCACATCTTCGCGCAGATAGGCATCAATCTGTTCGTTGATCAACGTGCGGTCTTCCTGGCTCAGTCCCTCACGCAGGAACCCCGCCATATGCTGCAAGGTATTGACGTGGGCGCCACGGGAGACCTGCTTCTTCATGGCTTCCATGACCGCATGAATATAGTCGTTGGCAATCTCCTCCAGCGGGCGCGCCTTGAGATTGGCCAGCATGGGGCCCAGCTCACGATAGGTGCGCTGGCAGTGCGCCAGCAGCTGGAACTTGTGACGGCTATGGAAATCAATCAGTCGCTGCGGCGTCAGGCCACCGGCGACCAGCTGGCACCAGTCGTCGTAGAGGAAGACTCGCTCGATAAAATTCTCGCGGAGGCTGTCATCATTCAGCCGCCCCGCTTCCTCGATTGGCATCAGCGGGTAGGCTTGCTTGAGTCCGGCGGCGAACAGGCCCGCAGCATCCCGGTGCATCAGCTCACCGTCTTCCCGGTAGACCTTCACCCGCTCCATGCCGCAGCTGGGTGATTTGGCCATGAGGATGAAACCTCGCAAGCTATCCAGAGCGGGCAGAGTGCGATCGACAAAGTCCATCATCAAGTCGGTGTGATCACGCAGTCCGTCGGTCGTCACCATGCGCAGCTGGTCACCCTGCTCGATCAAGCGTAACGCCTTGCGGGGAGTGCTTAACCCCGATCCCATTTCCGGGCACAGGGAACGAAAGGAAAAGTGCTTGGCCAGCACACCGGTACAATAGCGGGAATGCTTGTGGCCGCCATCATGGCGAACCTCCATACCGAGCAAGCAGGCACTGATGCCAACGGGGATCTTTTCTGCTGTATCCATGACGACGCACACCTGTACAGAAAAATTGATTTGTACAAGTTTAGACTGCCTGCCTGTCAACGCACCGTGAAGCTGCTTGTGAAGGGTCTGAAGGGGCCTGTTATCAGGTTGCCACCATTCCATCACAGGGATGCAACACCGTGCGCATAGTCTTATACTTCTTCATAAACTGATCATATGGACAGTGTTATGAGAATTCTGGTGTGCGGCGGCAGGGACTATCGGGACAGCACCTGTGTTACCGACAGCATGGAGCGGCTGCGGCGGGCTGGATTAATCAGCCTGCTGATTCATGCGATGCCAGCGGCGCAGACCGGCTGGCCAGCCAGTGGGCCAGGGACGCCGGTATGGATCAGGTGAGCTATCCCGCCAACTGGAAAGCCCATGGGCGCGCCGCCGGCCCCATGCGCAACCGGCGCATGCTGCACCATGGGCGTCCCCAGGCACTGGTGGCCTTTCCCGGTGGCCGGGGAACCGAAGACATGGTGGGCCTGGCGCTACAGGCGGGGTTGCCAGTGTGGCAGCCAGAGCGGGAACAGGAGATACCGCGCTTTGAGCATGGCACCGTAACCAGTCGCTAGCTGCGTTCCGCCTGTCTGGCCACACCACTTTGGGCTAATTGTCAGGAACAGCCCCTTGTGTGAATATGATTCATTTCTCGCCAGCCACACGGCTGCGAGAATCAAGAGCGCGCCAAGGAGAGCCCCATGGAAAATGGCCAACTGATCCGCAACCTCGTACCTATTTACCCCACCAACGGCCACCGTGACACTCCCAGCCAATTTCTCGGCTACCTGCTCTACAGCAAGCAGAAGCATGCCTTTCTGGTCGCCTGCAAGAAGCTTAACCCTGGCCGGAAAAACAACTGGGTTGCCTACGCGGGTGCCGCCCACCGCTTTGATAACAAGGTGATGGCCCAGACTGCACAGAACCTGGTCAAGAAGGCCTCGGAAGTTATCGAGCTTTATGAGAAGGATGGGAAGCTGGTGACTCGCCAGACGACATGACAGGTCTCTGGCCACAAAAAAAGGCCGCCATGAAGGCAGCCTTTTCGAAGATGGTGGGTCGTGCTGGATTCGAACCAGCGACCAATTGGTTAAAAGCCAACTGCTCTACCAACTGAGCTAACGACCCGAGCGGCACATCTTAATGATTTTCCGGAAAAACACAATCAGTACCGTGATAACCGATCGTGATCCAGACCAGAGACCACTCCCGGCAGGCTTCACGCCAATAAAAAGGGGCAATGCTGCGCATTGCCCCTACTGTTTACCCTCCTGTCAGCGTATCAATCACTGTCTGAATTGAGGCCAGTGCTGCAGTCATTGTCGCCATCCACCACCCTCAGATCACAAGTGGTGCCCGGTGATGTAGCGGAACACTCAAACCCGCCGCTGACCTGCACACAACTTGTTTCACTTCCCTGTGGCGGGGCACTGTTAATCGGTGCCATGGCTGACGCTGTCACAGTATCCATGAACGGGCAGACATCACCGGTCGGGATTGTGCTCGGGTAGTAATACCCTTCATAACTCACGCAGTCGCCCACACCGAGCGTGTCATCCGGATCTTGATGCACATCACCAGGATCCAGGGTGATGTAATCTGCCATTGGAGAGTCGGTGAGAATCAACGCAGTCAGCGCCACTTCACCGTTATTGCACACCGTGCCGCCAAAGTTGATCTTGACCAGCAAATTACTGCCATTACTCTCCAGGTCGGCCTGACAGTTCTTGGTCACTGTGAGCTCGGTATCGAAGGTACGCAGTGGGCAGGTTGCTGTGGCAGAAGCCTCATCAATCGGCGCACCATCAGTGCCTTCAGCATCAACAAAGACTTCATCCTGGGCCCCATTCACCTCAGTGGTTTCCAGGAACTGGTAAACGAGAGCATCGCCTGCCTGCAAATTGTAGCTGGATGGGTCTCCCAGGGGCGCGCCGGTCTGAGTGGCCGTTTTCAACGCGATGGGATCTGCGCAGTCCGTGCTCGGATCAAAGCCCGCTGCCGGGATATACCAGCTGGGCATCGGATCATAGATTGCTCCACCACCAATAGCATTGGTCAGTGAGGTGACATTGATGGCACCACCACCATCGTTGATGGCACAACCACGCACGTTATAGGTAATAGCCATTGGCGCATCATCATCCTGGCTGTCATTGACGCAGGTTTTGCTGGCCGCGACAGAGCACACATCAAAGTCATCCAACACAAAGTCTTTTGCCGTTGAGGTAAATGAGGTGGATGCGCCTGAGGTTGCCATGAAGCTGGCAAAACACTTGTTCTCCCCGAAGATGTCAAAGATGTTGATTCCACCTTCAAAGAAAGCGGTAGGGGGGAACAATCCGGACGTGCCGGACTTGGGCTCATAGGGCCACGGGGATGGCTCTTCGCTGGTGGCATTGGAAATGGCGCAGGCCACATCACCGCCGCCCCCACCGCAGGTCGCAGGCCCCTCTTCAACAATCACTCGCAGATTGTCTGCCGCACAGCCACCCGCCGGGAAGGGTCCGTTGCCCGGGGGTTTTGTACAGGTGTCATCCCACTCAAACACGGCAATGTTGGCCTGGGTACCACCGTTGGAAAATTTCACTGCAACATACACATCACCATTGGCATGCTCTCCATCGAAAGAGCCGTTTTGTTGAGTGATCTTGTTCTGGAAAAACCAGAACGCCAACTCTGCATCACCATTGGTGGCCAGCAAGTCAGCACCAAAGTAGACCACCTGCTTGGTCGCCACGATGTAGTTGGCCGCATAGGCATGACTGATATTGTTCTTGTCGGGTGGCTCGGAAGGAGGCGCGGTCTTGTACTTCCAGTCAGAAATGAGATTTGGCGTTTTGGAACCTCCTCCCGTAAAGAAATCATCCTGCCCGTCTTCAGCAACACTGTCAGACACAATGCCGGTGAACGACGTTGCTGAATTGGGCGAGCCATCAAACAGTGTTTCCCAATCATCGGCGCTGCTCTCCACTGCATCGCCATCCAGTTCAAACGGTCCACCATCCACAGCCTGTGCCGGCAGCCACATACACAAGAGCAGCAACGTGGCGAACACGCTGCCTGCCCTCCTCCATATCCGCTTGGTTTCCATGACGTGATTCCTCCTGAATCCTTGTTAAATCCATTCCTGGATTTATTTCCCTTCCTGTTGCAACAACACGTTTCCTTTTGGCAAAGGGATACCCCTTCCTTTCACATTGCTGCAGGAATTCCTGATTCAATCTTGTGACAAAAACACCCTGTGCCTCGGGGGGCTCTATTCATTCTAGGCCTGTGCCGAAGGGCGACAATACACAGGAAGGAGTACGCGATTACCCCTTTTGGAGTACCCGGAGCCAACATTGACCGGTTCGTTCATCGACTCGAAAAGAAGACACGTCATTATGGAAGCAAGCGCCTTGGCCAAAACCCGAGGCAAAAAAAACCAGCCTGTGAACAGGCTGGTCAGGTAATGCTGATACATCAAGACGGATTGAAGTACGGGTTATTTCTTTCCCTTGCCTCCGCCCTTACTGCCCCCTCCCGAAGTCGTTGTGCTGGTATCGGTGGTGGAAACGATTTCACTGGGAACGGAAAGATTGCCCGCAGCATCGTAGGCTTCTACCTGATACTGATAGTCCATACCTTTCTGATAATCGAAGTCGCTGTAACTGTTGGTGCTGGTATCCGCAATCAGCATGCCGTTGCGCCATACCCGGTAACCTGCCACCGCCACATTATCGGAACTGGGCTGCCAGGACAGATCCGCTTTCCTGCGCCCCACATTGACTGCCAACGACAAAGGCTGGGTAGGCGCCTGCACATCGCTCTGCTGGGAAGGAGCCTCGATGACATAGGTCACCTGGCTGGCCGACAGTGTTCCGCTTTCGTGTTGGGCCTTCACATTAATATCGTAATAGCCAGCCGTTGAAGACGCTGCTGAAACAACCGTCAGTATCACCTCTTGCCGCTCCCCTGGCGCCAGCATTAATACCGGCTCGGCAAACACGGCATCCCAATCGGCAAGCGCCTCTGCAACAAGAGAAATATTGGCACCGGGGCACGCGGCGCCATCCTCATTTGTGACGGCGAAGCGGTAGTCCACTGCGGTGCCTGCGGTAACGGCTGCAGAGGTGGATGCAGACAGCACCTGTAAAGATGGCGTCGCGGACTGGCAAACGTTTGAATCACCATCGCCAAGATCCAGTTGTACCAGGGCCTGCCCCGCCGCACTTTGACTTACGGAAATCGTGATGCCCGAAACGGAATCGGTAAAACTGCTGCCAAATGCCAGCGCAAAATCGTCCATGTCGTATTTCTGACTATTGGGCGTCATGTCCAGCAGGCCACTGCTGTTGGGATCAGCATCTTCGCCAACATGAACCACGACACCACCACTGACCGTGGGCTCATAACGGCTACCCGCAAGAAAGCCATCTGCGCCAGTGCCATCGCGATATTCAACATAGAACCATTCTGTGTTGCCGGTAGCCGGATCGACTGAGCGAGGGAATCGGAGTGCCTTGGCGCCAGCATTCTGGCTGCTCAAGCTCTCAATGGTGTAAGTACCAGACACGGTTGGAGACAGCAGCTCCGCACTGGAAAACTCCCCCACCCACCCCAGGCGGCTCTTCTGGTAAGCATTGTAATGGCCGGCCGTGGCCGTCCCCATGCGATCCAGAACATCTCCGTATTCAAAGACGGTACAGCTTGAGTTCAGGACATCCGCACCACAATCCAGCGAATGGGCATGATACAGGCCCAGGTTATGCCCCAACTCATGGCTGACCACACCTGCGTTAGTGATCGTGCCATCAAACCACGCATAGGAAGGTGAGCCCCCCACGGTCGCTTCGCCGGAATAGGAGCAACCAGTGTCCGGGAAGGCAAACACGATCCTGGTGTAGGTGGAGAGATCAATCCCTGCTTCACTCGCCGCCTGCTTGCCCGCCACCGCAATATCACTGCTCGGGCAGCCCGCAGGATCCACGTTCAGGGTAAACCAGCCAAACACATCACCTTCCAGCCAGGTCTGGCCATAGGCATTTTCACGGATGAAGTCATTCGCCTGGAAAAAGACCGCCTCCTCGACCTGTTGCGCAGTCCACGGCACCTCCGGCTGACTAGTGAAGTTAACCATCAGTACCGCAACCTGTTGCGCCCCCATGGCTCCTGTCAGGCCGGAAGAGCCAGAAGCCGAACCGTCGGCCGTGCCGCCATAGGCCAAAACCTCAAGATCAGCCCCGGAAGAGATCGCCAGCAGGTTATCCAGCGAAGTGCCCACAGCATGCACTTGCATACCGGTTCGCAACCCCGGACGGGGATCAGTTAAAAGGATTTCCAGACGTTGATGTGATGTTTTCAGGTAATAGTGAAGCTGTGCCTTGCCGCTTTCCTCATCCCTGAACACCACTTCAAGCTCACCGGATTGCGAGAATGGGGCTTCCACACTTTCCGAGAATGACATGGGCAACCGATCTCGCAGGGCTGCGGGAAGCTGAAACTGCGCCACATCGGCCGGCGACTCGCGCATCAGCCGCTTGAGAGACTCACTGCGTGACAAAACAACCCGCTGGATGGCTGACAACGCGACCTCATTCCCCTCCGACGTGTCCTTCAGCAACGACTCCAGCTGCTGGGTAAGTTCAACCACCTGTGAGTGGCTACCGGAAGCCAGGGCAGCTTGCGGCAACAGGCAGCTAACGACAAACAGCCCTGCGAGGCAGGCACGGCCCAGACCAGAATCAGAGGACAACGTATGAGAGAGAACTTTAGTGAGAATATGCACAAACCACTCCGAATATCATTCCTTAGCGGCAAAAAGGCCGCAGCAGTACCTGTTCGCTCATGCAGCATGAGCAACGAGAGAAAATAGAATTAGTTTTCATCTAATGATTTTTAACTAGATAAAAATCGCACACATTCTGAGCAGTCACCAGCAACAAAACACCAGCCTGCGCTGCAGTTCACAGTGCCAGCCCGATCTGGTCCAAAACACCGACGAATGAAATGAAATTTTATTAACAACCGAAGGGATTATTAAAAACACACCACCCGATTTACCGAATGCCACACAGCAGCAAGATCCATCACCAAAGAAGAAAACTGAACAATAAAAGACTAGTTAATAGCGGCGGGAAATATATCATTCACTGTAAAACAATAAGACCATTCTCTACGCCAGGAACTCGCTGATAGCAAAACCTGAGAACACGCTCACAAGCTCACAACATAGGGTTATGAACATTCTATACCTGCGAGCCATACATCAATCGCAACAGGAATTGCCAGCGCTACTCTTTACACTCTATTAACCGCTATTTAGACACTCTTTACCGTTTCTAGTATTTCCATTCATTCGATCCTTACTTGCCCCCACCTGTCAAAATGACATTTCTGTTCGACTTAGATCACTGCGTTATTAAAATCTGACTTCCCCGTAATGAAGCACCACAAGCGAGACATTTCTCCGACCCTTATTCCTATTGAAAAATGCGACATAAAAAAATTTAAAAGAAATACCATTCAGCGCATCAGGGTATTTAATAACGCTCCCGATCAAGACACCCCAAAACAAATCCCCTACTATATTCATTGCTGTCATTGCGAATGGACATTGCATAAAGACAGACAAAGGGAACGGGACCAAACCATGGATGAGAGCCAGATTACCCCCATCAGGGTGCTGCTTATCTGCCTGAGTGGTGAGCAAAACGCAAGGAAGGGAAATCTTCACATCATTCGACAGGCACTCGACCATCATCCCCGCATCGAATTGATCGGGGTGACTACTCTTTGCCTGGCGGGCCGGTTACTGCATGACCCACAAATCCAGGTGGCGGTGGTGCACGAAGAAGATCCCCGCAGCCTTTCACTGGAACTGCTGATTGATCTGGTGAGCAGCACAACCGCCAAAGTCGCTCTGCACTCCCCGAGGATCGAGGACAACCTCGCCATCAACTCTCTGCGCATTGGCGTCCGGGGGTTTATCCCTCATGCAAGTACGGTGGAGACGATCGCTCAGGCAGTCATACAAATTGCGGCGGGCGAGATCTGGTCATCCCGGAAGCTGCTTTCCGACGCTTTTACCCGTGCCCTGCCCATGGCAGCCAAACCCGCATCTCATCAAACCGAACTGGAGGAGCTGACGCCCAGGGAGCAAGAGATCGTTGAGCACCTGTGCTCCGGGCTCAGCAACAAGGAAATTGCCCGGGAGCTCAACATCAGCGACAAGACGGTGAAAACCCATCTGCAGCGCATCTACAGGAAAAACCAGGTACATAGCCGCTTGCAGCTGGCAGTTTCCAGCTAACAATCTGGCAGGGAAAGCATGACGAAGGGAAGCGCACGCCGGAAACGAAAAAGGGCCGCCTGAAAGGCAGCCCTTTTGAATATGGTGGGTCGTGCTGGATTCGAACCAGCGACCAATTGGTTAAAAGCCAACTGCTCTACCAACTGAGCTAACGACCCGCTCCCGAAGGAGGCGCAAATAATACGGATTTATTTCCGCCTGACAAGGGGGGTAAATGATTTTTTTCCCGCTTTATTGATAGTTTGTTGGATCTTTGACCAACGCTTCCTCAAAACCCAGCCGCCGCAGGCGGCAGCTGTCGCACTTGCCACAGGCATTGCCACTGGCATCAGCCTGATAACAGGACACGGTCAGCCCATAGTCCAACCCCAGAGCAACACCCTGCTGGATGATGCTGGCCTTGCTGAGGGTCATGAGGGGTGTCTCTACCGTTATCGGCCGGCCCTCTACCCCCGCCTTGGTGGCCAGATTCGCCATGGTCTGGAAAGCCTCAATAAACTCGGGGCGACAGTCCGGGTAGCCGGAGTAATCTACCGCGTTCACACCAATGAAGATCGCCTCGGCGTCCAGCACTTCAGCGAGCCCCAGCGCCAGGGACAGAAAAACGGTGTTTCTGGCAGGCACATAGGTCACCGGAATACCGTCACCGCCATTCTCCGGCACATCGATGCTGTGATCAGTGAGAGCAGACCCACCAATGTTGCCCATACCCAGCTCTACCACCCGGTGGCTCAACGCGCCCAGTTCGCCGGAGACACGCTCTGCGGCAGCCAGTTCGGCACGGGTACGCTGACCATAATCAAAGGCGATGGTATGGCACTGATAGCCCCGATCACGAGCAATGGCCAGGCAGGTGGCAGAATCCAGCCCACCGGACAGCAGCACGACCGCTTTTTTCATTGGGAAGCTCCTCATTGCCGGGCTCAGCGGCCCCGGGCATCGTTCCAGAGTAATTTGTGCAGTTGCAGCTGAAAACGAACCGGCAGGCGGTCCGCGACAATCCAGTCTGCCAGGTCGCCGGGCGGAAGCTGGCCCTGCACCGGTGAAAACAGGACATCTTCCACCCGTTCAGCCAGTTGATGCTGATCCAGCATGAAACGCGCCCAGTCGTAATCCTTGCGGTCGGCGAGAACAAATTTGACCTGATGATGAGGCCGCAGGTGCGGGATGTTCTCCAGCCGGTTGTTGTGTTGCTCCGCCGAGCCTGGGGCCTTGAGATCCATGACCACGGAGACTCGCTCGTCCACCAGGCTGATGTCCATGGCGCCACCGGTCTCCAGGCTCACCTCGTAGCCCTGATCACACAGTGCGCTTAGCAACGGCAAACAGTTGGGCTGGGCCAGCGGCTCACCGCCGGTAACCGTGACGTAACCGGCATCGTACCTGGCCACTTCTTGAAGAATGGCATCCAGCGACCACTTCTCCCCCCCGGAAAACGCATACTCGGTATCACACCAGACACAGCGCTGGGGGCACCCTGTCAGACGCACGAATACCGTAGGGCGGCCCACAGTGCGAGCCTCTCCCTGAAGGGAATGAAAGATTTCGGTAAGACGCAGTTCCACAGCCTCTCCTGGATGCCAGGCCGTGGCAGACCACGGCCGGGGGCGGAAATGCGGCGGATTCTATCACCTTTGCCGGCGTCTGTGCCGCCGGTAGTCGGTAATCAGCTTTTGAGTTGGTCGAGAAGGGATTTCGCCTGGCCGACCTTGGCAGAATCCGGATATTGCTTGATCAGCTTGTGCAGGTTGATCTTCGCTTCCGAGACCTTGCCACTGCGAGCCTGCATCACGGCCAGCGTATAAAGGCTGGACGGTGCCTTGCTGTGATCCGGGTAATTATCGACAACCGCCTGGAACTGCTCCATGGCCTTGTCGTTCTGGGGCGTCTTCTGGTTGCTGTAAACCTGACCCAGCCAGAAATGCGCATGGCCACGGTATTGGCCATTGGGGAAGTCCTTGAGGTAACCCTCGAAGGCTTTAGCCGCCGCGTCGAAATCTCGGCCAACCAGATGATCCTTGGCCGCATTGTAGGCCTGCTTGTCCGCTTCCGGGTCAGCAGGGCCTGCAGCATCACTGCCCTCTGTCTGTTCGGCGACGCCTTGTTCAGCCAGAGTATTGATTCGGGTATCCAGATCCAGGTAACGCTCGCGCTCTGCGTCCTTCATTACCTGTAGTTCATGGCGCAGCTCTTCAATCTGCCCCTGGAGCATCTGGACCTGCTCCTCGAACTGTTGTTGCTGTTGCATCAACATCAGCAAGCCGTCTTCACTGATGCTGGAAGCCTTGGCTTCAGCAGGACCAGCGGCGGCCGATGCCATACTGCGAGCAGTACTGCGATCTTCAATGGCCAGCGGCCCAGTACCCTGCGCGTGTGCGCAGAGTACCAGGGAGCTGAGCAAGACGCCTGCGAGCAGGCGTTTTGTCATCACTACTGTCATCGCTTACGGACGGCCAGCAGTGTAGTTCAGTTCAACACGACGGTTCTTGGCCCAGTCCATTTCGCTGTGACCGAAAGCCGCCGGCTTCTCTTCACCGTAGGACACTACTTCGATCTGGGAAGCAGATACGCCCTGAACGCGCAGGAACTTCTCTACCGCCTTGGAACGACGCTCGGACAGAGCAACGTTGTACTCGCGAGTACCGCGCTCGTCAGCGTGACCTTCCAGACGCACTTTAGCGCCAGAGTTGTTCTTCAGGTAGGTAGCGTGAGCACGCAGGGTTTCGAAAGCAGCAGCCGGAACGGTGTTGCTGTCGAAGGCGAAGTAGATCACCTTGGTGTTGGTGGTGCCGTCGTAGTTGGACGGATGGTTGTAGAAGTTGTCAGCAGTCATCGGGATGCTGCTGGTGTCCGGCTTGGCCGGCGCAGTCGGTTCTACCGGGGTAACCGGAGCGACTTCAGTCGGCTCGGTGGTATCGGTAGCGGAAGTGTCTTCTTCAGTCGGCGTGCTGGAACAAGCGGCCAGCGCGGCAGCCAACATCAGGGCGAACAGCGGGTTGAGAAATGAACGCATGAAAAGCTCCTATTATTTCCTAAGTTTGGACTCCGAGAACCTGGCGAGTAATGAGTGACTCCTTGCCCACCCAATACTCTGTCAGAGGAACGGCGACCATGCCGGTTCTCTGACTTCCCCTTCCTTCGACGGCAGCTCAACTTTCACTCTGCCATCGATGGATACGGCTTCCAGAACCCCCGTTCCCCGGTCTTGCGTCCCGTAAATTACCATACTTCCATTGGGCGCAACACTGGGGGACTCATCCATGTCGGTGCGGGTCACAATATTGAACGTTCCCCGCTGGAGGTCCTGGACACCGACATTGAAATTTCCATTTCGTCGGTGCACATAAACAAGATAGCGACCGTCAGGCGTCACATCTGGGCGCGCATTATAAGCACCCTGGAATGAGACGCGCCGGACGGACTTATCATTTATGTTCAGTTTATAGATCTGTGGTCCACCTGAGCGGCTGGACGTGAACACCAGGTTCTCGCCATCCGGCAACCAGCGTGGTTCGGTATCGATACCATAGTGATTGGTGAGACGGGTCAGCGCCTTGGTATTGATATCCAGCATATAAATTTCGGGGTTGCCGTCACGAGACAGTGTCAGGGCCAGCTTCTGTCCGTCGGGTGACCAGTCCGGTGCACCATTGATGCCCTTGAAGCTGGACACCTTCTCGCGCTTGGTGGTCGCCAGTTCATGAATATAAATGGCGGGCATACCACGATCTTCGAACGACACATACGTTACCTTGCGGCCATCCGGCGACCAGGCCGGGCTCATGATCGGTTCACGGCTACGCAGGATTGTCGTCACGCGGTGACCATCGGCATCGGCATACTGCAGCTGAAACGGATTGGCCGTGCCGCGATTGTGGGTCACGTAAAGAATCTTGGTGGAGAACGCACCCGGAATCCCCGTGAGCTGCTCATAAATACGGTCACTGATGGCATGAGCCACATCGCGCAACTGGGAAACCGGCGGACGATAGGTCTCCTCCAGCAGCTTCACCTCACTGCTGACATCATAAAGCGCATAGCTAATCTCATAGCCTCCGCTCTCCAGCGGCTTCATGCTGCCGGCAACGATATATTCCATGCCCAGCACACGAAAATCCCGGTAAATCACTTCGCTTTGCTTTGAAGGACGACTGAGCATGTCTTCTGCCGGCATCGGCTTGAACTGGCCGCTGCGATGCAAGTCTGCAGCCACGATGGCAGACACATCTTCCGGGGCTCCCTGGGAACCGGCAAACGGCACCACCGCAATCGGCACGGCATCCACCCGGCCTTCGGTCACTTTGATGAGCAGTTCTGCTCTGGCGACGGCAGTACTGAGCAACATCACCAATAACAACGCAATACGACTCACTGAGACACTCCTGTTGGCTCAAACATCATCAAAAACGAGCGAAACTCTTTATCAAACAAGGCCCCGGAGGGCACCGGTAACGGGCTGGCCAGCTGCACCGCCTTGATCACCGACTCATCAAACTGCGGGTAGCCGCTGGACTCGACCACCGATACATCCAGTACATCACCGCCGGGGATGGTACGAATCCGCACGGTGGTTTTCAGATCATTGCGACCGCGGTAAGTGCCTGGTATGCGCCACCGCTGCTTGACTGCCGCACGGATGGCATCACTGTGACTGGCCACTTCCACATCGGACTGATCTGCATTACTTGCCGCATCCTCCGCCTCATCCGATGCAGGCTCAGGCTTGCGATCCATTTCAATTTCTTCGTCTGCCAGCATCTCTTCCAGGCTGGCTTCCTCGATCTCCGGCACAACCGGTTTTGGATCGGGCTTCGGTGCCGGTTTCGGCTCCGGTTTCGGTTTTGGCTTGGCCGCCGGTTTTGGTTTTTCCGCCGGCTTCGGCTTGGGTTTCTCCACCGGCTTTGGCTTTTCTGCCGGTTTCGGCTTCGGTTTTTCTACCGGCTTTGGCTTGGGTGCCGGTTTTTTCTCCGGCGTCGGCTTCGCCACCGGTGCCTTCTTCTGTTTCGATGTTTCCACCATGGTGGCTTTCACATGGGGCGGAATCACCGGGGCCTTGTGCAGGCTTGGGTCCGTGCTCCAGCTAAACAACAGCAATCCAAACACCACCAGGTGAATGAACAGGGTAAAGGCAATCGCAACCTGACGATCACTCATTGCTGCCTGCTGGCTCCGTCACCAGCCCCAGCTGGGTAATGCCTGCCTCCTGCAGGGCAGCCATCAGCGAAATCACGCTGGAATAGGCCACCTTGCTATCGCCCTCCACCAGAAACAGGGTCTCGGGCTTGTGCTTGTGAATACGCAGTACATGCCCCTTGACGGTTTCCAGGCTGGCTGATTTTTGGCTATCGCTGCCCACATTAATGTAGTAACTGCCATCCGCCTTCACTGACACGATCACCGGCTCGTTCTTGGTTGTATCGATGGGCGCGCTGTTGCTGTCTGGCAGGTCCACGTTGATGCCCTGTGTCATCATCGGCGCGGTGGCCATGAAGATGACCAGCAGCACCAGCATCACGTCGATGTAGGGCACCACGTTCATCTCGGCAACCAGCTTGCGAGGCACCCTTATCTTCACGCCACTCATGGATCAGGCTCCCCGCCCATGCGCCTGACGATGAAGGACGGAAGAGAATTCCTCAGCGAACATTTCGTTTTCGGTGAGCAGGGAGTCACTCTGGGCGGAGAAACGGTTGTAGGCCATGACCGCAGGAATGGCGGCAAACAAACCAATCGCAGTAGCAATCAGGGCTTCGGCGATACCCGGCGCCACCACACTCAAGGTGGCCTGCTTCACATTGGCCAACGCCATAAAGGAATTCATGATCCCCCATACCGTGCCGAACAAGCCCACATAAGGGCTGGTAGAACCAACGGTGGCCAGGAATGGGAGGTGCTTGGTCAGGCGCGTCTGCTCACGTTGCAACGCCACACGCATGGCGCGCTGGCTGCCATCCATAACGGCATCCGCACTGCGAGAGCTTTTCGACAGCCGCGCGAATTCCTGAAAGCCCGCACGAAAGATGGACTCGGTTCCAGAATCAGGGTGCGGGTTATCACGGCTTTTCTTGTAGAGGGAGGCAAGATCGTCGCTGGACCAGAAGGTTTCTTCAAACGCCCTTCCCGCCTTTTGTGCACGGCCCAACACCCGGAAGCGACTCACGATCATGTACCAGGACGTCAGCGACGCCAGAATCAACAGCGCCATCACCAGCTGCACCACAATGGTGGCATTGCTGATCAGACTGACAACCGACATGCTGGATGCCTCAACCATTGAGCCCTTCTCCTTCGCTGGCTGCGATAAATTTCTTGTATAAAGCCGCAGGTATGCCTGCCGGCCTGAGTGTATCCGCTGTCACGCAGGCCACTTTGATATCCGCCTGACACAGCACTGTATTTCCCCGAAGCACCTGCTGATCAAACAGCAGCGTAGCCTTACCCAGCTTTTTGAGGCGAGCCGTTACCTGCAGGGCGTCATCAATCCGTGCCGGTTGGCGATACTGCACGTTGGCCGAGTGAACTACAAACTGAAAATTGTCATCGGCCAGGGCGTAATGCTGATAGCCAAGGGTGCGCAGGTATTCCGTGCGCGCGCGCTCCATGAATTTCAGGTAGTTCACGTAATAAACGATGCCACCGGCGTCAGTGTCTTCGATGTAGACGCGAACCGGGAGGGTAAATTCCCCACTTTGCTGTTTTTTTTCAATCATTAAACAAATCGCCAGCCTGACGGGGTCTTTTCAGCCCAAAATGCCGCCAGGCATGGTTGGTAACCGTGCGACCACGGGGGGTGCGCTGGATAAATCCCTGCTGAATCAGATAAGGCTCCACCACTTCTTCCAGGGTGCCGGCATCTTCATTCAACGCTGCCGCCAGCGACTCCAGCCCCACAGGACCACCATCAAACTTGTGCATAATCATGTCCAGCAAGCGCCGGTCGGTGCTATCGAGACCACAACTATCGACCTCGAGCATATCCAGCGCACGCTGGGCCATGGCCTCAGTGATACACCCATCCCCTTTTACCTGAGCGTAATCACGCACACGGCGCAGCAGCCGATTTGCAATTCGTGGGGTTCCCCGCGAGCGGCGTGCCACTTCCAGCGCTCCGGCATCATCAATGGGAATGGCCAGAATGTCACAGGCTCTTTGCACAATCCCTGCCAGATCTTCCACAGAATAGAACTCTAACCGCTGCACAATGCCAAATCGGTCACGTAATGGCGCAGTCAACAGGCCGGCGCGGGTGGTAGCGCCGACCAGAGTGAAGGGCGGGAGATCAAGCTTGATGGATCGGGCGGCGGGGCCTTCGCCGATCATGATATCCAGCTGGTAGTCTTCCATGGCCGGATAAAGAATCTCTTCCACTACCGGTGAGAGGCGGTGGATTTCATCCACAAACAGCACATCTCCCTCTTCCAGGTTGGTCAGGATGGCGGCCAGATCACCCGCCTTTTCCAGCACCGGGCCGGAAGTGGATTTGAGGTCACAGCCCATTTCACGGGCAATGATATGTGCAAGGGTGGTTTTGCCCAGGCCGGGCGGGCCGAAGATGAGGGTATGGTCCAGCGCTTCGCGACGACCGCGCGCCGCATCGATAAAGATCTCCATGCGCTCGCGGACTTTTGGCTGGCCATGGTAGTCAGCCAGGCTGGATGGCCGAATGGCGCGATCCTGCTGTTCTTCCTGACTGCCTTCGACGGCAGCCGATATCAATCTTTCGTTATCCATGCTTGCGGCGATGCCGCCCCTGCCCGGTTGCTATTACTGTCTCGAGTGCGGCTAGCGTAACCCAGCTAACCACCTGACTGCCATTGCTGGTATCACAGTTACTACGAAGATTTGCCTAATCGCACCCGGAAAACGGGATCGGCGCTCATCGCGCCAGATTTTTCAGTGCCATTCGGATCAGCTGCTCGCTGCTGGCGCCGTCTTCTGCCACCTTGCCGACGGCCGCCACGGCATCCTTGCTGCGATAGCCCAGGGCCTCCAGCGCAGCAATGGCATCACTGCGCGCATCGTCTTCCGGGGTCAGGGCAACCCGGCCAGGCAAGCTGGCAGGCGCACCGTCAATCTTGTCCAGCCGGTCACTCATTTCGATCACCAGCCGTTCTGCGGTCTTCTTGCCGATACCCGGCACCTTCACCAGCGTGGAGGAATCCTGATCCTGGATACACTGCGCCAGCCGGTCCGCTTCGATGCCGGACAGAATCGCCAACCCCATTTTCGGCCCCACGCCATTCACCTTGATCAGCGCGCGAAACAGCTCTCGCTCATAGCGACTGGAAAAGCCGTACAGCAGCTGGGCATCCTCTCGCACCACGAAATGAGTATGCAGGGTGAGGGGCTGTCCGGTTTCCGGCAACTCGTAAAACACGGTCATGGGGGCTTCCACTTCGTAGCCCACTCCGTTCACATCCAGCAGCAGCACCGGGGGGCGCTTTTCCAGCAGGGTGCCACGCAGTTGTCCAATCATGCTGAGTCCTTAATGACGGCAAAGGTTAGCGTTGATCTATCGAATGCGGCGGTTGCGCACCGCCGTGGCGCCGGCCATGCGCGCCAAAGTAACACGCATGTGAGCGTGACAAAGGGCAATCGCCAGCGCATCGGCCGCATCTTCCTGGGGGCGTTTCTCCAGCCCCAGAAGATGGCGAACCATCTCCCCTACCTGGGCTTTCTCGGCACTGCCCTTGCCCACCACCGCCTGCTTCACTTGCCGGGCCGAGTACTCGAACACCGGAATAGACGCCTGCATCACTGCGGCAATCGCCGCACCACGAGCCTGGCCGAGTTTGAGAGCGGAATCAGCATTGCGGGCCATGAACACCTTCTCGATGCTCACTTCCGCCGGGCCATATTCCTTCACCACCTGATCAATACCGGCAAAGATTTCGCCCAACCGGGGTGGTATCTCCTTGTGGGAGGTAGAAATGGTGCCAAAGGCCACCGCTCGGGACCGGTTACCCACATGTTCGACCAGCCCAAAGCCGGTATGTCGCGAACCGGGATCGATACCGAGAATCAATGCCATAACTGTCTGACCACAAATAGAAAATCTGCGTCAGTTGTACCTAAATGCTGTCCAGATGTCCAGTTAGTTAAGGCGACACTTCACGCATCACGCTGCATGCAACACGCGGAAGGGTTCGGTCGAGAGCGGCAGGGATGGCAAGACCTTCGCTGTTGGCGAGGAGAAACAAGAGCGAAGGGTTGAGTGACGAGTTTCGAGGAGCGAGTTACGAAAGGCAAAAACCCCATCGCCGAATCTTGGCCGGGTTTTGATCTTCGCAACTCGAAACTCATCACTCGCAACTCCGATCAAAAACAAAAACCCCGGAAAAATCCGGGGTTTTGCTTTTCCTTGAAGCTCATAGCTCGTGGCTATTCTTCTTCCGTCGGCCAGCTGGCGTTGGTGTAGACGTTCTGCACGTCGTCCAGGTCTTCCAGCATGTCGATCATTTTCTGCACGGTTTCAGCCGTGTCTGCATCAATCTCAGCTTCAGTGGACGGATGCATGGTCACTTCCGCTTCGGCGAATTCCAGCCCGGCTTCACGCAGGCCATCCACCACTTC
The DNA here is from genome assembly GCF_009601165.1 of Alcanivorax sediminis. Lineage (NCBI taxonomy): Bacteria > Pseudomonadati > Pseudomonadota > Gammaproteobacteria > Oceanospirillales > Alcanivoracaceae > Alcanivorax > Alcanivorax sediminis. The sequence goes on along the minus strand of NZ_WIRE01000002.1, from coordinate 241,222 downwards.
GCCAAACTGCTTGTCCGGGGAGGTAATGACCAGAAAGCCACCGCCATCCACTTCTTCCACGTCTTCCGCACCGGCTTCCAGCGCCACTTCCATCAAGCGATCTTCATCCACGCCAGGCTCAAAGTAGATCTCGCCACGCTTGCTGAACAGGAAGGCCACGGAACCGCTGGTGCCGAGGTTACCGGCAAACTTGCTGAAGGCATGACGCACCTCGGCCACGGTGCGGTTCACGTTGTCGGTCATGGTTTCGACCAATACCGCCACGCCACCCTTGCCGTAACCTTCGTAGGTGATCTCGTCCATGTTGCCGCCGTCATCACCGCCGGCACCCCGCTTGATGGCGCGATCAATGGTGTCGCGGGTCATGTTCTGGCCCAGCGCCTTGTCCACCGCCGCGCGCAGACGGGGATTATCGTTGATCTCACCACCGCCCATCTTGGCAGCCACGGTGAGCTCACGAATCAGTTTGGTAAAGATCTTGCCACGCTTGGCATCCTGGGCCGCCTTGCGGTGCTTGATGTTGGCCCACTTGCTATGTCCTGCCATTGAATTCTCCGCTTCATGCCTCACGCACTTCGCAACACGCTGCCGATTAAGGCGCGTCAGCGTGTTGCGTGAGGCGCATTGGCGTTATTTCAATTGTCTTCCTTGCGAACCTGAATACCCACTTCACGCAGCTGCTTGCTGTCTACGGGGGACGGGGCGTTGGTCATCATGCACGAGGCCGTCTGGGTTTTCGGGAAAGCAATCACGTCACGGATGGACTCACAACCGGTCATCAGCATGACCATGCGGTCCAGACCGAAGGCCAAACCACCATGTGGCGGCGCGCCGTACTTCAGGCCATCCAGCAGGAAGCCGAACTTTTCGTCCGCTTCTTCATCGGAGATGCCCAGCGCTTCGAACACGGCACGCTGCATGGACGGATTGTGGATACGGATGGAGCCGCCACCCAGCTCAGTGCCGTTAAGCACCATATCGTAGGCCCGAGACAGAGCACCTTCCGGGTTGCTCTTCAGCTCTTCCGGGCTGCAGCTCGGCATGGTGAAGGGGTGATGCAAGGCGTGGAACTGGCCTTCGTCCTCTTCGAACATGGGGAAGTCCACCACCCAAAGGGGAGCCCACTCGCCTTCCACCAGGTTCAGGTCATGCCCCACTTTGACGCGCAGTGCGCCGAGGGCTTCGTTGACGATCTTCGCCTTGTCGGCGCCGAAGAAGATCAGGTCCCCGGTCTGGGCTCCGGTGCGCTCCAGAATGCCCTGGATCGCCTCTTCGGTGAGGAACTTGAGGATCGGGGACTGCAGGCCTTCTGCGCCGGCAGCCAGATCATTGACCTTGATGTAGGCCAGCCCCTTGGCACCGTAGATGCTGACAAACTTGGTATAGCCATCAATGTCCTTGCGAGACAAGCTGCAGCCACCCGGGACCTTCATGGCGGCTACGCGTCCTTTAGGATCGTTGGCCGGACCTGAGAATACCTTGAAGTCCACACCGGCCAGCAGGTCAGCGATATCAATCAGCTCCAGCGGGATCCGCAGATCCGGCTTGTCAGAACCGAAACGGCTCATGGCTTCAGAGAACGGCATGCGAGGGAACTCGGGCAGCTCCACATCCAGCAGCTCCTTGAACAGCTTGCGCGCCATGTTCTCGGCAACACCCATGATGTCTTCTTCGTCGACGAAGGAAGCCTCGATATCGATCTGGGTAAATTCCGGCTGACGGTCGGCACGCAGGTCTTCGTCACGGAAGCACTTGGCGATCTGGTAGTAGCGATCAAAGCCCGCCACCATCAACAGCTGTTTGAACAGCTGCGGAGACTGCGGCAGCGCAAAGAAGCTACCCGGATGAGTACGGCTGGGCACCAGATAGTCTCGGGCACCTTCCGGGGTGGCACGGGTCAGGATCGGGGTTTCCACGTCCATGAAACCTTCGCCTTCCAGGAAGGCACGCACCGCGTGGGTCAGGCGGGAGCGGAACTGGAAGTTACGCAGCACATCGGGGCGACGCAGATCCATGAAGCGGTACTTCAGGCGCACTTCCTCGCCGGCACCACCATGCTCATCCAGTTCGAAAGGCGGTGTCGCCGCTTCGTTAAGGATGGTCAGTTCCTTGCCCAGCACTTCGATGTCACCGGTGGCCATCTTGCTGTTGCGCACCGCTTCGTCACGCATGCGCACACGGCCTTTTACCTGCACCACATATTCGCTGCGCACCTTATCGGCCAGCGCGAATGCGTCCACGGTGTCCGGGTCGAACACCACCTGGACCAAGCCATTACGGTCGCGCAGGTCGAGGAAAATCACCCCGCCATGGTCACGGCGGCGGTGTACCCAACCGCACAGCTCTACTGTTTCTCCATCATGGGAGGCTCGCAAATCACCGCAATATTGGCTACGCATCTCAATGTCCGCTCGTATTTCTGATGTCTCACAACCCGGCTGAGGGAGTCACTTGCTCCACCGAAAACCCGGGCCGTTGAAAAAGGCGCCACAGTATAGCGATTCCGCTGCTCGCGAGCCATGCCACATGGCAAACCAGTGCCAAACAGCATGCCGGGAAGCACTTTTTTCGGAATAACCCTGAAAAATAGTAGTTTGAGCGCTTGTGAACTTGATTTTCCTGCCTTATAAAAGATCCGAACCATGTCAGTGACCCTCTGAGTTATTGCAGTCCAGGGGCGAACCTGATCAGGGAAGCATCGCCGACGTCCAACCAGAAGACGTCATCACAAATCAGGAAGACACCAAAAAGGGGTAAGCAATCCATGGCTGCAAAGAAGAAAGCCGCTGCCAAAGCCGCAACCGCACCTGCTGCTGCACGCAAAGTTAAAACCATCACCGAACCGATGAACAAAACCCAGATCGTTAACCAGATCAGCGAAACCACCGGACTGGCGAAGAAAGACGTCAACGCCGTATTCGATGAGCTGGCCGTGATCATGGAAGGCCACCTGAAGAAGCGTGCCGCCGGCCAGTTCACTCTGCCCGGTCTGATGAAAGTCGTCACCCAGAAGAAGCCTGCCACCAAGGCTCGCAAGGGCATCAACCCTTTCACCGGCGAAGAAACCACCTTTGCTGCCAAGCCGGCACGCACCACGGTGAAGATCCGCCCGTTGAAGAAGCTCAAGGACATGGCCTCCTGATTCTGGCCCGGCCACCGGTCTATACCGGTGGCCAGTCTCCCCCCTCTTTCTCCCTCTGGCCTCCAGCCACCACAACCTTCTATAATGCGCGCCCTTGATTCAGGGCAGCGGTCATCCCACATGCAGACCGTCTCCACGCCCAGTAACCCGATGTGGAAGCAGGAGCCCCCATGGCTGAGCGCAAAGACAAGAAGAAGGTCATCGGCGAACCGATGACCGATGAGCAGATCCAAGTATTCCTGAACTTTTCCGGCGAAGAGGGTGTATCCACCGATTTTCACATCCTGGAAAAGGCCTACCGCGCCCTGCGCGCCGAGGATTTCGAGCGCTTTATTGTGTTTTTCAAGGAGCAGGGGCGCGACCTGAATGCTCAGGATCCCTCGGGCAGAACCCTGCTGTCCCACATTGAAGGCCACGCCAAATCCGATGATTACGCAGATGTCCTGCGTGACGCTGGCGGTCACGCCTGATCCAGCCGGCATCCGCCAGGCCGCCCCGGGCCTGGCCTCCCCTCCCCCGCTCTTGCCTGTTTACTCGCCCTGCTGCAACGCAACCCATACAAAACGCCAGATCAACACATACCGTGCGGAACTTGTTCACAATCTCATCACATGGCATTGTTAGGTATTGGGGCAAGCAACGCCTTTCCTGAGGGGGTCTCGTGTGTACCGCACGGCGGGCCACCCTTATCGAAACAACAACAAGAAAGAGCCGTTCAATCATGGCATCACATTCCAAATCACTTTGGCGCAGCCTGTTCCTGGTCGCGCTCTGTACCGTAAGCCTGCAAGCCCTCGCCGCCCGCGATGACGAAGCTGACGACGAGATGGATGAAGTCACACCGGAAGAACTGCAGATGCAGGAAATTCCGGTAGATGAGCGCATTTTTGTGGAAGCCTGGAATGAGGTGCCCTACAAGAAGAGCTACTTCACCTACAATGATCAGCAGATCCGCGACAAGTGGGATTACCTGATGCGGGGTCTGAAAGTACCCTATCCCTCTGCCGACTACATGAGCGTCCAGTTCGAGAAATACCCCTTCATGAAGGAAGGTATCGAAAACTGGGATGGCGACTACAAGGAGCTGGAAAAGCGCTTTGTCGCGGTTTGGCGGCTGTTCTTCGCCGGTGACTTCAAGAAAGCTCGCGAGGAAGGTCTGAAACTGGGTCCCATGGGAGAAATCCCGGCCCTGTTCTCACAGCTCATGTACGCCATCTATCTGGCTGAACGCCAGAGCATCAAGTACATGATGCTGCAGGATGTGGCTAACCGCGCGCAAGATTACTTTGACGTCATGAAAGAGGCGGAAGAAGACCCTGAGGTCGCGCCGATCGTGGCTAGCGTAAAGTTGGGCTACGCCTATGCCATCGCCCGTATTGCCGAGGAATCTCCAGTGCCTATCGTGGTCGCTCGCCGTTATATCGGCAAGATCAAGAACAGCGCTGAAGAAGTGGTCGCCATCATGCCAGATCAGCCGCTGGCGCACGCTTTCCGTGCCGGGGTCGATGCCGGCATCATGCGCCGCGTAGGCAAGTTCACCGGCCGTATGACCTACGGCGCGCGAACCACTACCGTGGAAGAATCTTTTGACGACGCCCTGAAACTGGCCCCGGATATCCCGATCGTCAACTACGAATACGCCAACGCCCTCATCTACATGAACCGCAAGCGGGACCTGAATGAGGCGATCAGCTATCTGGAAACGGCCATGAAGATTCGTCCCGAATTCTCCATGGACGCACTGGATGTGATGTATTCCTACAAGCGCCTTCAGGAAGTGCGGCTTTATGCGCTCAACTTCCGCAGTTTCCGCAAGTTTGAAAAGCTGCGCCGCAAGTTCAGCAAGAAGACCGACCGCAACCTGACCAGTGTTCTGTCAGATCCGTTGAGCATGGACATGCTCAACAATCCGGAAAACTATGTGTTGCCTGAGCGGAAGTAAGCATGTCGCTCTACGAAGACCGTGTTTTTCCCGTACTGCTGGACTGGGCTACCCGCCCGGTCTGGCGGGATCGTGAAAACCTGTTGCAGAAAGCCCATGGCAAGGTGCTGGAGCTGGGCGTAGGTACCGGCGCCAATTTCCCGCTCTACACGGACAAAGCCACCGAAATTCATGGTATTGAGCCCGGCGAGGCGCTGCTGGATCTGGCTCGCGAATCAGCCCGGCACTGCCCTGACCCGGAGCGCTTCCACCTGCGAACCGGCGATGCCCAGGCGCTGCCCTATGCCGATGAAAGCTTTGATACCGTGGTCGCCTGCCTGGTGTTCTGTACCATTCCCGACCCACAAGCCGCTGCCAGGGAAGCGTTTCGGGTGCTCAAGCCCGGCGGGACCCTGCTGGCACTGGAGCATGTGGCTAGCGAAAAACGCTGGGTACGGCACGTTCAGACTGGCCTCAACCCGGCCTGGAAACACCTTGCCTGCGGCTGCCAGCTGACCCGCGACACCGCCAGCACCTTCCGTGAAGCCGGTTTCCGGCTCAACAAGGCCACCCATCGCAAACATCCCAAGTTACCCGCATTTGCGGCGGAGCTGTTGGACGGGGCGTTACTGAAACCCTGAAGAGCAGCTGCAAGCTGCAACGCGAAGCGATCATTGCGAGACACGTAAAGCGCAAAGCTTCGCGCTGCCGGGGCGTCATTCTCAGAAGATGCTAAGACCAGGCAGCCCGGAGTCCCTTACCTTTCTGCGCACAGGAAGGCCTTGCCTCGTGTTGTAGCTTGAAGCTTGTAACCACCGAGGCAATTTGCCACACCCTCCCCACCCCGTTTCCCTCTACAATAGCGCCATGGACAACCGCCTTTCCCTGAGAAGCTGGCGCCTGCGACTGATCTGGTTACGCAGCCTGCTGGTATTGCTGTTCACCCTGGCCCTCATGCTACTGCAGAGCCTGGGGCACACCGGCTATCATCTGGGCCAACTCAGCTGGCTGGGCGCGATGCTGTTGCCCAGCCTGATTACGTTACTCAGCCACCGCTCCCGCAAACACCAAAGCCAGCTACTGACTCTGGAGCTGGGACTGGATACGGTGCTGTTCATCCTGCTCCTGCAGTCGTTTGGCGGCGCCGGCAACCCACTGTCATTTTACTTGCTGGTCCCCGCGTTACTGGCCTCTCTTACCTTGCCCCTTTTCAACAGTCTGCTGGTGGCAGGGCTGGCCTTGAGCGGCTATCTGATCACGTTCAACTGGTATCACCGCCCCGCGGATGACACACCACTGCATGCGCTGAGTCATGAACTGAGCGGCTTGCACAGCGTCGGTATGGCGGTCGTGTTTGTGGCCCTGATGTTGATGCTGACGTTACTGGGCCAGGTCATCCAGCGACTGATGCGCCAACAACAGCGCCAGCAGGAGCAGGCCATGGACCTGGCCGGCCGCCGGGAGCACATGTACCAGATTGCCGCCACCCTGGCGGATCAGGCCCATGAGTTGAATACCCCCTTGGGAACGCTGGTGATGCTGGCTGACAACCTTCAACACGCGCAGGACCTGCCTGAAAGTTTGCGCGGTGAAGTCAGTCAGATTGACCAACTGGCCAGAACCGTCTCGCAACGGCTGAAGAAAAACACCGCCGACAATCTGGCTGGACCTCAACAACTCAGCACCCTGATTGACCAGTTGTCACAACAACTTCGTCATCTGGCACCCACTTTGAATGTGCAGCGTGATCTGACCGTTGACCCGGTGCTGGCAGATGGCGGCAGCTGGTTCCGCATTCTCAGCAATCTGGGCTACAACGCCATGGATGCCGGAGCCACTCGCTGGGTTATCTCCAGCGATCAGGACGAACAGGGGTTTGCCCTGCAAGCCAGTGATGACGGCCCTGCCCATGCCGACTCCGAACGTCAGGGACTGGGCATGGGATTGATTCTGGTGAATACAGCGCTGGAACAAATGGGCGCTACCATGGAGATCGAGTTCGGACATCAGTGGACCCAGGTACGCATTCGCCATCAGGTCGCTGAGCTGCCCACCGGCGGGAGGAGGCAGCATGTCTGAGAACCTGGCACTGCTGCTGGTGGAAGATGATGAAATGCTGGCCGCGCAGACCGCCCGTGCGTTGGGCCGAAGCGCCGCACAGATCGACATCGCCCACGATGCGGACAGCGCCAGAGCCCTGATCCAGCAGCTTCAGCGCCTGGATGCCGCGATCCTTGACCAGAATCTGGGACAGGATAATGGCCTGGACCTGATCGCCCCGATCCTCGCCCGCTTCCCACGCTGCAAGGTGCTGCTGCTGACCGGTTACGGCAGCATTGCCGCCGCAGTAGCCGCAACCCACCGCGGCGCTCACAACTACCTGACCAAACCCGCCAGCGCCAGTGAAATCCTGGAAGCGATCAACGCAGATCCTGCCAGTCTGGGCAACACCCTCCCCGCTACGCCGCCATCGCTGCAACGGCTGGAGTGGGAGCATATCCAGCGCACGCTGGAGGCTCATGATGGCAACATCTCCCGGGCCGCCGATGCGCTTGGCATCCACCGTCGCACCTTGCAGCGGCGCCTGAAAAAGCGCCCCAGCGCGAGCCAGTACCAGCGGGAAAAAGGCAGCGACTGATTTCTTGTCCGGTCCGGCTTGGCTTACACTGGCTGCAATGACTGACAAGGACCAGGGCTTGATTCCAAAGCTGCCAACAGCATGGATTATCGTACTGCTGTTACTGTTACCCCTCCCGGTACTTGCCCGGGACGAACCGGAGCTGTTCATCACAGGCGACGCCAGCGAAATCGTCACCGAAAATATCCGTGCCCTGATCAATCTTCAGGGCTATCCCTGCCACCCGCCCAAGGCGCAGTACGGCCTGATTCGTCGCCAGATTCTCAAGCATGCCACTGAAGGGCTGCAGGCCATGGGCTATTACGAAAGCCAGCTGACCCTGTCAGCGAACACCGGCGGCGCCTGTGCCACGGTTAGCCTTGATGTACGCACCGGCCCTGCGGTGATCCTCGCCCGCGCGGACATTCGTTTACAGGGAGACGCGGCGAATGATCCGGTATTCCAGGCACTGGTGGATGAAGATTCGCTGCACATTGGCGAGCGCCTGCAACATGATCGCTACACCCGTCTGAAACGAAACCTCCAGCAGAGCCTGATCAATCGCGGCTACATGGAAGGCAGCCTCAAACGCCATGAACTGAATGTGGATACCCGCACGCGCAAAGCGACCATCGTGTTGCATGTGGACAGCGGCCCACGCTACCGGTTTGGCAAGGTCGAGGTGTCAGGCAGTGAACTGGATCCGGCACTCATTGATGCCTATGTGCAGTTCAGGGAAGGCCAGCCCTTTGACAGCAAGCGAGTGCTGGAAACCCAGCAAGCCTATCTGGGCGCGGGCTATTTCAGTGCTGCCCGCATCCAGAAAGGCGCTGCCGACCCGAATACCCGAGTGATCCCGATCAGTATCACCCTGAGCGACAATCATCGTTGGTCGCTGCTCACAGGGGTGGGTTTCAGCACCGATACCGGGCCGCGGATCCGCCTCGGTATCGAAAACCGCAGGGTCAATCGGCAGGGGCATCGCTTCCGGGCGGAAACCCAGCTCTCCGAAGTGGAGCAAGGCGCCGGGGCCAGCTATCAGATTCCGCTCTCGGATCCGCTGCATGAGCGTCTGGACTTGCATACCAGTTACGTCAACGAAGACACGGACAGCAATACCAATGAACGCTGGATGACCGGTGCGGACTACATCGTCGAACTCAACAACCGGTGGGTGAGCACAGTATCGCTGGAGTACCTGCGGGAAACCTGGCAAATCGCCGATGAGGTGGATCAGGCCGAACTGATCATGCCGGGCTACCAGCTCAGTCGTATCAAGGCCAACGACCCGGTCTACCCCACCTTTGGCTGGCGTCTCAGCGGCAAGATCCGTTTTGCCCATCAGGGCCTGTCATCCACCTCTTCATTCGTACAGTTCACTCCCAGTGGCAAGATCGTGTTTCCTGTTATCGGTGGTCGAATTCTGGCGCGCATGGATCTGGGTTACACCGAAATCAATGACGTCACCGAGCTGCCTGCCTCATTGCGCTTCTTTGCCGGTGGCGACTCCAGCATTCGCGGCTTCGGTTATGAGTCACTCGGGCCGGAAGATGCCAATGGCGAGGTGATCGGTGGCCGCCATATGGCCACGGGCTCGCTCGAGTTCGATCATCCCATCACCGAGAAGTGGCACTTCGCGGTATTCTCCGACGCCGGCAATGCCTTTAACGATATCGAGGATTATGAGCTGCGCCACAGTGCCGGCGCGGGGATTCGCTGGCGCTCACCACTGGGCCCCATTCGTCTGGACGCGGCCCGAGCCATCGACGAAAACCGGCAATGGCGGATTCACCTCAGCATGGGGCCGGACCTGTGATTCGCCGCGCAGTCATTGGGCTGTTCGCCGTGGTGGCGTTGCTACTGTTATTGGCCTGCCTGCTCGTCTATGGCCTGGTGGGGACATCCCCCGGGAATCGCTGGCTGCTCACCCAGGTCAGCAATATCATCCCCGGAGAACTGCAGGTCGATGACTGGCAGGGTAACCTGCTTGGCTCGCTGTCACTGTCGGGGATCCGCTATCGCAACGAGACCGTCAACCTGGAGCTGGACCAGCTCAATGCCAGCCTGAAGCCAACAACACTGCCCCGGGGCTGGCTCACCTTTGAGTTCCTGAGCCTGGGCAACCTGCGTATCCACACTGGCGCCATCGCTCAGTCGGAGACAACCGGCAATCCCCTGCCCGACAGCCTTAGCCTGCCGATTGGCATTCGCATCGAGCAACTGGCGGTTGAATCCGTGCAGTTGAATGGTACGCGATGGATACGGAATCTGGAGGGAGAGAGCCTCTCCGCCTGGCGGCGGTTCCAGGTTGCCCGTCTGGACGCGCTGCTGATGGATGATCTGCAATTGAATGTCAGCGGTCATGGGCAACTGTCTTCACCCTATCCGATCGACAGCCGTATCCGCTGGCAGCAATCACTGCCCGAGAATGAACAAATCAATGCACAGCTCGCCAGCGGTGAACTCACCGCCCAAGGCCCTCTGACCGCACTGCGGCTGAACCATGATCTGCTCCAGCCACTGCGCATCCATTCCCGTGGTGATCTGCAATACCGCGATGCGCAGTGGCAGGTAGCGCTGCTGCACGAGTGGCAGGCGCAACCATTGCCGCTGAAAAATGACGATGGCCTGACGCTTGATGACGGCAAGTTGCTGACCCATGGTCCCCTCGCGGCCTTGCAGATACAAGGCCAGACCGCCCTGCGGCGGCAGTCACCGAATCAGGAACCGCAAAAGCTGGAGATCAAATTAGACAGCATACTTGGCGATCAAACCCTCAATATTGCCGAACTGACACTGCGTCAATCCAGGCAACGCCTGACCGGCAAGGGCAGCGTCCAGCTGAAGCCGTTGAAATGGGATCTGGCCCTGAGCGGCTCAATCAACACCGGTATTTTCTCCCCGCAGCTGGAAGGCCAGCTGGATATCGATGGCCATAGCCAGGGCCAACTGGAGGGCAAACACTGGCAGTTGGAGCCAGGCACCATTACCGCCACGGGCACCCTGCGTCAGCAACCCTTGCGCCTGAAAGCCCAGACCAAAGGCAACGCCGACAACTTACACATCGACAGCACTCTTCAGTGGGGTGACAACCGCTTGCAGCTGACGGGCAAAGCCTGGCCGCAGTGGCAGCTCAATGGCCAACTGACATTGAACTCACTTGCCCAGTTGGATAACCGATTGCAAGGCAGTATCTCCGGCAACCTCAAGATTCAGGGTAAACCGCAGTCCCCCCGTTTCAGCGGACAGCTGACGGGTAGTGAGTTGAGTCAGTCATCCATGACACTGGCGACAATCAACGCGGTGTTCAAGGATCTCGGTATCGGTCCGCAGCCACAACAGCTGAACATCACTCTCAGTGATCTTACGCTGGCAGGGCAGCCTGCACTCGACACCGCCAATCTGGACTTGCAAGGCACGATTGCTGATCACCAACTCTTGCTGGATCTTCAACAAGGCGACACCTCCCTGCATAGCCAACTGGATGGCGCGCTGTCCCTGGCTGGCGGTCGCCCCCCAGCGTGGCGAGGCGCCCTGAGTAACACTCGGCTTGCCCAGGACGATTTGGGGGAGTGGCTTCAGGTTGCCGCAACTGACGTTTCGCTGACCGCCAGCAAACAGACGCTGGGTGAACTATGCCTGCGACAGCAGGACAGCCAGCTGTGCGCCGATGGCACGCGTCAGGGCAATCATCAGCTTGCTCTCAACGCCCGGATCGACGCTCTCCCCCTGGCGTTGTTTTCTTTCCTGCTGGGTCAGGATTACAGCCTTGAAGGGACCCTTCACGGCCAGGCCCATCTCGAGGGCTCTCTGGATACTCCCCGTGGTGAAATCAACCTGCGGACCGAGCAGGCAAAGCTCAACGTCAATGTGCAGGATGGCCCTCCGCCCTGGCAGCTGGACACACTGGCACTGGACACGCAGCTGGATGGCAAGCAGGCACACACCCGTCTCACGCTGGTGTCGGCGCTGGGGCAGGTAAACGCAGAGCTGACCCATGGATTCAGCGCGGACGCGGTCATGGCCGGACAGGCATCCTTTCAGGTGGAGCGCCTGTCGATCGTTGAAATGCTGACCGCAGATTTGCGGGATGTCAGCGGCAAATTGAATGGCGATGTTCAACTGGGCGGCACGCTTAGGGCACCGGTCATTGAAGGCACCGTAGCATTGCGCGACGGCTATGCCCTGGTGCCCGCGCTGGGTACCGCCGTGAGCAAGATCGACTTGTCATTGCAGGGTTCACCACAGGGACGCCTGAGCGTCGCCGGGCAGGCGCTGATGGGCAGTGGCACGCTCAAAGTTGATGGTTATCTGGATCCCGCTCGCTGGCCACTGGCGCTAAACCTTCATTTCACCGGCCAGCGACTGCTGGTAGCCGATCGTCCGGATGCGCAGGTGAGGGTATCACCGGACCTGTACCTGAAAGGCGACCTTGGGGGAATGATGCTCAGTGGCCAGGTCATCATTCCGGAGGCAGCCATTCATCCGGAGCAACTGCCAGAGGGCGCCATCACGGTCAGCGACGATCAGATCCTGGTCCACCAGGAGGGCGACGCCAGCCAGCGGTTTCCTCTCGGTATGGACGTCACCGTCACGCTCGGCGACAAGGTCAGCTTTAACGGATTCGGCCTTAACGCCACCCTTGGCGGCAACCTGCAGATTCTCCAGGAACCCCAGCAGCCTCCCCAGCTCAATGGTGAACTGGTGGTCGTGGAAGGACGCTACCGGGCCTATGGCCAGAACCTGGCCATCAGTGATGGCCAGCTGATTTTCCAGGGCCAGCCCGACAACCCCGGCCTGGACATCCGCGCCTACCGCAAGATTCCGAGCGAGGCGATTACCGTGGGCGTGCAGCTCGGCGGCACCCTGCAAAGTCCCGAGGCTACGCTGTACTCCGACCCCGGCATGGAGCCCAGCCAGATCATGTCCTACCTGCTGACCGGCCGGCCGCTGGAAGGGGGCACCCAGAACGATGCGAACCGCATTGCTCAGGCGCTGGCCGTGTACGGACTGGAGAAAGGCAGTGGGGTGACAGAAAAAATCGGCGACCGGCTGGGCGTGGATGAGATTACCGTGGGCAGCGACTGGGAAACGGAAGACGCAGCACTGATGCTTGGCAAGCAACTTTCCGACCGTCTCTACCTGACCTACGCCATCGGTCTGTTTGATGCCGTCTCCACCGTCATGCTGCGTTACACCCTCACACGCAGCCTGCACCTGGAAGCCCGCTCCAGCTCGGAGGCCAACAGCCTGGATCTGATCTGGGAGAAGGAATTGCGATAAGGCATGCAACAAGCTTCTCGCTTCATTCAACACGCGAAAGCGCCGACAAAACGTTAGCGGCATGCGCTCCAGGCGATCATCGGGGGTTGCGAGTAACGAGTTTCGAGCAACGAAAATCCAAAACCTGTTGGTACCAGATGGTTTTGCCTTTCGAAACTCGCAACTCGTGACTCGCTCCTGTCAGCTAACCGGCAACGCATAGGTCCCGGTCACATGGGCGACCATGTCATCACTGCCCTCGCTGAACAGCTGGACTTCCAGCACCGCTGATCGACGCCCCAGCCGCAGTATCACTGCCTCGGCGATCAGATCCTTCTGCCCCGGACGGGCCAGAAAGTTGATGTTCAGGTTCTGGGTCACCGCCATCTCAACCCGCCCCAGTGCACCCAGCACCGCCGCATACATGGCCGCATCCGCCAGCCCCATCATGGTTGGCCCGGAGATAGAGCCCCCCGGTCGCAACGTGGAAGGCCGGAAAGGACTACGCACACGGGCACGATGATCGCAAATGGATTCCACCACCAACCCCTCTTCGGACGCCGCCGGCAGACCTTCGTAAATCACCTGTTGAACCTGTTGCGCATCCAACATGACGCTCTCCACTGGAAAAAGGACAAGACTAGCCAACTCCGGATACTAAACCCACCCCGGATTACGACACACAGCTGGTGGGAACTGCCCTTCTCTCATAGAATGGTGCGCTCTTGAAACAACCTGGCTCAGACATCTCCTATGCGCACTTCCCAGTACCTGCTTGCCACTGTCAAAGAAACCCCGGCGGACGCCGTTGTCATCAGCCACCAGCTCATGCTGCGTGCCGGTCTGGTTCGCAAGCTGGCATCGGGCCTCTATACCTGGCTGCCCACTGGTCTGCGTGTCCTGCGCAAGGTGGAGAATGTGATCCGCGAGGAAATGGACAAGGCCGGTGCCCAAGAAGTGCTGATGCCAGTGGTGCAGCCCATGGAGTTGTGGGAAGAGTCCGGTCGTGCGCCGGCCTACGGCCCGGAGCTGTTGCGCATCACCGATCGTCATGACAACCCCTTCTGCCTGGGCCCCACCCATGAGGAAGTCATTACTGACATGGTCCGCAACGAGATCCACAGCTACAAGCAGTTGCCGGCCAACTTCTACCAGATTCAGACCAAGTTCCGCGATGAGATCCGTCCGCGCTTCGGCATCATGCGCTCGCGGGAGTTCATCATGAAGGATGCTTATTCCTTCCATACCGATACCGACTCCCTGGCGGAGACCTACGCGATCATGCATCGCGCTTATTGCGCGATCTTCGATCGTCTGGGTCTCGACTACCGCCCGGTGGAAGCGGACACCGGCGCCATCGGTGGTGCCGCCAGCCATGAGTTTCACGTGCTGGCCGACTCTGGCGAAGATGACATCGCCTTCTCTGACAGCTCTGACTACGCCGCCAATGTGGAGCTGGCCGAAGCCCTGGCTCCGGCCACCGAGCGCGCGACTCCGAGCGCCGTCATGGAGAAAATCGACACCCCGAACGCCAAGACCATTGAAGAGCTGGTGCAACAGTTTGATCTGGCCATCGAAAAGACCATCAAAACGCTGGTGGTGAAAGGGGCCGAGGAAGGCACGCTGGTGGCCTTGCTGGTCCGTGGCGACCATGAGTTGAACGACATCAAGGCTGAAAAACTGGATTCCGTGGCCTCCCCCATGGAATTCGCCAGCGAAGACGAAATCCGCAAGGCCATTGGCGCCGGTCCTGGCTCCCTCGGCCCGGTGAATCTGCCCATCAAGATGATTGCCGACCGCAGTGTGGCGGTGATGAGCGACTTCGGCGCAGGCGCCAACGAAGACGGCAAGCACTTCTTCAACATCAACTGGGAACGCGATGTGGCGCTGCCAGAGGTGGCCGACCTGCGCAATGTGGTGGAAGGCGATCCGAGCCCTGACGGCAACGGCACCCTGACCATCAAGCGCGGTATCGAAGTGGGTCACATCTTCCAGCTGGGCACCAAGTACTCTGAAGCACTGGGTGCCAAGGTACTGGATGAAAACGGCAAATCCGTGATCATGCCCATGGGGTGTTACGGCATCGGCGTTACCCGCGTGGTCGCCGCTGCTATCGAGCAGAACCATGACGACCGTGGCATTCTGTGGCCGGAAGCTATTGCCCCGTTCACCGTGGCGCTGGTACCCGTGAACATCAAGAAGAGCCCGCGCGAGCGTGAGCTGGCGGAAAAACTCTACGCAGAACTCACCGCTGCGGGCATCGAAGTGCTGTTTGACGACCGCGAAAAAGAGCGCCTGGGCGTGAAGCTGGCCGACAGCGAACTGATCGGCATTCCCCACCGCATCGTCATCGCCGAGCGCGGCATGGACAACGGGGTCCTGGAATATAAGGGACGTGGGGATGCGGAAAATACCGATGTGCCAGTGGATGAAGTTGTGGCGTTCATCAAGAGCAAGTTGGAAAGCAATTAATAGTTAATAATGAATAATGAATAGCTGGCGCGAGCTAGCTTTTGAGCGCCTTAAACGCAAGAGGCCGCGTCCAGACACTGGACGCGGCCTCTTTGTTTTCAGAGCCTAAAAGATCAGGCCCGCGACGCTATTCATTATTAACTATTAATTAAAGCTTCACCGTTCTTTTCACTGCCATCACCTGACTCATGGTGTTATCGCCGTGGGCGGTGAGTTGCCAAAGAGGTAAGCCACGGCTGTCCATTTCCTGGGACTTGGTGATCAGACCAAGAGCGCGCAGGTGAATCTTCAGCTGGTTGAAAGAGTGGGCGGCCAACACCACGTTGCGCACCGCGTGGGCGCGGGGGAAATCTTTCTGCACGTCAGTCAGGGCATGGCGCACGATAAAGTCTTCCAGTGCCTTCTGCATCACCGGCTCGGAGGCCGGATTCAGCATCAGCGGTGCCACACAGGAAAAAGCCTGATCCCAGCTGATACGGGTGGTGACCATGGCCAGCTTGCAGTCACCGCCTTCATAGACGTTACAGGAGTAATCCAGCGCCACCTGATCGGCACCACGGGAGAGTGTCTTCAACGCCGGACGGGATTGACTAAGGGCCTCTTCGCGCTCTTTTTCCAGCTCCTGAATTCTGGCCTTGAGAGCGGAGGTATCCGCACCACCGCCCGTGGCTGCCTGGTCTGCGCGAACCCAGCCCGGCGCACGATGCTCTCGCATCAGGTTCGGCAGTACCTTTCGCGCCACCTCTGTGAGGCCAATCTCTGTGCTCCAGCGGAAGCACGGTACCTTTTCTTCCAGCAAGCGCACGAAATCGTCACGGCGAACCTGTCCGTCACGGGTGGCTTCCTGCTGCTCTGGCTTGAGCAGCGTCGGGTTGTCGTGGATAAAGGCCACCACTGGCTTGCGCTTGGTGGCGGCATAAATGTATTCACGATGGATTTCGCTGAGGCCCATGGGCGAAAGGTGGCCGTAACGACCTCCAACAATCAGGATGAAATAATCGCTGGTTTCGATGAGTTTCTGGATCACCGGCAACAGGGTATTCCCGTCAGCCGCAGCACTGTCGAGCCCAGTGGGAATCATGCCGTTTTCGATCATGGGCAACATCAACGCCTGCCGGGCCCCCTGCATATCGGGATAGGTTGCGCTGATAAAGACCTGATAGCGTTTTGAAGCTGTCACCCTGATTACCTGTTCCTATGGCTTATTACCCTCTGGGGGGTATTGGCTGGTGGGCTATTAAAACGCCTGACGGCCAGCATCACAAGAGAGCCCCCAAACTGACGCCGCCGGGACAGGCAGGCAAAATGGGACATCGGCTTCGATCATGCTAGCCTGAGATTAACAATAAAGGTAGCAGTGAACCGCATTCTTCACCGTATGAAGCCTCCGCATTCACGGCTATAGTACCGGGCAGGGACGGGTATGGACCCCGCCAACGCCGCTTTCGACTTGCTGACAGGATAGATCGCCATGCAAACCATTGCCTTTTATAACCTGAAAGGAGGTGTCGGCAAGACCGCCTCAGCGGTGAATATCGCCTGGCATGCCGCCCGCTGGAAGCATCGCACCCTGCTCTGGGATCTGGACCCCCAAGGCGCAGCCAGTTTCTATCTTGGGGTAGACGACGGAGACGGCTATAAAGCGGGCAACCTGCTCAAGGGCAAGCAACCCATCGGGCGACTCAAGCGGGAAACTCGCTGGGCCAACCTGGATGCCATTCCTGCCGATATCTCCATGCGCAATGCGGACATCAAGCTGATGGAGGGCGGTGGCGCCAAGAACAAGCTGAAGCAGCTGATTGCCCCGCTTGGCGAATCCTACGAACTGGTGATTCTCGACTGCCCGCCCACGCTCAGCCCGGTTGCAGAAAGCATTTTCGCCGCAGTGGATTACCTGTTTGTACCTGTCATTCCGACCCACCTGTCCGTGCGTGCCTTCCAGCAAGTGCTGGACTGGATCGACAGCAAGAACTACAAGAATCTCACTGTAGTGCCTTTTTTCAATATGGTAGACCGTCACCGCGACCTGCACGTGGAAATGCTGGTGAAACGACCCAAGGTAATGAAAGGGGGTCTGAAAACCTGGATCCCCTACTCCACCCATGTGGAACAGATGGGCGACCACAAGGCTCCCGTCGGCGAATTCGCCCCCTACACCCCCAGCGCGCAGGCGTTCCGCGCCATGTGGTTCGAGATTGCGGGCAAGCTGAAACTTTAATTAATAGTGAATAATGAATAATTAATAGCTGGCGCGAGCCAGCTCCTAAGCACCTTAAACGCAAGAGGCCGCGTCCAGACTCTGGACGCGGCCTCTTGGCTTTCAACCACGGGAAATGCCTAGTTCGCGACGTTATTAATTATTGATTATTCATTATTAACTATTAACTGCTCATCCACGGGTTCGCCCGCGCCAGGATCGTCTCCAGGTCCAGTCCCCTCGGCAAAGTGCCATAGTTACGATCCCCGTGCTCACCCAGTCGAGATGCAATAAAGGCCTCTGCCACGGAAGCATTACCCGCTTCCACCAGCTGACTGGCCTGCATGGTCAGCGACAACCGATCAACGATGTCACGGGCGCGATACTCAGCGTCGTTCATGTCAGCGAACTCGTGTTTGAGTGCGTTCACGGCCTTGTCGAGGCGGGCATCGCTGCCGGCCGTCTTGCCAAGTTCAGCAAACCAGGTCTCCAGTACTGCCGGGGTCTTGGCCAAAGCGCGCAGCATGTCCAGTGCCTGCACATTGCCCGAGCCTTCCCAGATGGCATTGATTGGCGCCTCGCGATACAACCGCGCCATGATGAAATCTTCGGTGACACCGTTTCCGCCCAGACACTCCATGGCCTCGTAGGCGTGGAAGGGACTACGCTTGCATATCCAGTATTTTCCGGCTGGCAGGCCCAGTCGTAGCAACAGCTTTTCGTGTTCGTTTTTCGGATCCAGAGTGGATTGGTCCAGAGCCTCCCCCATGCGCATGGCGATGGCGAGGGAGCCCTCCACTTCCAGCTGCAGGTCAGCCAGTACATTGCGCATCAGAGGCTGATCCAGCAGGGTCTTGCCGAACGCAGCCCGACCGGCAGCATGATTTACCGCCTGGGCCACCGCCTGGCGCTGCCCTGCGGCAGAACCGATCATGCAATCAAAGCGGGTCATGGCCACCATCTCAATGATGGCCGGCACGCCACGCCCTTCTTCACCAACCATCCAGCCCAGCGCACCGCGCAGTTCGATTTCGGAAGAGGCATTGGACACGTTGCCCATCTTGTTCTTCAGACGCTGCACCTGGATCGGATTCTTGCTGCCATCCGGACGCCAGCGCGGCACCAGAAAACAGCTCAGCCCATTCTCGGTCTGGGCCAGCACCAGGAAGGCATCGCACATGGGCGCGGAAGTGAACCACTTGTGTCCTACCAGCTCATAGGGCTCACCAGGGCCTTCGGCGCCGACAGCCCAGGCACGGGTCGTGTTGGCGCGTACATCAGAGCCGCCCTGTTTCTCAGTCATGCCCATGCCGATGGTCAGCGCCTCTTTCTCATAGTGGGGCACGTTGCGCGGGTCGTAGGCGTTATTGAGAATTTTCGGCAGCCATTCTTTCGCCAGCGAGGGCGTGAGACTGATGGAGGGCACCGCCGCAAAGGTCATGGTCAGCGGGCAGCCATGACCGGCTTCCACCTGTGCCTGCAGATAGCTTTTTGCGGCGCGGGCCACATGGGCGCCCGGTTTCGGATCAGTCCACGGGGCGGAGTGAATACCGGACTCCAATCCCAGTGCCATCAAGCGATGGTAGGACTCGTGATACTTCACATAATCCACCCGGTAACCCTGACGATCATGGGAGAAGAACTGTGGCTTGTGCTCATTGGCCAGGAAACCCCACTCGATGATCTCTGCGGTCCCGGTTTTAGCCCCATGCGCAGACAGGGCGGGCTCCGCCCAACCCGCGCCATGGCGGCGAACCGCTTCCCGCAATGCGGTATCGGTGTCATAGGCGTTGTAGCCTTCCAGCGCCCGGGCCTGATTGAAGACGTCATGGGTCTGGGCCAGAGGGTCCGGCTTGAGGTGTTCGTGCTTGGCATTCATGGGGGATCTCCCGTGATCTGGTTACGCCGTCTTGTGCAGTGATTGAGGTTGCCTGGACGAATCCGCCGATGCCGTTTCACAACGGGCTCCGATGGCGCGCAGACAAAATTGCGTCAGCGATTCAGCCAGCCCGGACTTGGGCAAGGGCTCTGACAAGGGGCCGACCAACGCTTCCGCAATCGCCCCCACCATGGCGGCGGCCGTGACGGCCGTATCCTGCTCCGGCAGCTCGCCGAGCCTGACTCCTTCGGCAAGGAATTGCTCGTACAGCTCCGCATAGCGTTGTCGATAAATGAGACGTTCCGCATCCACCGCCGGATCCACCGGCTCGGCGATCAGCGACCAGGCCAGTTTTGGCGCCACCTGAGCACGACGGACAAAGGTTTCCAGCACATGGGTGAGGCGGCGGGCAAAGTTGCCATGCAGGGTCATGGCATCCGCCACCGCCGCAACCTCACGCTCCGTGGCGACACGAAACACTTCCGCCGCCAGCACCGGCTTGTTCTCGAAATAACGATAGAGGGTGCCCACCCCCACCCCCGCCTGGCTGGCCAGGGTCTGCATGGTCAGATTGGCAAAGCCCCCCTGCCGGACCAGCTGCTCGGCACTGTGCAGCAGGTGATCGCGCTGGGCCGCCTTGCGAGCGCGAACATTGTCGGTCTCACGGTACGCCATAATCGGAATCCACATTCATCTCTTCACAAGAAGTGAACCACGGTTCCGGTTTTCAGGCAAGTCCGGTGGTCGAGCCTGGGATGAGGCAAACGTTGAAAGTTCAAAGTTGAAAAGCGCGGTGCAGTTGATCAGGCTCTGACAAGCCCTGACTGCGCCATCAGGACGGCAGCTTCCCTCAGCGTGAGTCGAGGAACGAAGTCGGGGTCAGAAGGAGGTCGCGTTACCCGCTTGGGCTTCTTCGTCGAGAACACACACGCGACATCGTGCGCGGACATATCAGCAGGAGCCATATCACCGAGGGTGGAAACCACAACCACTGTGCGATTCGCACCCCAAGTGGAGCTCCGACCCGGAGAGTTCGGGGTAACGTGGAGCGCGCCTATAGCACCTCAGCCACCACCCCTAGCCCCGCCATCCCCAGCACCATCCCCCACAATGGCAGCTTGCCACTGCGCAACAGCCAAAAGCCGCCGAGCACGACTACCCAGTCCCAGAATCCGTTTACGGCAGAAACGAACACAGGTTGGTAAAGCGCCGCCAGCAGCAGCCCCACCACAGCAGCATTGATACCTGCCACCGCCCCAGCCAATGCCGGTCGCGAGGACAGCCACTGCCATCCTTCCATTACTCCCAAAACAAGCAGAAAACCGGGTAGAAAGATCGCCAGCGTTGCCGTCAGAGCACCCAGCCACGGGCTGGCAGGCAGCAGTGCCGCGCCGAGATAGGCCGCGAGGGAAAACATCGGGCCAGGCACGGCCTGGGCTGCGGCATATCCCGTCAGAAACTGGTCAGGCTCCAACTGGCTTCCAACCAGCTCCTGCAACAGGGGCAACACCACATGCCCACCACCAAAGACCAGCGAACCGGCCGCGAAAAAATCACCCCACAGCGCCCAGACGCTGCCACCCAGCACCATCGGCACCAGCGCCAGAGTCGCAAACAGCAACAGCGGTTTCCACCGCCAGACGGCAGCCCCCTCTGTTGCGGTAGCAGGTTGATCATCCGCCGGCCGCAACGCCTTCCACCCCAACGCTGCGGCGGCGAGTAACGCCAGCACCTGCCCGGACAGGGTCGGCCAAAAGAGCAACAGGGCTGCCACCATCACCGCCAACGCCCGCGTCAGAGGTAAAGCACAGAAGCGCTTTCCCATGTTCCACACCGCATCCGCCACCACCATCACCGCCAGCCATTTCAGCCCGGTGATCGCCCCACCCTGAAGCCACTCCGGCAGAGATGAGGCATAGATGGCCAGCAGCGCCATCATCAGAAAGGACGGCAAGGTAAACCCGACAAAGGCGGCAAACGCCCCCGGCACGCCACCTCGCACCCGGCCAATAGCAAAACCCAGCTGACTGGAAGCTGGCCCCGGCAGAAACTGGGTCAGCGCCATCAAACGGGCAAACTCGGCCTCATCCAGCCACTTCAGCTGCTCCACAAACCGGCGATGGAAATACCCCACATGGGCGGCCGGACCGCCAAAGCTGACCAGGCCCAACACCAGAAACTGACGAAAGATATCCTGCATGGCTGACTCAAGAATTGGTGAATATCGCACTGCAACCTAGCACACTCGACGGTCAGATGGATGTCAGTCGGGGGACGCTACCGGTATACTCCGCCCATGCAATC
The DNA here is from genome assembly GCF_009601165.1 of Alcanivorax sediminis. Classification (NCBI taxonomy): domain Bacteria; kingdom Pseudomonadati; phylum Pseudomonadota; class Gammaproteobacteria; order Oceanospirillales; family Alcanivoracaceae; genus Alcanivorax; species Alcanivorax sediminis. Next base: position 219,428 of record NZ_WIRE01000002.1, on the reverse strand, counting down.
TGACGCCCACTCCGTTCTCCAGCATGTCTTCGGCTATCACCAGTTCCGTGGTGAACAGCAAGCCATTATCGACACGTTAGTAAAAGGCGATGACGCCCTGGTGCTGATGCCCACCGGTGGTGGTAAATCCCTTTGCTACCAGATTCCCGCGCTGGTGCGCAGCGGCATCGGCGTCGTCATCAGCCCACTGATTGCTCTCATGCAAGATCAAGTGGATGCGCTCAAGGCCCTGGGGGTGCGCGCGGCCTTCCTGAACTCCACCCTGGATTTTGAACAGGTGCGGCGGCTGGAAGATGATCTCCTCAGGGGCGAGCTGGATATGCTCTACATCGCCCCGGAGAGACTGATTCAGCCACGCACCCTGTCATTGCTCAAACAGGTCGACATTGCCCTGTTCGCCATTGATGAGGCCCACTGTGTTTCCCAGTGGGGCCATGACTTCCGCAATGATTACCTGCAACTGTCCCTGCTCCACCGTGAATTTCCCACGGTGCCACGCATCGCGCTGACCGCCACCGCCGATCAACGTACCCGCACAGAAATTGCGGAACGCCTGGACCTGACTCAGGCGCGCCACTTTGTCTCCAGCTTCGACCGCCCCAATATCCAGTACCGCATTGAACGCAAGGACGGCGCCCGTAACCAGCTGCTTCGCTTCATCCGCAGCGAACATGATGGCGATGCCGGTGTGGTCTATTGCCTGTCGCGCAACAAGGTGGAGACCGTCGCTGAGTGGTTGTGCCAGCAGGGCATTAACGCACTGCCCTATCACGCCGGCCTTGCCGCCAATGTGCGTGAGAAGCATCAGCAGCGCTTTTTACGTGAGGACGGCATTGTCATGGTCGCCACCATTGCCTTCGGCATGGGTATCGACAAGCCGGATGTGCGCTTTGTCGCCCATCTGGATCTCCCCAAGAGCGTCGAATCCTACTATCAGGAAACCGGTCGTGCGGGTCGGGATGGCGAACCGGCCACTGCCTGGATGGCCTATGGGCTGGAAGACGCCATCAAACTCAAACAGATGCTCGCCCAAAGCAACGGCAGCGATCAGCACAAGCGCAATGAAAACCAGCGCCTGGAAGCCATGCTCGGTCTGTGCGAGGTCACCCACTGCCGCCGCCAGGCCTTGCTGCATTACTTTGATGAAACACTGGAACAGCCTTGCGGCAACTGCGACACCTGCCTGAACCCGCCGGAAACCTTCGACGCCAGTGTCGCCGCTCAGAAGGCGTTGAGCTGCGTCTACCGCACCGGCCAGCGTTACGGTGCCGGCCACCTGATCGATGTGCTGATTGGTAATCGCAGTGACAAGATCGCCAGTGCCGGCCATGACCATGTCTCCACCTGGAACATTGGAGGGGAGTTCAGTGCCGACCAGTGGAAAAGTATCTATCGCCAGCTGGTGGCCCGGGGGCTGCTGAGTGTGGACATGAACGGCTACGGAGCCCTCAAACTCACCGACGCCTGTCGCCCTTACCTCCGTGGCGAACAGCCGCTGCATCTGCGCAAGGAAATCGCCAAAGCCAGAAAAGCCGCTACCCGCAAGAGCCACGCCAATATTGCCGATACCGACCGTACCCTGTGGGAAGCGCTGCGCGCCTGCCGCAAGCGGCTGGCGGAAGAAGAAGGCGTGCCACCTTACGTGGTCTTTCATGACGCCACGCTCATGGACATGCTCGCCATCCGGCCGCGCAACCGTCGCGAAATGGCGGCAGTCAGCGGGGTCGGTGATCGCAAGCTGGAACGATACGGGGAGGAATTCCTCGCCGTGCTCAATGGCGACGATGCCCCCCCTGGCGTGGCCGAATCTCAGGGCCCGGACCGCAACGACATTCTTGCCCTTGCCCAGGCCAACATGGCTCCGGCAGCGATTGCCCGCCAGCACAACCTGAACGAGCAGACCGTGTACCGGGAGCTGGGGCAACTGATCGCCGCTGGCCAGCTCGGACTGGAACAGGCGCTTGGCCTCAGCGACGTGGAAATCGGCATCATTCAGGACGCCCTTCTCAGCCAACCGAATCTGGCCGAGGACACCTTCAGCTATCGCCAGATAAAGGAGTACCTGGCCGATGACTGGCCCACTGGCGTGCTGCACTGTGTGCGTCAGGCGATCCTTGCCCAGTGCTGATTCCTGCCCTCGCCACGAAGCCGCTGCAGGAACGTAGCGTAGCGGAGTAACGCACGGAGTTCGGCCCCGAAGGGGTGAGCGAAGCGAATAACTTCCCTGCAGGCGATCCGGGCCTGAGCGAGGAAATCAGAAGCGAGTTTCGAAAGGCTAAACCCCAAGCCTGTTGTATGGCCGTCGGTTTTTGATTTTCGAAACTCGCTTGTGGAATCCCTACCTCGCCTTGACTCGGATCGCCTGCAGGCAGGCTCCTGCGACAGTTCTATCGCAACACCCAAGACACCAAATGCAGTTACATGCACTGCACATCAGCAACACGCCTCACACTCTGTAAGAAAAAGCTTACAACGGCGCAACAGTTTCCTTCGCCCTCCCCGCCTAGAGTATGTACATCAGTTCATGACTCATCCCAACCCACAAGGGGCGCACCATGGAAAACGAAGAAATGCTGGATCTGGAATGGATGCCAAACGACCTGGATGCCATTTTTGAAGATGCCCATGCCGATACCCATGGCCGCTGGGAATCCGTGCAAAACCAGAGCCAGGACACCCAGGCGGCCTGATGCCGCCGGTCTCCCCGCCGCAAATACCCCTCGTGCCAAAGGGCCGAATCAGGTAGGCTTGCCGCCCATTTCGCGCTGGCTTGACCCCTGATGCACTTTTCCGAACTTGGGCTTTGCGAAGCCCTGCAAAACGCTGTTGCCGACAAGGGCTACGATACTCCCTCCCCCATTCAGGCCCAGGCCATTCCGGCAGTGCTGGAAGGCAGGGACGTGATGGCAGCAGCCCAGACCGGTACCGGCAAGACCGCAGGCTTTACCCTGCCGTTGCTGGAGCTTCTGCGTTCCGGCCAACCTGCGGGCCACAATCAGGTGCGCGCCCTGGTGCTGACCCCGACCCGGGAACTGGCTGCCCAGGTGGCCGAAAGCGTGGCCACCTACGGCAAGCACCTGCCGTTGAAGTCCTCGGTGGTGTTTGGCGGGGTCAAGATCAACCCTCAGATGCAGCGCCTTCGCGGTGGTGTCGACATTCTGGTGGCCACGCCCGGCCGCCTGCTGGACCTTTACCAGCAAAACGCGGTGAAGTTCGACAAGCTGGAAGTGCTGGTTCTGGATGAAGCAGACCGCATGCTCGACATGGGCTTTATCCATGACATCCGCAAGATCCTCAGCAAACTCCCGCCGAAGCGACAGAACCTGATGTTCTCGGCCACCTTTTCACCGGATATCCGTGCTCTGGCCAAAGGCCTGGTAAACAACCCGGTGGAGATTGATGTGAGCCCGCGCAACACCACCACCGAGCTGGTTTCCCAATGGGTAGCCCCGGTGGACAAGAAGCGCAAGCCTGCGCTGCTTACGCACCTGATCCAGGAACATAACTGGTACCAGGTGCTGGTATTCAGCCGCACCAAGCACGGCGCCAACAAGCTGGCCAAACAGCTGGAAGCCAGCGGCATTGAAGCGGCAGCGATTCATGGCAACAAGAGCCAGAATGCCCGTACTCGTGCCCTGGCCGACTTCAAGGGAGGCAAGATCCGCGCCTTGGTCGCCACCGATATCGCCGCCCGCGGGCTCGATATCGAGCAATTACCGCAGGTGGTCAACGTGGACCTGCCCAACGTGCCAGAAGATTACGTACACCGTATCGGCCGTACCGGTCGCGCCGGTGCCACCGGCCAGGCCATCTCTCTGGTCAGTGCGGACGAGTTCCAGCAACTTACCGATATTGAGCGGCTGACTCAGCAGCATCTGGAACGTCGCCCCGTGGCTGGCTTTGAGCCCGGCGATGCGCTGCCCCAGGCGCGTCCACTCCAGGCCCCGAAGCGCAAGCGCCCCAAAAAGCCCAAGCAGCCCGGTGAAGGCCAGAGCCAGTCTCAACGGCAATCGCAACCTCAGGGCCAGCCTCGCAAACAGGGAGGCCAGCAAGAGGCACGCCCGGCAGGCAACCGCCCTGCCCGCGCCAACGGCAACAAACCCGGCGGGGGCAACGGCCAGCAACGCCGGCGTCGTCGCCCCAGCGGGAGCCGCCCGCAGGCGAAGGCCGGGGCCTAACGCACGGGCACAAAAAAAGCCCGCCTGGAATAGGCGGGCTTTTTTATTGCGCGATGCAAATTACGATACAGTTATCGTTGCATCAGCAGTGATGCATAGTGCCCCATATAGTTCTTCAGCTCTTCATCGCTGAGATCCTTGAGCACCTTGTTGTTCACGGAGTGCACCGCCTTCCGGCTACCATCCACGCCCACATTCAGGGCTTTCTGGGTCACGAAGCCGACCTTCACATTCTTGGTGTTCACGACAAACACCTCATCAATGATCTTGTCTGCCAGGTCGCCCATCACCCGGGTGACCAGCGCCAGATCTTCTGTGCCGCGGCCTTCCGCACACAGTGCTGACGCCTTGCTGAAATCGGCGGCAAAGGCATCATCTACCGGGAACGCGATGTATGGGTGATCGCCATTCTCTTCACCGGCTTGCCAGTACATGTCCTTCACATTGGCCACCACCGGCGCAAACTCGGTGTTGGTGACCTTCTTGAAAATCTGTCGAGTCAGCATGCTGGAGGCTTTGCCCGCAGTAGACACGGCAAAGTCGATGACCTTTTTCTGGCCACCAGACAGGTTTGCCATGTTGGCAGGTTCCACCAGGAACAGACTGATCACCCGGTCAGTCAGGTGATCCACCATGTGTATGAACTTCTCGGCGCAATCCTTGCGGTCGTGCTCTATGGCATGAAGAAAATCTTCGGTGCTGTTGACCAGCGCCGGGTTCGCGGGAATCGCCACCACGTTCTGCATGTGTGTCATCCTTACCTGTTGATATCTGACCGGGTATAACCCGTTAAACCGTCGATTTTACGGTGCAGGCCGCAACAGGGAAACAGCCGCAGGGACTGAATTACAAAGCGCATACGTCAATACTGCAGAGTGCGTACATCCCGGCACTCAACCTGCCTCAGGGGAGTGCTGACTTGGCCGAATCTGAACCGGTGGCGTCGTGATCATGGTGCCATCCATGGCGCAGTCGGGTCCCAACGTCACGGCATCAAAGGTGGCCCCGGCATTGTCGTTGGTCCAGGCCAGGGTTACCGGCCCTGGGCCACATACCCCGCCCAACAGCGGCACCCTCACCTTGACCTGCATATCTTCCACCGTGAGCTGGCCCGGATGATCTACCTGCCCTTGCCACGGCAGGCCCAGCGCCTTGATGCTCTTGCAAAGGGGGTTGAAACCACCGAAATGGACAGCCGTGACAGTGATATGGCCACTGCTACCGACTTCACCATCAAACGTGGTCTTGCAGCTCACAGGGATACTGCCTTTCTTGAGGGAGAGATCGCCGCTGGCCGAAAAGCCACCGGCGGGTAACACGCTAACGGGAGTAGAGGCCACTGCCGATGCGGCTTCCAGCATCAATGCGGCGGCTATGACATTCCTTATCATTATTCTTATCCTGCCAATTTCATGCATAGGCATGGTGGCATGGAGCCGCGTCAAAGCCAAGGCAGCCAGACGGGTAAAAACGCGGGAATATGAGACCTGTTACGCAGGAAGAGCACGTGCCGACCATAACAGCCGGCACCAAAACATCCGCTCAGACGAACTGGGAACCGATGGCGTAGAGGACACCCAGAATCACCACCCACTTGGCCACCACGTAGAAGGTCTTGTTGCGACGCTTCACGGACTTGAGGAAGTGCTTGTACGCCAGCACACCCTTGCCGAGCTTGTTGCCGAACCCGGTGTGCTCGGGGTTCAGGTTGTCAATAAAGAACAGGCGGTTGAAGAACCAGCCGAAGCTCCAGTAGATCTTCTCCACAAACTTCAGTTTCATGGGGCGATCCACATCCGTCATCAGGATGATGCGGGGCTTGTCCGTGTTGTTCCAGGCAGAGTGGATATAGGTTTCATCGAATACCACGCTGTCGCCATCGCGCCAGATGTAATCATCCTCGTTGATGGTCAGGCCACAACCCTCGTCATTGGGCGTGCTCAGGCCCATGGAATAACGCAGGGTGTAGGCAAAGGGGTCATGGTGACGGTTCAGCTTCTTGCCCGGCATCAATACCGCGAACAGGGCGATGTTCATGGTCGGAATCTGATCCAGCAGGGCCATGGTCTTCGGCGCCAGCTCGTAGGCCGAAGGCAGCTTGTTGTCGTACACCTTGAGGTAAAAGCTGGTCCAGCGGCCGTCCTTGTAGAAGCTGCTGGCAGGCAGGTCATCCTTGGCGGTGATATTACCACCGGTATAAAGCGCCAGCGCCTCGTCACGGATGGTTTCCCAGTTATCCTCGATCAGCTGCAGCTCGGGAAAGTGCTTCTTGTCCACCTGCGGAGTGGTGGGCACCTTCGACAGCAGATAGGCCGGGATGTTGAACGGCACCATAAAGGTCGAAAAGTCCGTCAGCTGGCGCTTGAGCCCGAACGGCTCCGCATTGCGGATACGGATAAAGACAATACACCCCACATAGATCAACAGGGCGCTGATAATCACTGCCATGGAGAACCTCTTAATGACGTACAACCCAAGGGTCATTCTGGACACTGGGCGGGCATTCTAAAGCAAAATGCGCCCCGAATCCGGCACTATATCCACCGAACAGACCACTCGACGGCCAGGAAGGCCCGCCCGGAACGCCTGCCGGGGCCGGAACGGGTTTCTGTGATGCGAAAGAAACCGGCAACACCAAAGCCGGCACGCTTCATGCCCTGATTCAGGTAGCCTCCCGCCAATCCGCAAGCCTATACAAAACACCCTAACCAATTTGGGGGATGTGCAGCACACAACCCAGCCCTACTCTTCCCTTAATGAGGAAATATCGTTACCGGTGCGTCCGCGCCAGGCGATGTCTGAACATAAAACAAGGGGGAATTATGATGGGGTCATCCAGGGCGACGCCGGACCGTTATCGCATCAACCGGTTCTGCAATCGCGCGAATCTTGCCATTGGATTCAGCGCTCTGCTCATGCTGGGCTCACAACAGGCACTGGCCGGCGCCGGCGAGCTGGACACCAGCTTCGGCACAAACGGCTGGGTGGAAACCGAAGTACTTGAAAACACCCTGCCGCCGGAGGACCAGGCCAGTGCGGTTATCGAGCAACCTGACGGCAAACTGGTGATCGCCGGGCATACCCAGATCGATGGCAAACTGAACGGTCTGCTCACCCGTTATAACGTTGATGGCACCCCTGACAGCAGCTTTGGCAACAGTGGCATGGTAACCCTGGCTATCGGCACGGATACCAACGTCATCACTGCCATGGTTCGACAGCCCGATGGCAAGCTGGTGGTTGCCGGCAGAACACAGGGCAACAACCGCCGTTATGATTTCTTTATCGCCCGCTTTCTTGAAGACGGCACCCCGGACATCAGCTTTGGCAGTAATGGCATTACCGTTACCTCCATCAATGCCGCCAATGACATTGCCAATGCGCTGGCACTGCAAGCGGATGGCAAGCTGATCGCGGCCGGCTATGCCAGTGGCGCAGAAGGCATTGATTTCGCGCTGGTGCGTTATAACAGCGACGGTTCTGTGGATACCGGCTTTGCCGACAATGGCATCGCCGTGCACAACCTGGCCGGGGGCACAGGCGCCGATATCGCAACCGGGCTGGCCATCCAGAGCGATGGCAAAATCGTGGCTGCAGGCCGGGCAGACACCGGCAGCGATTTCGACTTTGCCGTGACCCGATTTAATACAGACGGTTCACTGGATGCCGGTTTTGGCGCTGCAGGCATGGTACTCACCGACATGGGTGGCAGCTTCGATTACGGTCGTGCCGTGATCATACAGCCAGACGGCAAACTGGTGGTGAGCGGCGAGGCCCGTGACACGGACAACAAAATCAAGATGGCCGTTGCGCGCTATAACAGTGACGGCAGTCTTGACGCCGGCTTTGGCGTGGCCGGGAAACAAAAGATCCTGGCCGGCGCCACCATAACCAGAGGCTACGACATCATCCTGCTGCCCGATGGCAAACTGGCCGCCGCCGCACAAAGCTACACCGATGGCATCAGCCACTATGATTTCACCCTGATACGCCTCAACAGCGATGGCAGCCTGGATACCGGTTTCGATGGGGACGGTCACGCCGTCGCCCCACTGCCAATTCATAATTTGCCCCAACGCCTGCTGCGCCAGGCCGATGGCAAGCTGGTGATGGTCGGCTTGACCAACAATCTACAGAGTACCACCGGTAACGACCTGACCGTGGTGCGCTTCAATGACGATGGCAGCCTGGATACCGGCTTCAACAGCAGCGGCAGCCTGGTTGCCAACCTGGGCACCTGGTCCAGCAGGGCCACTCTCAGAGGCCTGGCACTTCAGGCTGACGGCAAGTTTCTGGCAGCCGGTAATGCTTTCGGCGGACAGGACGAAGATGCCGTCATCGTGCGCTACAACAGTGATGGCTCTCTCGATACGAGTTTTGCCGATAACGGCATCAGCCACACCGATCTGGGAAACACCGAGTACCTGAACGACCTGCTGGTGCAAGCGGATGGCAAGGTGGTGGCGACTGGCCAGCTGAGCGGCTCTGTTACCAGCCTGCTGTTGCGCCTGAACAGCAACGGCTCTGCAGACGCGAGCTTTGGTACCGCCGGCGCCGTGCAGACCAATGTGTCCAGCAACGCTTATGAAATCCCCAATGCCGTCTTGCAGCAAACCGACGGCAAGCTGGTCTCGGTGGGTTACAGTTTTAACGCAAGTCAGGCACGGCCCGAATCCATGATCCTGCGCCACAATATCGATGGCACCCAAGACACCAGCTTCGACAGCGATGGCATCGTGACCACCGACATTGGCGGCGACTACAACTATTATGTCGCCGTGGCCCAACAGAGTGACAACAAGCTGGTCGCCCTGGGATACACCGGTACCACCGAACGGCAACTCACCCTGGCTCGTTACCAGACAGACGGCTCCCTGGACCCCAGCTTCGGCACTGCCGGCATCGCCATCGACAATGCCGGTGCGGCAAACACCCAGGGCGTTGATCTGGTCATCCTGGCCAGCGGCAAGATTCTGGTTGCAGCCAACACGATCGATGCTAACGGCAACCAGGATTTCGCCCTGCTCCGCTACAACGCCGACGGCAGCCCTGACACCGGCTTTGCCAACAACGGCAGCATCACCACCGACTTTGCCGGCGGCAATGACATTGTTCGCGATCTGCTGGTACAACCGGATGGCCAGATCCTGCTGGCAGGTTCAGCCACCAATGCCAACAACGCCCCCGGTATCCTGCTGGCACGTTTCAATCCGGACGGCAGCCTGGACAGCTACTTTGGTCAGGGCGGTAAAAGCTTTATCGACATCTCCACCAGCGCGGCCCGGATCGCACTCCAGGCCGACGGCAACATTCTGGTGGGCGCCAATGCCAGCTCGCCGGCCAGATTTCTGGTGGCAAGAGTTCTCGGCACTTCGGTGGATAGCGATGGGGACGGGGTGCCGGACGACTATGATGCCTTCCCGGACAATGCCGCCGCGGCCCAGGATGACGACAACGACAGCATGCCGGATGCCTGGAATGCCGGCTGTGACAGCACCTGCCAGGCCAATTCCGGGCTGACGCTGGATCTGTTGCCCGGCGACAGCGACAACGATAACGTGCCCAACGACAACGACGACTTCCCCAACGACCCCACCGAAACTACGGATACCGACGGTGATGGCGTGGGCGACAACAGCGATGCGTTCATCAACAACAGTGACGCTTCCGTGGATGACGATGGCGACGGCCTCCCGGACGCCTGGAATCCGTCCTGCGACAGTAGCTGCCAGGGCAACTCCACGCTGACACTGGACGCCTATCCTGGCGACGAAGATAACGATGGCATCCCCGATGAATCCGATGACACCTTCGGCGACAACAACCCGCCTGAGGTAATCGCCCCTATGGACATCAGCTTGATCGCCACCGGGGAATTGACAGAAGTGGAACTGGGCAGCGCCTATGCCAGCGATGCGAAGGACGGTCTCCTGACGGCCTTGCCGGATACCACTGACAACGCGACCACCGTTGAACTGCCTCCGGGGCGTCATGTCATCACCTGGACCGCCACCGATAATGCAAACAACGCCAGCAGCGATACCCAGATCATCGAAATTACGCCGCTGGCTCGCTTCAGCAGTAGCGCCCAAATGGTCGGCGAAGGCAGCCTCGTCACCCTCACGGTCACCCTGAATGGCGATGCTGCCAGCTATCCAGTGATCCTTCCCGTAGAACTGGCCGCTGAATCCACCGCCACCCAGGATGACCATGACGGTGCGTCGCACACCCTGGTGATTGAAGAGGATGCCGAGCCAGCCAACACAGCCACCTACCAGTTCACCGTCATCGACGACGGCCTGACTGGCGAAGCGGATGAAATCGTGTTGTTCAATCTGGTCCAGAATAACGGGCTCGACGCACTGGAACATGCCGCCCTGGGTGATGCAGGCAAACAGCACAGCGTCACCATCACCGAGCTCAATGTGGCTCCCGTGATCAGCAACGTGACCCTTGCCATCATTGGCGGTGACGGCAGCAAAGATGTGGTGTTCACCGGTAGCGAGATTGAGCCGCAGAAAGTGGTCCGCCGTAATCAGGACTACCTCCTGAGCGCCGCGCTCACCGACGGCAATCCGGAGGACAGCCACACCTACAGCTGGATGATCAACGATGTGCTGCAGGCCGAAACCGGCGCCACCCTCACCCTGAACCCCATGGATTTTGAAGCGGGTGAATACACCATCAGCGTGCAGGCACTGGATGACGCCAACCCGCCGGAGTACAGCAACACCCTGGCGGCCAGCCTGACGCTGGAGAACCCGGCACCGCAAGCCAGCCAACAGGGCGGCGGTTCTGGTGGCGGTGGTGGTGCATTGCACTGGTTCTGGCTGTTTGCCGGCCTGCTACTCATACGGCGACAGCGCCATTGCTAGTGCCTGAAACAACAGCCCCGTTATTACGGGGCTGTTTGTTTCTATCGGTCGGATAATTGGCTCGCCGATGGGGACAGGGTACATTTCTCGCTACGCGACAAAACCGAGACTCTCCATGCTCCGATTACCTGCCCTGCTACTCGCCCTGCTCTGCAGCCTCATCCCCATGCTTGCTACCGCCCAAGGCGGCACGCCGACGATCAAGGATGTGCTCGAAACAGACCAGAAAGCCGGCGAGGTGATTGCCCAGGTGCAAGAAGACGACCGCCTGCGCCCCGGAGACACCCCGCTGACCACCTTGCTGGCGATCATGGAAGCCGGGAATCAGGGAGACTGGCAGGCCGCTGGCGCTTATCTGGATATGCGTTATCTGCCCGCCGACATGACCGGTGCAGATCCCGCGATCCTGATTGAGCAACTCAGTATTGTCTGGGGGCAACAACGGATTCTTGACCTGACTCGCCTGTCCAACCAGCCGGAAGGTCATCTCGATGACGGCCTGCCCAGCTACCGCGACAAGCTCGGCACCCTGACACTGCCCGACAGCAGCCAACCACTCTACCTGCAACGGGTACCGGAAAATGGCCGTCGCGTCTGGAAGATTTCCAATGCCACCGTGCAGGAGATTCCGCATCTTTGGGAGGTCTTTGGCTACAACCCGGCGATAACCCGGCTGGCCAACTACCTGCCCGACTTTACTATCCTGTACATGAAAAACTGGCAGATCGCCGGTTTCCTGATCATGGTGATCGGCGCCTGGTTGGCAGCGGCCTTGTTACGCAGACTGCTGCTCTCAGCACTGGAGCATTCCGAGCGCTACAAGGACACCCTGCATCGCTTCTTTTCAGTACCCTTGCGCTGGTTCATTTTTTTCAAGCTGCTGCAAATTGGTGTGGGCGAACTGGGCTTATCCATCAAGGCCCGGGTTTACCTGAATGAATCGGCACTGGGCTACCTGGCCACGGTGTTTCTGGCGCTCGGTATCATTGAACTGCTCACCGCCCTGTTCCTCAGCAATGCCACCAACAAGAAATACTGGTCCGGCATCATTCGTCCAGTGCGTACCATCCTCAAGATCGTCGCCATCGTGGTGATCTTCCTGCTCTGGCTGAGTGATTCCGGCTACGACATTACCACCGTGCTGGCAGGTCTTGGCATCGGCTCCATTGCCGTGGCCCTGGCGGCCCAGAAGACTCTGGAAAATGTCATCGGCGCCTTCACCCTGTACATTGCCAAACCCGTACAACCAGGTCAGTTCTGCGTGGTCGGTAGTATCGCCGGCATCGTTGAGGAAATCGGCCTGCGATCCACCCGCATTCGTCGCATGGACCGCAGCGTGGTCTATGTGCCCAACTCGGTACTGTCCAGCGCCAGTATCGAAAATATCAGCGAGTCAGACTTCCGCCGCTTCCAGCGTGATCTGCACATTCGGCTGGGTGCGACCCCCGACCAACTGCGCAATCTGCTCGCGGACCTGCGGCGCCTGATCTACAGCCACCCTCGCCTTACCGACCGGGCCGCACGGGTACGGTTTGTGGAGATCCTTCGCGATAGCTACCGCATCCAGATCAACTGCTATGTGGACAGCAAGGAGTGGAGCGAATTTCTGGCAGTGAGCGAAGACCTTAACCTGCGCATTCTCGGTTTGCTGGATCAGCATGGGTTGCACCTTGCCGTGCCCGTGCAGCAATGGGTGCGTGGAGATGCCCCCGCTCAACCCGACGCCAGCGACGTGCCCAGCGATACCCTGATGGCCTTCCCCGACTTCAACAAGGAAGAAAAAACGGCCATGAAAGGCAATCTTCCCTACCCGGAGAAGGGCCGCGCCGCCGACCGTGAGGACGATACACCATGAGCCAGCCAATGCCGCGCCCTGCCCTCATTCTGGCAGGCCTTGCACTGCTGTCACTCCTGCTCAACGGCTGCAGCTTCCACCCCGGTACCGTGCAGCCCGAACAGCTCCGTGAAGGCGCGCAACAGCACGAGGAAGAGGCGCTGACCGTCACTGCCAATGTGATCAGTGACCGCGAGGCCAGGGAAATCTTTGGCGTCGCCCTGGGAGTTCACGGTATTCAGGCAGTGTGGATCGAGGTGGATAACCACACATCTCATCAACTCTACTACCTGCCTGTCACGACCGATCAGGAATATTTCTCACCACTGGAAGTGGCCTGGAAGGTAAAAGGCAAGTTCGACAGGGACGACGAACAAGCGGTGGACCGCATGTTTATCGAGCGGGCGATGCCGGTAAACCTCCCTGCAGGAGAGCGCACCAGCGGCTTTGTCTTTACTAACCGCGATCTTGGGATGAAAGTGGTCAACGTAACCTTGCTTGGCGGCGGCAGAAGCTGGCAGACCTCGTTCATGGTGGATGTCCCCGGCATCAAGCTGGATGTGGAAAAGGTCAACATCGAGGAACTGTACGAGCAGCATGAATATGTGGACATGAGCCGCGAGGAACTGCGCCAATGGCTCGCCAGGCAGCCCTGCTGCACTACCAACGAAGACAGCAGCGGCAGCGGGGATCCCCTCAACTTCGCGCTGGTGGGCGATAGCCAGTTGCTGCTCAGTGCCATGGTGCAACGCGGCTGGGATCTGACAGAGCGCATTCATGGCGGCTCCATCTGGAAAACCACCAAGTCCTTTCTGATCGGTTCCAGTTACCGTTACTCCCCGGTGAGTTCACTGTATGCCCTCGACCGGCCCCAGGATCTGGCCCTGCAAAAAGCCCGCGGCAATATCCACCAGCGTAATCATCTGCGCCTGTGGCGGGCCCCAGTTATGTGCGAAGGTGAAGCCGTCTGGTTGGGTCAGATCAGTCGCGATATTGGGGTACGGTTCACGTTCAAATCTCCCACCCTCACCACCCACAAGATTGATCCCGATGTGGATGAGGCAAGGGATTACCTGCTGCAGGACATGATCTTCTCGCAACGGCTGTCTGAGTTTGGCTACGTCAGAGCCATGGATGCCCGAAGCATTGCCGAACCGGGCCACAATCTGACAGGCGACCCCTTCATTACCGATGGACTGAGACTGGTGATGTTTTTCCACCAGCCGATGACGCCCATGCATCAAGTCAAAGACCTGGATTGGGAACACCCCAACCGTGATCGGCGAGCCTGGTTAAATCAACAACGCGCCCCAGCTTCTTCAACGCCGGAGTCTCCCACCCCGTAAACTGTTCACCGCGGAATCAAACTTGCCGGCCGGCTTGCTTGCGCACGCTCATGGCAAGCGGGGTCATTTTTTTCACGACACACTCATTTTCAAAAAAAAAGCCTCTTCTCAGAGGCTTTTCTTGTCGCTGCTTACGAGAGCAGGTATGCCAAGCGTGGATTACTTGCCTGCATCCAGCGCCTGGTAGTAATCCATCAGGATCTGCGCCACTTCCGGGCGGGAGAATTCCGGCGGCGGGGCAATGCCCTGACCCAGCATCTCACGCACCTTGGTGCCGGACAGCAGAACAAAATCGTCCTTGGTGTGATCCGGTACATCACGCATCATCACCACACGATCGAGCTTTTTGGAGTAAGCCGTGTGATCGGCTTCGAAGATCTTGATCTCCAGTGCGCCCGCCGGAACTTTGTCCTGGAAGATGGTCTGGGCATCGAAAGCACCGTAGTAATCGCCCACACCCGCATGGTCACGGCCAACGATCAGGTGGCTGCAACCACAGTTCTGACGGAACACGGCATGCAGTACCGCTTCACGGGGACCGGCATACAGCATGTCAAAGCCGTAACCGGTGATCATCACGGTGTTGGGCGGGAAGTACACTTCCACCATCTTGCGAATGGAGGCATCCCGCACGTCAGCCGGAATATCACCTTCTTTGAGCTTGCCCAGCAACATATGAATCAGGATGCCGTCAGCGTTCAGGGCTTCCTGAGCCATGCGGCACAGTTCTTCGTGGGCGCGGTGCATCGGGTTACGGGTCTGGAAGGCCACCACGTTGTTCCAGCCACGCTCAACGAACTCGTTGCGGATGGATACTGCAGTGCGGAAGGTATCCGGGAAGTCATCGGCGAAGTAGGAGTAGCTCAATACCTGAATATCGCCGGAAACAATGAAGTTACCTGCCGCCAGGAAGTTGGCCACACCCGGGTGCTGTTTGTCGTTGGTGGCAAATACCTGCTCAGCTACGGCTTCCAGTTCTGCGTCGGTGGCTTCCTCAATGGCGGCCACGTCCATCACCGCAATCACCGGCTGGCCATCCACGTTCGGGTCACGCAGGGCAATGCGCTTTGCGCCTTGAATAGCGCTGACATCCTTCAGCATGTTGACGATCGGCACCGGCCAGAACAGGCCACTGGCGGTGGTCATGTTGTCGGCCACAGAGAGCATGTCCGCCTTGTTCATATAGCCGGTCAGCGGGGTGAAATAGCCAGCCCCCATCATCACCGCGTTGGCGGCAGCGGCAGAACTGATCACCACCGAAGGCAGGGATTCCGCTTCGTGCTGCAGAGCAACGCGTGCGGCTTCATCGGCAACGTACAGAGGGGTTAATGCGTCCGCACCATGCGGCTTGACCAAAGCGACCATCTATTCACTCCAAATGCTAAATCAACGGGGTGTCCATGTAGCGGCGGAGTATAGCAAAGGATAAGCGGCAGGTCGGCCCGGCAATGAGGCATAAGGGAAGCACAAACAGGCATAAGGGCCCAACGTGCCACAGAAAGTCAATTTAATGGCTCGCAACACCCGGCCGGCATCCCACAGGAAGCCACCACTGAAGAAGGCCTCTGCCTGCGAGGCCTTTAAACAATCGGTGGCTCACCCGCCAGCGTCGGGCCTTTTTCGATATCCGAAGTGAACACTTCCAGGGACTGCGCCACCTCGCTGACTTCCTCAAAGCGGGCAATGTGGTAAAGGGCTTCGCCTTCGTTAACCAGCGGCAGGTTGTTACGGCCGACCAGAATGCCGGCGGCGGGGGCGTAGATGTTCACATCATCGCCACCGAAGGGGCTGGAGATGCGACCAATCAGATCGCCTTTCTTGATCCAGGCGCCGAGGGCAACCAGCGACAGGAAGACACCATCACGCTCGGCACGCACCCAGCTGGAAGAACGGGCAATGTAGGGCTCACGAGGAGCCTTGGAACGGCGGGAGCCGGTCATGCCGAGATGCTGCATCACATTGAGCACCCCCTTTACGCCAGCCCGGATGCAGGACTCCTCGAAGCGCAGCGCTTCACCGGCTTCATAGGTAACAACCGGAATCCCCTGAGCCTCTGCCACTTCTCGCAGGGTACCCTCGCCCAGTACCGAATTGATGACCACGGGTACACCAAAGGCATTGGCCATGGCGGCAGTGTCATCATTGGAAAGATCCGCACGAATCTGTGGCAGGTTGGCGCGGTGTATGGCCCCGGTATGCAGATCCACCGCGTGGGTAGCGCGATCGAGCACCTGGGTCTTGAACTGCCAGGCCATGCGCGCACCCAGGCTACCGGTTTCGGAACCGGGGAAGCAGCGGTTCAGGTCACGACGATCCGGCAGGTAGCGGGTCTTGTGAATGAAACCAAACACATTCACCACCGGTACCGCCAGCAGAGTGCCGTTAATGCTCTTCAGAGCAGAATGACGCAGCAGACGCCGAATGATCTCCACCCCATTGAGCTCGTCACCATGAATGGCCGCGCTGACCATCAATACCGGGCCTGGCTTGCGCCCATGTATGACGTGGATGGGTACGTTCAGCGGCGTCTGGGTGTATAGCTGGGCGAGCGGCAATTCCACCTTGGCCCGGCTGCCGGGCTGCACGGTAATGCCGTCAATTTCAAAAGGCGTGTTTTTCGATTCTTTTGGATTTTTCATTCTTCACCCAAGACCACAAACTCGTGACTACCGCTGGTCAGCACAGCCGACTTTCACGCAAAGCGGGTTTTCGCTATTAACTGTTAATTATTAACTGCCTTTCAGCCCTTGGAGCCCTTAGTCTGTGTCCGGTAGGGACGCGCGTCCTTTTCGATGAACTTGATCACCATGCCGGCCACATCCTTGCCGGTCGCCTGCTCAATCCCTTCGAGCCCCGGAGACGAGTTCACTTCCATTACCACCGGACCATGGTTGGAGCGCAGAATATCGACCCCCGCCACGTTCAGCCCCATGATGCGTGCAGCCCGCACGGCAGTGGCACGCTCTTCCGGGGTGATACGAATCAGGCTGGCGCTGCCGCCCCGGTGCAAGTTGGAGCGGAACTCGCCGGGTGCGGCCTGGCGTTTCATGGCCGCAATCACCTTGCCACCCACCACGAAGCAGCGGATGTCTGCGCCGCCCGCCTCCTTGATGTATTCCTGCACCATCACGGAAACGTTCAGGCCCATGAAGGCTTCAATCACCGATTCAGCTGCCTTACGGGTTTCCGCCAGCACCACACCAATGCCCTGGGTACCTTCCAGCATCTTGATCACCAGCGGCGCACCGCGAACCATGTTGATCAAATCGGGAATGTCATCCGGGGAGTGGGCAAAACCGGTAATCGGCAGGCCAACCCCTTTTCGTGACAACAATTGCAAGGAACGCAGCTTGTCCCTTGAACGTGAAATGGCCACGGATTCATTGACCGAAAAGACTCCCATCATTTCAAACTGACGGACCACGGCGGTGCCGTACTGGGTAATGGAAGCGCCGATACGCGGGATCACCGCATCAAAACCTTCCAGTACTTCACCCTTGAAGTGAATTTCGGGTTTGTGCGCCACCATGCTCATGTAGCAACGCAGCGTATCGATCACATGCATTTCATGGCCGGCGGCCTCACCGGCTTCCACCAAACGGCGGGTGGAATAGAGTCGCTTGTTTCTCGATAGAATGGCAATTTTCATGGCAGCACTGTCTGTTTTGGTTAACTGGCTAATAGCGTTATAAGGCGTTGTGGGCATGTCGGTCACGGGTTGTCCCGATCTCCTCCCAACAAGAATGAGGCTGTCGGCTCGACCATGATTTCTGTCATGGCGGTGCGGCCCAGCAGCATTCTGAATTTCATGTTTTCACGATCGGTCAGGGTGATTTCGATAGGCCACTGGCGGCCGCCCAGATCAATCGTGGTCAGGATCACGGGGCGCTCTTCCTTGTGACCACCGGAGTCCGTCACCACGCGACGATCAAGCACCGGAGTTTCGCATACGGTCACTTGCGGCTGATCCTGAATGGGGTGCAGGGAAAAACGCACCCACTCGACCCCTTCGCGCTCGAAAGCTTCCACTTCGAAGGCATGAAGTGCGGAGGTGCGCGCTCCGGTATCCACTTTCATCTTGATGGCATCGATGCCCAGTTCCGGCAAGCTGGCCCACTCGCGCCAACCCACTACCACTTTTCCCATCAGTCGCGTCCCAGCAATTCAATCTTGTAACCATCCGGATCTTCCACAAACGCCAGCACCGTGGTGCCGTGCTTCATGGGTCCGGGCTCACGGGTCACCTTGCCGCCCCGCTCACGAATACGCTCACAAGCAGCGTACACGTCATCCACAGCAAGTGCGACATGGCCATAGCCAGTACCCAGATCGTAGGAGGACTGGTCCCAGTTCCAGGTCAGCTCCAGAACCGCCCCCTCAGACTCGGGCTGATAACCCACAAACACGTTGGTAAAGCGGCCTTCCGGGTATTCCTTGCGACGCAACTCGGTCATGCCGAGCACATCGGTATAGAAGGCGACCGAGTTTTCGAGATTGCCCACACGCAGCATGGTATGAAGGATTCGCATGATTCGCTGGCTCCTGAATTCGTAGACCGGGTCTCAGGGGCGAATAGTGGTGGTAGAGGCAGGAATTGACAACAAAAAAAGCCGAAAGCCTGACGCCCCTTACCCATTAGCCTGAAAAGCGATGGGATTTTGTTCGTCAGGCTTCCGGCCTCAAGCGCTTGGCATGCTTCAGGGCAAGAACAGGGAGCCCTGATCTTCTACCCAGGCTTCCGGCACGCGGCCCTCGCGGATACGCTGCGGGTGATCCCCCACATCAACCCGTGCCACCTCCTGGCCTGAGGCGTAATTGAAGACGGACATCTGGTCGGTACCACTCCAGGACACATAACAATGCTCACCGTCCTTGCTGGTGGTCACCCAGTAGGGCTTTTCACCAATACCCTGCTTGAGGCTATAGGCAAAGGTTTCACGATCCACCATCGCCACATAATCGCTCATGGTGCCAGCCACACAGAGCGTCTTGTTGTCTGCACTGAGTGCAATGCCATGATGGGCCGAGTCGTTCACATACAGCTCGCGGGGCAGGCCGTTGGTCAGGTCTGGCAGCTCCGCCAGGCGCAGAACTTTTTCCTCTTCCATGTCGTACTCAATAAAGCCATGCAGGAAGGAAAGCTGGAAGTAGAAATAACGGTCGTCGGTGGTATGCGCCATGGGCCGCACCGCCGTGCTGAGGTTGCCATATCCCGCCTCTTCCAGATCACCAGCCAGATCCAGCTTCTTGATGATCTCCATGCTGTCGGCATCCACCACCTGGAAAATCCGCTCACCCTTGGTGGCATCCAGCAGATTTTGACCTAGCAGAGCATCAGTGACATCACCGATCAACTGACTATCCAACGGGGTATATACCGTGCCGATACTCGCGTGGTAGATACGCTTGCCGTCTTTGGAATAGATATTTTCATGGGGGGAATCCCCGGACGGAAACCGCTTGAGCTCAGCCCCGGTTTCCACGTCCAGGATGTGCACCACGTTACCGGTGGAGGCAGAGACGGCCACCTGGGTGCCATCTGGAGAAACGGCCATGTGGTCAGACCGATACCCATCCACCTCAAAACGCCATTCAATCTCGCCGGTAGCGATATCAATGCCCACCACATCCGCGTAACTGGGACGAGACACAATCAGCAGGCGACCATCGTTGCTGCTATACATGTCATCCACATACTGGTGGTTGCCTTCACCAATCAGCAAGCGAATACCCTGGAAAAACAGCAGGTCTTCCGGGTTGCTGGCGATGGCGGCCTCCCGTTCAGTCTGGTCCGGAATGCCATTGATGCGCCCCAGGCGGGTGTAGGTATCCCTATCCACCACATCGACCATGCCTTCCCAGTTATTGCCCACAAAAATCACATCACGAGCCCTCGCAGCGGGCTCCGGCAGGATCGGCGTCTGAGCCTCTTCCGACACATTGGGTACCGGCGCCTGCGCGGCACTGGATGAAGCCTCAGCCGGCGCGCTGGAACTCCCTCCCCCTCCACAGGCGGCTAAAGACAATGTCAGGGCAGCGGCCAGCAGGGTGCGACGGGCCAGTAAAGGCAATGCAGTAGACGGATGCGGGGTCATGGTCGATATCCTCCCAACAGGAATTTCTATTGTTCTTCTGAGTCGACCAGCTTAATTGTGACGATGGTACAAATTAAATGGGAATTCGTTTTCGATGTGTAACGGGGGGGCGCAAAGCGCCAATTCCCTGACACCAGACACGCAAAACCGCCGCAGCCTTTCAGCATACGGCGGTTTTTGTGTGAGCGTCAGGTGTCGGGCATCAAACGCCCGGCGTTCATCAGCTCAGCTTGCGGCCGGTCTTTGCAGCGATACGCAGGCGCAAGGCGTTCAGCTTGATGAAGCCTTCGGCATCCTTCTGGTTGTAGGCGCCGGCATCGTCTTCAAACGTGGCGATGGAAGCATCGAAGAGGCTGTCATTCTCGGAGCGACGACCCACCACGGTAGCGTTGCCCTTGTACAGTTTCATGCGCACTTCGCCGTTCACATGCTCCTGGGTCGCATCGATAAGCTTCTGCAGCGCCAGACGCTCCGGGCTCCACCAATAACCGTTGTAGACCAGTTCAGCGTACTTGGGCATGACGGAATCCTTGAGGTGCGCGGACTCACGATCCAGAGTCAGGGACTCGATGGCGCGATGCGCCGGCAGCATGATGGTGCCACCGGGGGTTTCATAACAGCCACGGGACTTCATGCCCACGTAACGGTTTTCCACCAGGTCCAGACGGCCGATACCGTTGTCGCCACCCAGCTTGTTCAGCTTGGTCAGCACTTCGGCGGGGCTCAGTCGCTCACCGTCGATGGAGACGATGTCACCCTTCTCGAAGCCCAGAGTGATGTAGGTGGGCTGATCCGGAGCCGCTTCCGGGCTCACGCTCCAGCGCCACATGTCGTCTTCCGCTTCCCACCACGGATCTTCCAGGTTGCCGCCTTCATAGGAGATGTGCAGCAGGTTGGCATCCATGGAGTACGGGGATTTCTTCTTCTTGCTGGAGAAATCCACCGGGATATTGCGCTCTTCACAATAGGCCATCAGCTTTTCGCGGGAGTTCAGGTCCCACTCACGCCACGGCGCGATGACCTGAATACCGGGGGCCAGTGCATAGGCGCCCAGTTCGAAACGCACCTGGTCGTTACCCTTGCCGGTGGCACCGTGGGAGATGGCGTCAGCGCCGGTTTCCTCAGCGATTTCCACCAGACGCTTGGCGATCAGAGGGCGCGCGATGGAAGTGCCCAGCAGGTACTCACCTTCATAGATGGTGTTGGCGCGGAACATCGGGAAAACGTAGTCACGGACAAATTCTTCGCGCAGGTCTTCAATGTAGATTTCCTTCACACCCATGGCTTGTGCCTTGGCGCGGGCCGGCTCCACTTCTTCGCCCTGGCCGATATCAGCGGTAAAGGTCACCACCTCACAGTCATAGGTATCCTGCAGCCATTTAACGATTACCGAAGTATCGAGACCGCCGGAATAGGCCAGCACTACCTTGTTGATCTTGGACATTGAAAGACTCCGCAATTGAGCGACCTGCAGCGCGTGTTCAGGCCACCCGGTGAATCGAGGGGGCGTATTGTACCCGTCACTCAGTGGCGTCGTCACCTGTCACGACCGGCGGGATTCCGGTAGCATAGCCGTTTCCCGGCGCCCCGGAGGGGGTGACCGGGGTATTTTGTCTGTTGGAGTCATCATGAGCGATATGCACCCCAGCCTGGCGCTGCGGTTTCGTGGCTTTCTGCCGGTTGTCATCGATGTGGAAACCGGGGGATTCAATGCCAGTACCGATGCCTTGCTGGAAATCGCCGCAGTTCTGATTGATATGGACGCCCAGGGCTATCTTCGCCCTTCCACCCGTATCCAGTTCCACGTCGACCCTTTTCCTGGCGCCAACATTGAGCAGGCGGCTCTGGATTTTACCGGTATCGACCCCCACAACCCGCTACGCGGTGCGGTGACGGAAGACACCGCCCTTAAAGGGGTATTCGAGCCGGTTCGCAAGGCCATCAAGAAGCACGGCTGCAACCGGGCCGTACTGGTGGGCCATAACAGCTTCTTCGATCTGGGCTTTCTCAACGCAGCCGCAGAGCGTAATGAGGTGAAGCGCAACCCGTTCCACCCGTTCTCCAGTTTTGATACTGCCGCACTGGCAGGGCTGGTGTACGGTCAGACCGTGCTGGCCAAGGCATGCGAAGCCGCCGGTATCCGCTTCAGTCAGCGCGAAGCCCACTCCGCCCTCTACGATGCCACCCGCACCGCTGAGCTTTTCTGCTCCATGGTGAACCGCTTCCGCGATCTGGGCGGCTGGCCACCTCCGCCGCCCGGCGAGATGCCGCCAACGCTGGCGAAAGCACTGGATTGAAAAAACGCCTGACGCCTGACGCTGCGCAGTGAGTTGACTCGATTTCCGCGTCAAGCGTCCGGCACCAGGCGTCCAGCGAGCAGGCAAAAAAAAGGCCGCTAAAGAGCGGCCCTTTTTTTGTGCTTGCGCTTTTTACAGCTTGTCTGCGTTACCAGACAGGTACTCGGCAACACCTTCCGGAGAAGCGTTCATGCCGGAATCGCCTTTCTGCCAGCCTGCCGGGCATACTTCGCCGTGCTCTTCGTGGAACTGCAGAGCGTCAACCAGACGAATCAGCTCTTCCATGTTACGACCCAGCGGCAGGTCGTTAACGATCTGGCTGCGCACCACGCCGTTCTGGTCGATCAGGAAAACGCCACGGAAAGCCATGCCGCCTTCGGACTCAACGTCGTAGGACTGGGCAATGGTGTGGTTCATGTCAGCGGCCAGGGTGTATTTAACCGGACCGATACCACCTTCGTTGATAGGCGTGTTACGCCATGCATTGTGGGTAAAGTGGCTGTCGATGGACACACCGATCACTTCCACGCCACGCTCCTTGAAAGCGTCCATGCGGTGATCCAGAGCGATCAACTCGGACGGGCAGACGAAGGTGAAGTCCAGCGGATAGAAGAATACCAGGCCGTACTTGCCCTTGATGGCTTCGGACAGGGTGAATGAGTCAACGATGCTGCCATCGCCCAGTACAGCAGGAACGGTGAAATCCGGTGCGGGCTTACCAACCAGAACGGCCATGTTTTTCTCCTTGAGAGTAGGTTGAACCGGGCGACAACACGCCCCCCGAAAACTGAGCTATATCATGAGGATTACTGGGCGCCATGCAACCGGCTTTGCCACAATTTCCAACCAAGCGGTCATTTTGTAGCCAGCTAGCGCCGAGTTCTGCCCCAGATGACCGTGCCGGTCACCGCCAGAACAATGAGAATCAGCGCTGCCAGATCCATGATCAGCTGCCCCGCCAGCCCGGCGATGCGTCCGGCATGCAGATCCAGCAGGAAGCGCTGCCAGTTCAATGAGGGCGGAACGCTCTGGTTGATCAGTGCCTGCTTCAGCTGGTCTGGCAATGCCACGGCTTCACTGGCTTGCCACGGCCCCTGATGAGGTGACGTAACCAGCTGATCCACATCGAAATTCAGCAGACCCTCTCCTGTATCGAGGACGAGGCTTTTACCATCACCCCCCATGCGAGTGAACGCGGGCAACCCATAGGCCGCACCAATCCGCTCGACCAGCTGCCCATTACCATCCAGCAACAGCATCTCCTGGCCACATCCCACCACCAGCATCCCGTTATGGTCCACCACCCCTTGCAGGGGAGGCGGACAATGCAGGGTATCCTCGCCATCGATATATAGCCGTTCGTTCAGCTGCGCATACCAGCGGTCATTCAGGGAGAAACCGGTGACATCGGAGGGGACCGGAGCGCCATACCAGCGGGCCAGCCACGGCGACATGGGCTGATTGGACCAGCCCAGGGATTCAATGTGATTGAGCAGTACGCCTGTGACGGACAGGACCAGCACCGGCACTGCCACCACCAGACCAAGCCAGCGGTGCCACCGACGCCACTGGCGGGTAGGTTTTCTTACAGCCATCCAGCCCCCTGAATACGGAGAGTTATTCTTGTGGCAGCTGGCTGTCCAGCCACAGTGCCAGCCTGGCGGCACGCTGCAGGGCATTCACCGAAAGCGTTGCACCGGTGATGTTATCGATACCCCGGTCCAGCTTGCCGTTATCCATTGCGGCCTGATCAAACTGGCGGGTAAAGAAGGGGTGTCGCACTTCCCAACCCCGGGATTCCCGATAGATCAGCACTCGCAAGGCGGCAATTCTACCGTCTTTGACGCTGATACCAAGGGTAATGGGATGATCCCGGCCAATCACATTGATCACCCAGGACGATTTCTGGTCAGACAACCAATAGCGCTGACGAAAACCGGGGTCTTCGCCAGACACCGATTCGGCGTCTTTTCGCTGTGCTTCGTCCAGCCACAACATGGCAGGCTTGGGCACAGTCTCATACTGTTCGGACAGGAAATCAGGTACGGAAAGATAAACATCTTCCGCCTGCGCAGAAACAGAAGCGCAGAACAGCAGGGTGAGCAAAGCCCACCCTGCTGCCTTGGCGAACACTCGCATCAACAAGGCTTAGAAGCTCCAGCCGATACCAATGCTGACATTGTCGTCGGCATCGTTGTCTTTGCCATCGGTGTCATAGTGCACATCAGTGTAGTCCGCCTTCAGCGCCACACGGGGAACGATCCAGTAGTTCACACCCGCAGTGCTGTCGGTACGCTCGGTATTTTCAAGATCCGCACCGCCGTCGTTCCAGTCCAGCTCGGTATGACGGGCAAACACACCAAACTTTTCGGTGAGCTTGTAGGAAACTTCCGCCATCAGGCCGCTCTGCTCTTCAGCCGCTTCGACACCGATTTCCTCATCAAACTCCCACTCCGCGTGCTGAATGGTGAAGGTGGCACCGGCAATGCTGTAACGGGCATGGGCTTCAACCAGAACACCGGAAACGGTGTCGAAACCCTGGGCAGCCTGGAATACATCCTGCTGGTACTGAACACTGGCAGCCATATCCAGCCCCGGGATACCGGCATAACGCACACGACCGGTCATGGCGCCCTTGTTACCGTTAGCCTCCGCGACCTTCTGACGACCGCTGCGGATCTTGTTGGGAGTACCACCCGCCTTGAACATGTTCAGGCCAGAGTGACCAGCGATGTCGTAGGTCAGACCGCCACCCAGATCCTGGCTGAACATGGCACCGGCTTCCCACCAGGTCGCGGGCACAATCTTGCTTTCCAGGTTATTACGCTCCACACCGTAGAAAGTATCCGGCTCGTGGGTTTCGTTGAGGATGCCCACCGGCACCAGGAACTGACCCAGTCTCAGCTTGGTATTCGCTGTAGTGTCGATTTCGATGTACGCCTGCTCCAGCTCCACCTCACCCGGCTTGCCCTCACCGGCAAGGCTGTGCTCCAGCTCGAATTCGGAGAAGAAACGCACTTTGTCGTTGTAGTCATAGCCGAAGTACAGCACGTAGCGGTGAGCATCGATCTGGTCGTTGTTGTCGCGCTCGGTGTAGTTGTTGTAGTGAATCTCGCCATAACCACCGATGCTGAGCTTGTCCAGAACATTGCTGGAACCGGAAGTGCCATTTTCTTTCAGGGACTCGATTTCCTGAGCCAGGATATCGATCTGCTTTTGCAGGTCTTCGGCGGACTGCTCAGCCTGAGCAGCAAAAGGTACAGCGGAAATGGCCATGGCCAGAACGGTGCGCTTGAACATGTGTCTTCCTTCCCAAAGTTTGACGATGAACAAATTCAATGGCGCGCACTGTACTGTAAAAACGAATGCAATTGAAACTAATTCTTAATACGGAAAAGGCACACAAACAACAAAAAAGCCCGACATATGCCGGGCTTTTTAGTGTGAATCCAATTCGAGCGAAATTTGTAAAAAAGCTGCGAACTTGATTCAAGTCAAGAAGTGGACTCGTCAGCGTCCTCGGAAGCCTCTTCGACGAGGGTTTTCAGCTGACCGGCCCGGTACATATCCATGATGATATCGCAGCCCCCCACGAGCTCACCCTTCACCCACAACTGCGGATAGGTCGGCCAGTTGGCATACTCTTTCAGGGTCTGGCGAATTTCCGGCGCTTCCAGAATATTCACATACGCGAACGGCTTACCAACGGCGGTCATGGCTTCCACCACCTGGGCGGAGAAACCGCACTGAGGGAACTGGGGCGTACCCTTCATGTAAAGAATTACCGGGTTCTTGCCGATCTGGTCTTTGATGACCTCTAAAACATCCATTACTTCACCTGTATCACGTTAAATGCCGTTGCGTGTGGCTCACAGGCCATCGCGCGATGGCGCATTGTATCATTCATTGGCACCATAACCGCCACCTCCGGGTGAAGCGATTGTCAGGCGATCACCGATTCTGGCCTGCCCCTCATATTTGGGGGGCAGCAGCAGATTGTTCAAGCGGTTTTCCCCCGGCGCCCCCGCCTCGCCGCCCTGCAAGCCCCATGGCCGGTGGCCGCGACGCTCGGTCAGCAGGGTAAAACTGGCCGGCCCAAGGAACTCCAGCTCCCTGACGATGCCGTCACCGCCGCGGTGAAGCCCTGCCCCGCCACTGGCACGCCGAATGCCGTACCGCAGGACGCGCAGAGGGTAATGCGACTCCAGACTCTCAATAGGCGTATTCAGCGTGTTCGTCATGTGGGTATGCACGGCAGACAGCCCCGCTCCGCCCGCATGAGCGCCCGCACCGCCGGCCATGGTTTCGTAATAATCCCAGCCCTGCTCTCCGACCGCCCCCATGGCCACATTATTCATGGTGCCCTGGCTGGCAGCCGGTATCGCCCCGGGAGCGGCCTGTGCCAGTGCCCCGAGTACCACATCCACCACTCTGGAGCTGGTCTCCACGTTACCCGCCGCCACCGCCGCCGGGCGACGCGCATTGAGCAACGACCCCTCCGGCGCGAACAGGCTGATGGGGCGGAAAAGACCGGCACAAGCAGGGACATCATCGTCCATCAGGCAGCGAAAACAGTAGTAGGCCGCTGCCGCGGCCACCGATAACGGACAATTGATGTTGCCCGCCACCTGCGCTGCCGTGCCGGTAAAGTCCAGCGAGGCACTATCGCCCTTAATACGCAGAGTCAGGGCGATGACAATATCCCGCTGTCCCTGACCATCATCATCCATTACGTCCTGGAAGTGATATTCACCATCCGGCAAGGCCGCAATGCGAGCCCGTGCGCGCCTTTCTCCGTAGGCGTTGAGCGCATCAAAAGCCTGCTTCAGCCCCTCCCGACCTGCCGCCAGCTCCCCCAGGCGACGGGCGCCCGCCTCACAGGCACTGGCCTGGGCAGCAAAATCCCCGAACCGGACATTTTCGACCGGGAGAACATTCTCGCCCTGCCCCGTTTGCAACCCGGCCAGGCGGCGGCAGAAAGGGATCTGCCATTGCCCTGCCTGCTTAATCAGGGTGGGCGAAATCACCAGGCCTTCCTGTTCAAGATGGGTGGAGACAGGCATGGAGCCGGGGCTATGGGCACCAATATTGGCATGGTGGGCACGGGTGACCGCGAAGCCGATCAGCTCATCGCCGCAAAATACCGGCGCAACCACGGTCACATCGGGTAGATGGGTCCCTCCCAGGTAGGGATCGTTTACCACCAGCAAATCGCCTTGCGCCCAGCGGCGCCCACTGACCAGGTCGGCCATGGCGTAGGCCATGGAGCCAAGGTGGACGGGAATGTGTGCCGCCTGGGCACAAAGACGCCCCGCTGCATCAAAAATGGCACAGGAGAAATCCAGCCGGTCCTTGATATTGGGTGACAGGGCACTGAGCCGCAGCACCGCCCCCATCTCATCACAGATACCGGAAAGGCGGTTGGCGAAAATACTGAGCTGGACGGGATTCATAAGGCCAATGAATAATTAATAGTGAATAGTTAATAGCTAAAACCATCGACACGGGGCAGTCTGCCGCTGTTCTTCCGGGGCATCAACTATTAACTATTGGCCGGAAACTGCGCTATTATCGGTGATTCCGGCAGCCTTGGGCTGCCGTTTTTTGTTTGAGGCGGATGCTGAACCTTCTGAAAAACCGTTCTGTTCCGTTATTAATCATGCTTTATTAACTATTAATTAGCCTGCTATGTCGCAATATTTGATTCCCACCTACGCTCGTCAGCCAGTGGCGTTTGTGCGCGGTGAAGGGGTGTGGCTGTTCGACGAGAACGGCGACAAGTACATGGATGCCATTTCCGGCATCGCGGTCTGCAACCTGGGACACTGCCATCCGGCGGTGAGCCGAACCCTGGCCGAACAGGCCGGGCAGCTGGTGCATACCTCCAACCTGTACCGAATCCCTGCCCAGGAAGCCCTGGCAGAGCGACTGTGCGAAATCAGCGGCATGCAGGGCGCCTTCTTCTCCAATTCCGGCGCCGAGGCCAACGAAGCCGCCATCAAGATTGCGCGCCTTTACGGCAACCGCAAAGGGATTGCCAAACCTACGGTGATCGTCATGGAGGGCAGCTTCCATGGCCGGACCATGGCCACCCTGTCGGCCACCGGCAACAGCAAGGTTCAGGAAGGCTTTACACCACTGGTGGAAGGCTTTGTCCGTGTGCCGTTCAATGATGTGGCTGCGGTTGAAGCGCTGGCAACCAGCAACGAGATTGTTGCGGTGCTGGTGGAGCCGGTGCAAGGCGAAGGCGGTATCAATATTCCTGATGCGGGTTACCTGCAGGCGCTGCGCCAGCTGTGCGACCAGCAGGACTGGCTATTGATGCTGGATGAAATCCAGTCTGGTAATGGCCGTACCGGCCACTACTTTGCCTGCATGGGCGATGGCGTTCTTCCTGACGTGTTGACCACCGCGAAAGGCCTCGGTAATGGCTTCCCCATTGGGGCCTGCCTGGTCGCCGGCAAGGCCGCCGACGTGTTGAGCCCCGGCACCCATGGCAGTACCTACGGGGGCAACCCTCTTGGCTGTGCCACTGCCCTGACCGTGGTCAACACCCTGACCAATGAGGTAATTGGTGATGTGGCCACCAAAGGAGCGCAACTCAAGGCCGCATTCCAGGCCGCGCTTGCCGACGTCGCCCTGGTGACCGAAATTCGCCAGAAAGGCCTGATGCTCGGCATCCAGCTGGATCGCCCCTGTGGCGAGCTGGTAGCCAGTGCACGGGAGGCCGGCCTGCTGATCAATGTTACCGCTGGTTCGGTGATTCGGTTGCTGCCGCCACTGGTGATCAATGATGCCGAAATGCAAACGCTGGTAGACGGCTTGTCTGCCATCATTCATTCCTTTGCCAACGCACAGGAGGTCGCATGAGCAGGCATTTCCTGACTCTCAATGACCTGACCCCCGACGAGCTGGGCTACCTGGTCCAGCGCGCCATTGAACTGAAGACCATGCTGCGCAATGGCCAGAGCCACGAGCCGCTTAAGGGCAAGACGCTGGGCATGATCTTCGAAAAGTCCTCCACCCGTACCCGGGTGTCTTTTGAAGTGGCCATGACCCAGTTTGGCGGCGCCAGCATTTTCCTGTCGCCCCGCGACACCCAGCTGGGCCGCGGTGAGCCCATCGAAGATTCCGCCCGGGTACTCTCACGCATGGTGGATGCGGTCATGATCCGCACTTTCGATCACGCTACCGTGGAAACCTTTGCTGCACATTCGGCCGTACCCGTGATCAATGCGCTGACCGATGACTTCCACCCCTGTCAGCTCCTGGCCGACATGCAGACGTTTGTCGAGCACCGCGGCAACATTCAGGGCAAGAAAGTGGTCTGGGTAGGCGATGGCAACAACATGTGTGCCAGCTACATGAACGCAGCCCGCCAGTTTGATTTTGAGCTGGTGATCAGCTGCCCCAGCGGCTTCACACCGGATGACGATCTGCTGGCGCGCTGCACTGATCGCGTGACGCTGCAACCCGACGTCCGCGAAGCCGTCAAGGGTGCCCACCTGGTGGTCACCGATGTATGGGCCTCCATGGGCCAGGAAGACGAGCAACAGGCGCGCATGAGTGCTTTCGAGGGTTATCAGGTCACTCCTGAGCTGATGGATCTGGCCGATCCGGAAGCCCTGTTCATGCACTGCCTGCCCGCCCATCGCGGTGAAGAAGTCAGCCATGAAATGATGGAAGATCCCCGCGCGGTGGTCTGGGACGAAGCAGAGAACCGTCTGCATGCCCAGAAAGCCTTGCTGGAATTCCTGCTCACGGGTCAGCACTGAACAACGCCTGCACGCACCACGCGATGCGCAACATGGAAAGCCTGTCGCGTGCCGCGTGAAGCTGGAGCGTACTGCCAATGAAAGACTCGCTACTCAGCATCGAGAACCTGACTTGCGGCTATCATCAGCAAGCGGTGGTAAAAAGCCTCAGCCTGACGCTGGCAGCCGGAGAAATTGCCTGCCTGCTTGGCCCCAGCGGCTGCGGCAAGACCACCACCCTGCGAGCTATAGCCGGTCTGGAGCCGGTTACCGGCGGCAGTATCCGCATCCAGGGCAAGCTGGTGTCGTCAGACAGCCTGCAACTCCCCCCCGAACAACGTGGTCTAGGCATGGTGTTCCAGGAGCATGCCCTGTTTCCACACCTGACTGTCGCAGACAACGTGGCTTTCGGTTTGCGCAAACTGTCTGCGGATGAAAAGCGTCGACGTGTCAGTGAGTGTCTTGGGCGAGTGCGCCTGCAAGGCATGGAGCAACGTTACCCACACGAGCTATCCGGTGGTCAGCAGCAGCGGGTAGCACTGGCCCGGGCCCTGGCGCCTCGCCCTGCCCTGTTGCTACTGGACGAGCCCTTTGCCAGCCTGGATCTGGATCTTCGCCGTCAACTGGCCCGCGAGCTAGGCGATATTCTCCGGGAAGAAAATGTGACCGCCCTGATGGTCACCCATGACCAGGAAGAAGCCTTCGCACTGGCTGACCGGGTCGGCGTGATGCAAAGCGGCCAGCTCGAGCAGTGGGATACCCCCTACAATATTTATCATGCCCCGGCGAATCGCTTCGTGGCGGAGTTTGCCGGCTATGGCGCATTCTTGCGTGGTGAAGTCACCGATCAGCATAGCGTCAGAACCAGCCTCGGCGAGCTCACTGGCCGACATCAGGACAATCTGGCCCCGGGCACGACTGTCGACGTTCTGTTGCGCCCGGAAGACATCGTCGCCGACGAAACCGCCACCCTGGCCCTTCCTGTTACCCGCCGCCAGTTCACTGGCGCCAGCATTCTCTACCACCTGCGCGTCAGCGCCTCAGAAACCCTGCTTTGCCAGACTGACAGCCACACCAACGTGCTGGAAGGCGATACCTTGCATGTACGGCTGGGGACGAAGCACCTGGTTTCCTTTGCAATTAACAATGAATAACCCGCGCTGAACAGGACACATCTATAAACGCAAAAGGCCGCGCCCAGACTCTGGATGCGGCCTTTTGCGATCATGTAACCCACTACCGTCGATCGCGAGCTATCAATTATTCACTGTTCACCATTGATAGCTTTCTACGCCACCTGGCTCTGATTGCGCCCTGAGGTCTTGGCCTTGTAAAGGCCCTTGTCCGCCCGATTCAGTACGTCTTCAATGGATTCATTGTCACGGTATCCCGCCACTCCCACCGAGAGGCTCACCGTGGCCGGACCACCTTCCTGGGCGAAGGCTTCCTGGCTCCAACGCTTGCGTAAACGTTCCGCCACCTGCAGCGCGCCCTGTTCGGTGCTCTGGGGAAGAATCAACAGAAACTCTTCGCCGCCCAGGCGACCAAAATAATCGCCATCGCGCATGTCGGCCAATACCACCTGGGAGAAGCGGCGCAATACGCGATCACCCCATTCATGGCCAAAATGATCATTAATCAGTTTGAAGTGATCCAGATCCACGTAACAGAGTGAAAACGGTACGCGTTTACGATCCGCCAACGCCTTCTGCCGATCCAGTATCTCCAGCAAATGACGGCGGTTGAAGAGCCCGGTAAGGTCATCGCGAATAGCCATTTCCCGAACCTGCTCGAGCCCCTTTGCCAGTTCCCGGTTCTTTTCAGCCAGGTCTTTTTTCAATCGGTTAATGCCGCCGCCGGTAATCGCAAAGCTGACGCCAATCATGCTGAAAACCAGCCACTGCAATGCTTCCACGGAAAAACTTAACTGCACCCAGCGATCATCCAGCGCCAGCCACAGCATAATGGCATAGGCGGCACTGGAGAGAATTGCCACCCCCACCATGACCTTGCCGCTGAGCTGAAACGAGACCAGCAACAGAATGGCAAAAAACAGCGTCACCACGCTGAGCCGAAACTCATCCACGTAGTACCCCGAAACGGCAAACACGACGATGCAGTAAAGAATCAACGGCAGGGACAGAGAGGGATCCTTGAAACGCAGGGTCAGGCCACTGGCCAGCAGCAAAAGATAAGCCAGCATGGAGACCCATACACCAGCCAGCAGAAACAGGCCGGTTTCCGCTGAAACCAGGAAGGCCCCCATGCGGTAGTAAACCAGGCACAATAAGGTATGCATGGCCATGATCGCCAACACTGAACGACCATGGCGTTTGAGCAGCCGCCTTTCATTGAGGGTCAGATTCTCTGCCTGACGCAGCTCACTGTTCATTACGGGACCCCACCACCAATTTATCCCGGCCGCTTTCCTTGGCGCGATACAACGCCTCATCCGCTCTGCGGATAACCTGGGCAGGCGTTTCACCCTGCGCCAACATGGCCAACCCGGCAGACAGGGTAACATTGAGCTCCGGCGCTTCCGCGAAACGCTGGCTACGCATGCCCATCAGGATACCCTCCACCAAATGGCAGGCTTCCTGTTGATCACTGACCGGCAGCACCAGCATAAACTCTTCTCCTCCAAGCCGGGCAGCGAAATCCTGACCGCCAAGATGACGCGACACGACCTCGGCAAAACGCTGCAATACGAGGTCACCCACACCGTGACCATAACCATCATTGATGCGCTTGAAGAAATCCAGATCTGCATACACTACAGCGAGCGAGAAGGCACCGCGGGACGCCTGGCCACAGGCCTTGGACAGTAGTTCCATGGCATGTCTGCGACGATAAAAGCCGGTCAGCTCGTCTTTCACCGCCATATCATGGATGCGCTCTACCACTTCGGCCAGCTGGCTGTTTCGTTTACTCAACAGGCTGCGGATAGTAGAGATTTCGGCGGCCAGCAGCGCCACCGCCATGACCATGACGGCAAACAGACCCCACTGGATCCATTCTCCCTGCACGTCAACCGCTTCTGGCCAGTACAGCCAGACGATTCCCAACACGATGGCGTAACCCACCACGCAGTAAATCGCCAGGAAAATGAACTGACGCAATGAGGCCTGCAATACACCCAGTTGAACAATGGCAAAGAAGATCAGCATGACACACAGGCGGGCCTGATCCACGACCGCTGCCGTCACAAGCAGGCCGGTGGTCGACCAGATCATCAACGGCAGGATCATGGCGGGCTCAGCCAGACGGCGATTGAGCCCCAGCAACATGAAGGTCACAAACAGGGCGTGGCCCGCCCAGATGATGGCAAACAGGGAAATAAACAGGGAGTCCCCACCCCGGAAAAAGTCCAGCTGCAGCGCAATCCAGCAAAGCAGGGTATGGGCACTGCCTCCCATAATGATCGCAAACAGCACGCGGCGGACGCGTTGTGACTGCAGGGTTGCCGGATGCAAGGATAAAGACTGGTCCATTCGGGTACCTGATGTTGCACAGCCGGCCCACCCTCTTAATGGCTGCGCATGGTGACTATTTAGTATTATTCTTTCCAAGAATTTAATACTAAATGGCTACTCCGTCACAGTTTCACTGTCGAGCCAAACAGACCGCCCATCGCTTAATGGATGGCATAACACCGGCAAGCTTATGATTTTCTGATCAAATTCCGCTCAGCCCTCTACTCCTTGCAGACCCTTGCTACCGCATCGCGCCACCCAGCGTAACGACGCTGACGCTCCTCTTCTTCCAGATCCGGGGTGAACTCCCGCTCACAACGCCACTGCCCTGCAATCGCTTCCAGCGATGAATATAGCCCACAGCCAAGACCTGCCAGGTAGGCCGCACCCAGTGCCGTTGTCTCCGTCACTACCGGGCGATCCACACAGACACCCAGCACATCCGACAGTGTCTGGCTGAGCCAATTGTTCACCACCATCCCACCATCCACACGCAGGGTGGTCGGGCGTGTACCGCAATCGGCGGCCATGGCATCAAGAAGGTCTCGAGACTGATAGCACACGGCCTCAAGCCCTGCGGTCACCACCTCGGCAATACCCGTATCACGGGTGAGCCCCAGCAGGGCGCCGCGGGCATGGGGGTCCCACCAGGGAGCGCCGAGACCGGTGAACGCAGGCACCAGGTAAACGCCACCAGCCGAGCCCACCCGGCGCGCCAGCGCTTCGGTTTCACTGGCATCAGAGATCAGATTCAGGCCATCACGAAGCCACTGAATTGCCGCACCGGCGACAAAGATGGAGCCTTCCAGCGCATAGGTCGTCTTGCCATTGAGCCGGTATCCCACTGTGGTCAGCAGACGATTCTGCGAGGTCACCGCTTCCCCGGTATTCATCACCATGAAGCAGCCCGTACCGTAAGTGCTCTTGACCATGCCAGGAGAGAAACAGGCCTGGCCCACCAGCGCCGCCTGCTGATCTCCGGCAATGCCCGACACAGGAACCGCAGCGCCCAGCAGCTCCGGGCAGGTCATCCCGAAATCTCCCGCACTATCACGCACATCCGGCAAGACACTGGCAGGCACATTGAACAGCGCCAGCAACTCATCATCCCAGCACTGTTCATGGATATTGAACATCAGGGTCCGCGAGGCGTTGGTGGCATCAGTGGCATGCACCTTGCCGCGGGTCAGCTGCCACAGCAGCCAGCTATCAATGGTGCCGAACGCCAGCTCACCGGCCTCGGCCCGCTGACGGGCACCGGGCACATTGTCCAGCAACCAAGCCAGCTTGGTGGCTGAAAAATAAGGATCCAGCAGCAAGCCCGTTTTGGCTCGCACAGCCTCTTCGTGCCCTGCTTCGCGAAGGGTCTGGCAGGTGGCGGCGGTTCGGCGATCCTGCCAAACGATGGCCTTCGCGAGAGGATCACCGGTTTCCCGATCCCACAACACAGTGGTCTCTCGCTGGTTGGTGATTCCGATAGCCGAGAGCTCCTGCGCTTCAATGTGGGCATTGCGCAATGCTTCCCGGCACAGGCTCAGGGTATCGTTCCAGATTTCCTTCGCATCGTGTTCCACCCAGCCATCCTTGGGGAAATGCTGGCGAAATTCTTTCTGGGCCTGCCCGATTGCACGGCCCTGATCATCAAACACAATCGCACGGGAACTGGTCGTACCCTGATCAATGGAAAGAATATATGACATGGCTCAGCTAACCCTGTTATCAGTATTGGAGGCTGGATCAGACAGACGTACCAGCGACATCGGGGGCGCGTATTTTATCCGAACGCCCCGGCACAGATTGCACCATAACGGACAATGTTATGGACAAAGCGGGACGCCCAACGCCAGGAATGCGTTGAAAGTTCAAAGTTGAAAGTTGAAACGCGGATCAGGTCGCCGGGGTTTGCTTTTCTTTGCCCGCGATTAACGGCAAGTGCGCGGGCACGGCCTCTCAAAACCGAACGCATTGGTCGTGCTCTTCAACTTTGAACTTTCAACTCAAAACTCGCAGCTTCAATTTACCCGCCCCAGCACGTGCTGGCCCTGCTGAGTGGCTGGCAGGGTGACGGTGAACCGGGCCCCGCCTTCCGGACTCTCTTCCACCCGAATTTCACCACCATGCCAGTCCACAATACGTTTCACGATGGAAAGCCCCAGCCCGTATCCTCCGCTGGCGCGGTGGCGGCTTTTATCCAGTCGCGCAAACGGCTTGAAAACCCGTTCGCGCTCATGCTCCGGAATGCCCGGGCCGTTATCGTCCACATGAATAATGACCCGGCCGTCCGCTTCATGAACCCGCATGACAATATTGGAGCCCGCATAGCGGAGGGCATTGGTCACCAGGTTTTGCAGCACACGGTGCAGGTAGCGTTCTTCCGCTTCCACCTCCAGAGCTGGCACATCACTTTCCACCCTGATCGTGGTCTCACCACGAATGGTTTCCAGCTCGTCTCTCAGCTGCTCACACAGCTCGACCACATGCACAGGCCTGAACTCGATGTTGGGTGTGCCCTGCTCCAGGCGTGCGTAGGTCAGGATTTCATCGATCAACTGATCAAGCTGCTCAATGTCATGATCCAGCGCATTGAGCTTTTCCCGGCGCAGCTCTGCCGATTCGATATCGGCCAGCATCTCAAGACCAAAACGCAAGCGCGCCACCGGCGTTCGCAGTTCATGGCTCACTGCCCGTGTCATCTCCCGCTGGGATTCAATCAACCGACGAATGTGCGCCGTCATGCCATTGAACGTCGCCGCCACCTGACCGATGGCATCGGAGCCCTCGATATTGGCGTAGGCACCAAGATCACCGGAACCCAATTGGCTTACTGCACGGTCCAGCTGTTTAAGACGGCGCTGCAACGGGCTCACTTGCAGGTAGGTTGCCATGGCCACGGCCAACAGACTCAGCACGCCAGCCACCAGCAACAACTCGATGGGGAATTGATCAAACAGTGTGAGTGGTCCAATCACCAACAGCTTGCCGGTTTCAGCCACTGGGGCATAAATACGGATACTGGAATCACTACGGGTGCTGTCATCAAGGGCAATAACCACTTCGCGGCGATTCAGCCGCTGCTCCTGCTCCGCGTCCAGCTCCTGGGCGGCACGATCCACCATGGCCAGATCATAGCCAAAGTGCTGTTGCAGGACGGCAAGCGCGTCTTCCCACTGCTCCTCAGGGAAGTGCGAGAGATGATTCAGGATCAGCACTGCGGTGGCCCGCGCCTGCTGTTCTGACACCTTGGTCATGCGGGTAACGATATACGCATCTTCACCGGGCAACTGGAACAGGATGTCGGCAAAACCTTCTGACTCGTTCAGCCGCATCACCACCAGGCCTTCGCTCAGGTGAAGTTCCTCGCGGTAACCAAGATTGAGCGTCTCGGAATCCTTGAGACTGATCGGCGCACCGAACAGCTGGGATAGCACCTTGCTCCAGCGGTCCCGCTCTTCAGACTCATAGCGCTGGTATCCCTCTGCCATCAGATAGAAGGTACCCCGCGCCATCTCTTCGCGGTAAATATCGGAACGATATTGGTTGACCAGCTGCACGGAGGCATAGGTGATGGCGCCGATGAAACACAGCGCCAGCAACAGCCCTCCATAGAGCCGCAGAAAAATACTATTCAAAGGTCACCCAGCGTCACGACGCGGCAGGGTGTCAGGCCGCGCCGATTTCCTTGACGAACAAATAGCCCTTGGAGCGTACCGTCTTGATACGCTTCGGGTTTTCCGGATCATCGCCCACCTTGGGACGAATACGGGAAATCCGCACGTCGATGGAGCGATCCTGTCCATCGTACTGAATGCCGCGCAATTTCTCGAAAATGGTTTCTCGCGACAGCACAGTGCCGGCATTGGAGGCCAGCAGCCAGAGCAGATCATATTCAGCACTGGTCAGGTCCACCGACTCACCCGCCAGGGTCACTTCCCGGGCAGAGTTGTCAATCACCAGAGCACCGAACTCCAGACGAGCCGGAGAGTTGTCTCGCTCGTTATCGGTTTCTACCCTGCGCAGCAGGGCACGAATCCGGGCCAGCAACACACGTGGCTTTACCGGTTTGGCGACATAATCGTCTGCCCCCATCTCCAGCCCCAGCACCTGGTCCATGTCATCCGTTCGCGCGGTGAGCATCAGGATAGGATTCTTGTAGGCACTACGTACTTCGCGGCATACCGTCAGGCCATCAGCGCCCGGCAGCATGAGATCCAGCACCACCAGGTCCGGCTGTTCAGCCCGGATGCGACGAATCGCCTCTTCACCGTCGCTGACGACAGTGACATCCAGACCGTTGGCTTGAAGATATTCACAGGTTAGATCGGCAAGACGTTCGTCATCTTCCACGATCATGATGGCTGGCGGGTTATCCTGCACCGTTGTCATCCCGTCCTTATCCTTGTTGATTTGTATCGTTATTGTCGTTTCCTGTCAGGACCAACCCGGTCACTGTCAAAAACGTATCCCTATCGCACGTTTATACGCATACGCACTGCCCACGGCAACCATGTAAACGTCGCATCTCTGTTCGAACATAGTTCACATACACTTTTTTACGTTGACAAACACAATATCTAGTAACGGCTCGCACCGCAGCGGTGCCTGAAAAATGCACCCACATTGCTCCACAAGTTATCCACAAAATTTCCCCAGCCGAAGTGCTTGCAAATCCGGGGGAGCAACTATAACTTGTACTGAACTTGAGCGGCGACCCCAACATATTGGGTTTCCATCACACCGCCGCCTCCCGATCGTCAGACAAACCAAGATGGGGAAAAGTGCCGGCTGATCAGCGATTTAGCTGCAAGTCAGCACTGAAGGAGCGAGGTGACGTCATGGAAAAGACACAAGATATAGTGGTTCACCTCCTGAACCCCGCAAAACGACCGAACAGGGATACCGTTTCTTGCGCCATGGCTTCCAGCCATGGCGTTTTGCGTGGTTGATGCAGCCGCGCACGCACCACCGCCATACACAAGACAAACAGACAGAACAGCACCACAACGGAGAGGGCACCATGCAAACGGATATGAGTCAGAACCCACAGAACCCCACCGGGAACGCTGGCGACGACGCTGGCCACGATCAGGGCATCGCCAACACAGCACCGGGTCAGCTGCGCGTGATCAAGCGCAACGGCAAAGTGGTAAGCTATGACGATGACAAGATCACCGTCGCCATCAGCAAGGCGTTTCTGGCAGTAGAAGGTGGCACCGCGGCCGCCTCCTCTCGTATCCATGAAACCGTGGCTCGCCTGACCGAACAGGTCAGCGCCACTTTCAAGCGCCGTATGCCCTCCGGCGGCACCATTCATATCGAAGAAATTCAGGACCAGGTAGAACTGGCCCTGATGCGTAACGGCGAGCACAAGGTGGCTCGTGACTACGTGCTCTACCGTGATCGCCAGGCACAGAAACGCGCCGAGCAGGCCAGCCAGTTCCCGGAACCGACCCACAAAGTGGAAATGTCCGTCACCATGGAAGACGGCAGCAAGGCACCGCTGGACATGGGGCGCCTTGAGCACCTGATCCGTGCTGCCTGTGAAGGCCTCGACGATGTGAATGCGGACAAGATCATCACCGAAACGGTGAAGAACCTGTACGACGGCGTATCCATCAATGACGTGAACACCTCCATGGTGATCACCGCCCGTACCCTGATTGAAGTAGAGCCCAACTACTCCCAGGTCACTGCCCGCCTGCTGATGGACAAGATCCGCGCAGAAGCGCTGCAGCGCCTGGGTGTGGCCGAGCGTGCCAACCAGGAAGAGATGAGCGCCCTCTATGGACAGGCCCTGCAGGCCTACATTACCCAGGGTATCGAGCTGGAGCTGCTGAGCCCGGCATTGGGCGAATACGATCTGGCCCGTCTGGGTGCCGCCATCCAGGGCGATCGCGACCTGCAGTTCTCCTACCTGGGCCTGCAGACCCTGTACGACCGTTACTTCATTCACCACAACGACATCCGCATCGAGCTGCCGCAGTGCTTCTTCATGCGTGTGGCCATGGGCCTGGCCATCGAAGAAGAGAACAAGGAAGAACGCGCCATCGAGTTCTACAACCTGCTCTCCAGCTTCGACTACATGAGCTCCACCCCGACCCTGTTCAACGCTGGCACCCTGCGTCCGCAGCTGTCCAGCTGCTACCTGACCACCGTGCCTGACGACCTGCACGGCATCTACGGTGCCATCCAAGACAACGCCATGCTGTCCAAGTTTGCCGGCGGTCTGGGTAACGACTGGACGCCGGTGCGTGCACTGGGTTCCTACATCAAAGGCACTAACGGCAAATCACAGGGTGTGGTTCCCTTCCTGAAAGTGGTTAACGACACCGCCGTCGCCGTGAACCAGGGTGGCAAGCGCAAGGGCGCCGTGTGTGCCTACCTGGAAACCTGGCACATGGACATCGAGGAATTCCTCGAGCTGCGCAAGAACACCGGTGATGACCGTCGTCGTACCCACGACATGAACAGCGCCAACTGGATTCCTGATCTGTTCATGAAGCGTGTGCTGAATGAAGAAGACTGGACCCTGTTCAGCCCCAATGACACCCCGGATCTGCATGACCTGTACGGTGAAGCCTTCGAAAAAGCCTACGTGGCCTATGAAGAGAAAACCCGCTCCGGCGAACTGAAGCTGTTCAAGCGTATTCCCGCCACGTCCCTGTGGCGCAAGATGCTGTCCATGCTGTTCGAAACAGGCCACCCGTGGTTCACCTTCAAGGATCCGTGCAACCTGCGCAGCCCGCAGCAGCACGTGGGTGTAGTGCATTCTTCCAACCTGTGCACCGAGATCACCCTGAACACCAACAAGGATGAAATCGCGGTCTGTAACCTGGGCTCCGTCAACCTTGCCCAGCACGTGACCGAAAACGGTCTCGATGTCGAGAAGTTGCAGCGCACCATCAACACTGCTGTGCGCATGCTCGATAACGTTATCGACATCAACTACTACAGCGTGCCCCAGGCAGAAAACTCCAACATGAAGCACCGCCCGGTGGGTCTGGGCATCATGGGCTTCCAGGATGCACTGTATAAGCAAGGTATCAGCTACGCCTCTGCGGATGCGGTGTCTTTTGCCGACACCTCCATGGAAGCGGTGAGCTACTACGCCATTCAGGCCTCTGCCAAGCTGGCCGAAGAGCGTGGAGCCTACCAGACGTTCGAAGGCTCCCTGTGGAGCCAGGGTGTACTGCCCATCGATTCCATCGACATCCTGGTCAAGCAGCGCGGCGAAGAGTACTGCAAGGTAGATCGTAGCCAGACCCTGGACTGGGACAGCGTACGTGAGATGGCCAAGAAGGGGATGCGCAACTCCAACGTGATGGCGATTGCGCCCACGGCAACCATTGCCAACATCACCGGGGTTTCACAGTCCATTGAGCCGACTTATCAGAACCTGTACGTGAAATCGAATCTGTCTGGTGAGTTCACCGTGGTCAATCCATACCTGGTACACGCGCTGAAAGAGCGTGGCCTGTGGGATAACGTGATGGTTAACGACCTGAAGTACTACGACGGTTCCGTGCAGCCCATCGAACGTATTCCTGCCGACCTGAAAGAGCAGTTCCGTACCGCTTTTGAAGTGGAGCCGCGCTGGATGGTGGAAGCAGCAAGCCGCCGCCAGAAGTGGATCGATCAGGCGCAGTCCCTGAACCTGTACATTGCTGACGCCAACGGCAAGAAACTGGATGTCACCTACAAGATGGCTTGGCTGGTGGGTCTGAAGACCACCTACTACCTGCGTGCTATCGGTGCCACCCAGACCGAAAAATCCACTATCAACGATGGCAAGCTGAACCGCGTCTCTTCCAAAGTGGAAGAACCCGCCGAGTTCACTCAGGCTGCAGAAGTACCCCAGGCCTGTTCCATCGACAACCCGGATTGCGAAGCCTGCCAATAAGCGCTTCGCGTTCGCTGCATGCCTACGCAACAAGCAACACGCGCAGGCATGCAGCCACAACAAAATGATTACGCAAGCGGTGACCCTGAGACACCAAACTTGTCAGAAGGAATGGAGAGAAACATGCTGAGCTGGGACGAATTCAATGCGCAAGAGACGCCTGCCGCCAAGCCGCAACCCCAACCCGCAACGCCGCCGCAATCTGAGACGCTATCTCAGCAAGCGGCACCTGCACCTCAAGCACCGGCACCGGGAAGTGCAGCGGATGCTGGAGAATCAGGAAATGATGACCTGCGAGGACGAACTGACAACGCCGTAACCGACGCTGTCGAACGTGCCCAGGCTGCCGTTGCCAGAATGGACGTGGCCGAAGGTGTCGCCGAACTGGAAGGCACCGCCGGCCGTGTGGAAGTTGACGACAAGCGCATGATCAACTGCCGCGCTGACCTCAACCAGCTGGTACCGTTCAAGTACGACTGGGCCTGGCAGAAATACCTGGATGGTTGCGCCAACCACTGGATGCCCCAGGAAGTAAACATGAACGCCGACCTGGCGTTGTGGAAAAAACCTGACGGGCTCACCGAAGACGAGCGCCGTATCGTCAAGCGTAACCTGGGCTTCTTCTCCACCGCCGATTCCCTGGTCGCCAACAACCTCGTGCTGGCTATCTACCGCCTGATCACCAACCCCGAGTGCCGTCAGTACATCCTGCGTCAGTCGTTTGAAGAAGCCATCCACACCCATGCCTACCAGTACTGCATCGAGTCACTGGGCATGGACGAAGGTGAAATCTTCAACATGTACCGCGAGATTCCGGCTGTTGCCAAGAAGGCCCAGTGGGGCATCCAGTACACCCGCGACCTGTCTGATCCGGAATTCAAGACCGGTACCGTGGAAACCGACAAGGCACTGCTGGAAAACCTCATCGCGTTCTACTGCGTACTGGAAGGCATCTTCTTCTACTGCGGTTTCACCCAGATCCTCTCCATGGGGCGTCGCAACAAGATGACCGGTGTGGCCGAGCAGTTCCAGTACATCCTGCGTGACGAATCCATGCACGTGAATTTCGGTGTGGACGTGATCAACCAGATCAAACTGGAAAACCCGCACCTGTGGGATCAGCAGATGCGCGACAAGGCCACCCAGATGATCCTGGAAGGCACCGAGCTGGAAATCCAATACGCCCGCGACACCATGCCGCGCGGTGTACTGGGCATGAACGCTGCCATGATGGAAGAATACCTTCAGTTCATCGCCAACCGCCGTCTCGCCCAGCTGGGCCTGCCAGAGCAGTTCAAGGGCGTGAACAACCCCTTCCCGTGGATGAGCGAGATCATGGACCTGCGTAAAGAGAAGAACTTCTTCGAAACCCGGGTCACCGAATACCAGGTTGGCGGTGCGCTGAGCTGGGATTAAGCAAGAAATAAATGTGAGTTGCCATTAGAGAGAGCACTTTGGCCATTAAAGGATCGCTCGCTCTCTTTATGGGTCAACAACTTACAGTTTCTTTGCCATCAAGCGAGCACAAAAAAGGCCACTCAAACGTGGCCTTTTCTTTTTTCTCTTAACTGCTGCCTCTTGCGAATAAGATTCTCGCCACTCAACCTTTGATATTTCGAGTATTCCGTGACCTCTATATTCCGAAACCCTTACTAACCCTCCAAGTAACAAACCTGAACTGATACCGCCTTGTTTTTTCTTATTGCAACTTCATTAACAGTTACAACGCCTATAGAATTAACCAGATACGAGTAATAACTGCCATTATAATAAAAGAGATCAACAGCCCTCCTTAGAGCCCCCCTCAATTCAAAATCATCCTCCCGCTCCCCCCTAAAGACTGGAAAAGCTCTACCCTCAACCACTTTAATTTCGGCGTAATTGGATTGTGTACAATCTTGAAATTCAAACTTATAGACTTTTAATTTCTGTCCTTTGAAATTCATTTCCGCCATCAAAACTCTCGAACCATCATTGGCTCCAGATTCAAACTGAGACACTAGATAGTTAGATTCCGACTCGCCTTTGGATGGAGAACCAGATGGAAGAAGATCCTTAGCCAATTCTTTACTTCGCTCCTCATCGACCAAAACCCAGTCCAAAATCTTAAGTTGATCCCCCTCTACAACTGGAAGTCCGCACACTGGTTCCTCTGAGGATGAAAGTCGGGACATAACCCTTACCAGCTCTTCACAAACAGCATATCCGCCTGAGTTTTTGAGGTTATAGTTCCAGCCCTTTTTGATTTCGTACTGCTTTGCGTAAGCTCCGAGCGGATGAACCGATGACACAGCGACGACAAAGAATAACAACAATCGAAGCCCAAACCCTCTGACCAAAAATGCGACACCACAGCTCATCTCACCCATTAAACGACCCACCTAAAACAATACTTATTTTTGCAAGTTACAAACCTGAACATCCAAAAATTTATCTCGACTCACAACAATCGATTTAACGATCACACGATTACTACCAATTGTATATGTGTAGTAATCATTGCCGTATTTAAAAAAATCAATCGCCCTTCCTGAAAAACTTTCAAAATCATATGGCTCCAATCCAGAAATCCTATAGGCGGGATAAACCCTTCCCCCTCCGTCCCTAGCTTTTATATAATTTCCAGGTTTACAATCTCGAAAACTGTACTTATATAGCTTAACAGGATCAGACTCCCCTTCTATTTCGATATCAACTGATACGATATTCGCCCCGCCAGAGACCCCTTTCTTAAATTCCTTTACCAATAAGTCAGAGTCTCCCTGAGATGGCTTCATATTATTCTTGAGAAGAAGCCCCATCCAAAAACCTTCATCATCGGAAAAATCAACGGCCTGCCACTCCAAATTCTGAATTTCATTTCCTTCATCAGGAAGAGAGCATAACGGGTCTAACCCAGGTGGAAGTTTCTCCAAAGCGCGAACAACAGCCTCGCAGACCTCATACCCATCAGGATGAAAAAGATTAAAATTATGCCCTCGCATTATTTTGTAGCTTTCGGCATACGACCAAGATGAAACGCTCAGACAAGCCAGCAGCAACATTAGGTTTTTACAAAAGCCGACCATACCCCTCTCCAAAGCTCGCCCATCAAAACAAAGCAGCCGCTAAAAAA
Organism: Alcanivorax sediminis; assembly: GCF_009601165.1. Taxonomy (NCBI): domain Bacteria; kingdom Pseudomonadati; phylum Pseudomonadota; class Gammaproteobacteria; order Oceanospirillales; family Alcanivoracaceae; genus Alcanivorax; species Alcanivorax sediminis. The sequence goes on along the minus strand of NZ_WIRE01000002.1, from coordinate 174,564 downwards.
TGTGACGTTATCATCGAGCAATTTCGAAAGTTAATCACATATAATCACAAGGTTACCTAATCCTTGCTTTTTCTTGTGGCAAAAAGTGCGATTCACGCGTGGCAATAGTTGTCTAACCTATTGATTTCCTTAGAGGGGACATGACGCCACTAATGGCACCCCACAATAAAAAATGGGCGCTTCGGCGCCCTTTTTTATGTATCACTTTACGCAACAGGCTTGGACGCCAGACCAAGGGGTACCCTACCCCAAGCCTGACAAATTTTTATGAAATAACGGGGACACCCGCTTGAGATAAATACAACAGGCCCCGCCCTCCTGCCTTTTACCCAGTTTTACAACTTCAAATCCGCACTGACTGAAAAAACGGGTGAACGCACCTCACCCATTCACCCTACCTTGCTGAATGCACTTCCCCTTGCAAACAAGCGTTTATCAGCAGGCACCGCCCCAGACTAACCCATCGTAAGTACTACCGCTTATTTCATGTACGAATTAGGCGCGATGTTGTGAACGCCAGCGAGAAACTACCCTTCCAGCAGGTAGCAGACGATAGACATTCATCAGGACAGAGTTCCTCCCCTGAGCGTCATACCAGAGACACCCAAGGATGGGTAATGATGAAAGCGACTCGTACCACTTTTCTGCTGACCGCATTGATCATGTTGCCAGCCAGCGGCCAGGCAGAAACAGCAAAGAACCATTTCCTGGTTCACCTCTCCGTTTTACCCAGTTGCTATATTGACAGTACAGAGTTTATAGCGGCAGGCATTCCTGTGGTAAACCCGTCAGCATCACAAGGCAAACTGGACGTTGCCTGTTCAAACGGCGTTAGTTACGAAGTCGGGCTCAGCGGCCCCAACAACATCCGAACAATACGCTCAGCCCATGGCTCAACATCACAATTTGAGATTGAGCTCAAAAAGCGCAGCAGTCTTGACTGGCATACCAACCGGGTTCTTGGCAGCACAGGCGCCGGGCTAACCGTCAGCCACCAGGTCATCACCCCCGCATCAACTAACCCTACCGCTTCCACACTCCCTGACAATGCAGAAGGTATCTTGCCAACGGGTGAAATCACAATCACCCTCACTTTCTGATGCGTCTCTCTTGCAGCGCAAGCGATCCCTCAAATAATTAGTGCCTGACACACCAGTCCAACCACTTTGGAGCCGACTTCACCGAGTTCCAATCAGTCGACGCTGTGTCCAACCATCCATTTCCTCAAACGGCTGAGGGCGCGGCTGATCCGTCATCAGACGGCAGGAAATCCATAAAAAACGCCCAACTCCAGAGAGTTGGGCGCCTTGTATCAGGATCACGAAGGTGTCAAACCTGCGTGCAGATTCGACCACAGGTATCTGAAGCTCAGAACCCATCCCCCATACCAGGATTAATATCCTTGATCAGCCTGGTGCCCGCAGCCGTGCCATTGGTTCTCCACAGTTCAGAACCGATATCAGAGCGGTATGCAATGATCAGCGAAACGCCGGGAGACACTTCCACTACCGGGACAGCATCGTTCTCATGAAAATAGTCTTCTCCGAGCGAGTAAAAATCCGAACCGCTGGCGCCTGGCTCGATGTCCTTGAGCAACACCGTGCCGGCAACCGTACCGTCAGTGGTCCACATTTCCTGACCGTAAGTTGCATCCTCGCCCACAAAGAGGACCGTATCATTGGCAACCATCAAGTAATTCACATTTCCGGTATTGAACAGGGCCATGGTTCCCGCTCCAGTGCCATCGGACACCCATAGCTCATCGTCACCACCAGAAACCGAGCGCGCAGTGAAAAACAGCTTGTCGTTCACCGCATTCATGAAATCGATGTTGGCCCCATTGGCGGTAGTGCTCCCCCCCGTGCTGGTATTGATATTCTTGACCAGCTCGGTACCCGCAGCGGTACCGTCAGTGCGCCACAGCTCGGCGCCCTGCGCGGTACTTTCAGCTGCAGAGAAGTAGATCATCCCGTCCATGGCGACAAGATCGGCGGGCAAGGAGGGATCGGTACCTGGGCGGATGTCTTTTACCAATTCCGTACCCGCTGCGGTGCCATCACTCTTCCAGAGCTCGTGACCATGAGTGCCATCATCCGCTCTGAAGTAAAGCATGCCATCCACGCTGATCATTTCCGAAATATTAGATGGGGAGGCCCCGGGATTGATGTCCGCCACCATCACCGTCCCAGCCGCTGTGCCGTCGCTTTTCCACAACTCATAGCCCACAACACCATCACTGGCGGAGAAGTACACCGCAGCTCCCATCGTCACCAGATTGCTGACCCCCGTACCGTTTATCCCGGGCTGAATGTCCTTAACCATGATCGTACCCGCCACGGTGCCATCGGTTTTCCACAGCTCAGTGCCGTTGACATTATCGTAGGCGCCGAAATACAGCGTGCCATCAGCAATAGCGAAACTGGGAATGTAGGTACTTCCCGTACCGGCGCGGATATCCTTCAACAGGATCGTGCCAGCCTCCGTGCCATCCGTTACCCATAACTCACGGCCATTGATGCCATCATCCGCCTGGAAGATGGTTTTGGCACCAAGACTGCCAAGCACCTCAACATCGGCGCCGCCACCGGCATTGATCACCTTGACCATGGAGGTACCCGCCGCGGTGCCGTCGGTTTTCCATAGCTGCCTGTCATTCACGCCATTGTCCGCCTGGAAAAACTTCACCGTCGGACTTGCTGTCACCTCCGGCGCCGCCCTGTTGCTGGAGCCACCGCCCCCACACGCCGTCAGAAACAATGCCGCACCCAGCACATACCACGCATTCATAATCGATCCCTCTTTCATATTTGGGTTTATTTTCCCATTTTTTGAGAAGATAACAAAAGCCATCCTGTTTTGCACGTGCTTTGTGAAACGGCTCACGGAATGCACATTTAACTTTCAACCTTTTGTTTTTTATAGAATTAAAAGATGACATTCAGGCTCGACAAGCCCAAAACCCTCATTGTCAGGCTAAAAAAAGTGCTTTTTTTATGGGATAGAAAGCCCACGGGAGGTAGCATTGGCTTTAACAGGAAACCATTCAGGGGCAGAAAGCGAGTCATTAGCGGTGAAAGTTGGCTGCCTGAAACACCGCTCTCCTGACCAGGGACGAGCAACAGGCGCATCGCTATCAGGTATATACTGCCCCGTCGCGGGAAACGTAGACGGTTAGCGCACAGCCAAAACCAGTAAACGTGTCTCGCAGGAATTCAAAAATTCGCGCTTGGTTCATACCCAATGTCCGATGCATCTACAAAAACAGGGTTTCATAAAGCTGTTCGCAAGCTGATGCGCCCTCTCGTCCGGATGGCCATCAAACGCGGGGTATCGGTGAATGATTTTTATCTCTGGCTCAAGGCCATCTACGTAGAAGAAGCAGAAAGCTTCACCATTGAGGGGAAGAAACAGAGCACCTCGCGAATTGCGCTCCTCACCGGGCTGGACCGAAAGGAAACCGCTCGATTGCGCAAGCTCAATCAAGACATGGATGCCCTGCTGCAGCTGCAGACCAAGCGCACTAACCGTGCTGTCAGAGCCATCAATGCCTGGCAAAAGGAAGCGCTTTACTCCGATGGGCAAGGCCATCCGCAAGCTCTCCCCCTTTATGGTGAAGGGGCCAGTTTTGAAAGCCTGGTTCAGCAGTACTGTGGTGATGTTTCTGTCGTCACCGTTCTCGGCGAGCTGGAGCAATCCGGGGCCATTGAGGTCCATGATGACGACAGCGTTACCCTGAAAGACACCAGCTATATCCCCCATGAAGATAATGAAGAGCTGCTTTTCCTGATGGGCCAGGCGGCCCACGACCTGCTCAACACCAGTGCCTACAACATCGAACAACAAGGCCAAACCTCACGCTTGCAGCTCAGCGTGGCGTACAACCGCGTCAACCCTGAAGTCATCGCCAAACTGAAAGTGCTGATCGAAGCAGACAGCCTGGAACTTTTGCAGAAACTGGATCGGTGGCTGGACCGGGAGATTGACCATCAAGGCGACGCCCGCCCTGAGCAGTACCGGGCTGGTGTCGGCATCTACTATTTTGAAGAACCCATGGACTCAGGCTCGGAGCAATGAAAAACACCACCAAACTTGCACTCTTCATACTGATTGCTCTGCTGCTGTCTTGCGGGGGCGAATCGTTTTCTGTCTCGAGCAATGACGGCGGGATATCCGGCACCGGCAACGGTGGCAGCAAGTCGTCGCTTACCGGCTCAGCCTATAAAGGGCCCTTTATTCAGGATAGTGAGGTGGATGTCCTCAAGATTGAGGGAGATACCAGTTCAGTGGTTGCCAGCTCACAGGTTCGGGCAAACCTTGGGGACTTCAGTCTTGAGGTAGAACCCGGTCTGCTGTCCGTGGCAACAACCGGGCGCTATTACGATGAAACCGAAGCCACCTACTCCAACGATGATGTCACTCTCAAGGCTCTGGTGAACAAAGACCCTGAACAACAGGCCAACATCTTTGTGAACGCGCTGACGTTGCTGAGCCACGACTATGCAGTGGAGTTGATCAATCTGGGCAGCAGCTATGAGCAAGCGACCCTTGAAGCCGACAGCAGAGTGAAGAACGTACTGGCCGCCGTCACCGGTGACATCCCGACCAGCCAGCCCTTTATCAACATGAGCATCAGCAATCGCGCCGGCACTACGCCAGAGGACAACGCCTACGCGCTGTATATTTCATCCCTGTTCAGTGAGGCGGTGAATGAAAGACGCATCGAAGAACCGCACTACAGCATGAACACCCTGCTCAGCACACTAAGGGCCGACGTGCTCAACAACGATGCCATTGACGAGATCACCCTGCTTTCCCTTCAGGAAGCCAACGGCAGGCTGGATGCGGCATCGATTCAGCAGAATCTGGAAGCGGTACTGATTGGCGAAACCATCGCGGATATTGGCGACGTGATAGAAGCCGTCTCACCGGGGCTGGTGACACCCTCCAATCTGAGCACTTCTGTAGAACCAACCGCTGGCGCTCAACAATTCTGCTTTGACATGGAAGCGGTTTGCTCCAACCCGGAGCACAAGGCGGAAATCGTCACCGTCTCAGGCTTCTCTTATGAACTGCAGATTGATGACAATGCGGACTTCTCCTCCCCGATCGCCGATCTGGACTGGCAGCGTAACTTCTTTTCAATCGAACATACCTCTTTGGGCAGTGGCACCCACTACTTCCGGGTCAGAAAGCGGCAAGCTGACGGCCAGCTAAGCCTGTGGGCACAAACGGATTTTGTTGTCCCATGAAACAGAGACGAAGCTAGTGCTCTAACTGGTCCACGAAAACGTCCCTTGCAATGCCCGGGGCGTTTTCTTTTAAAGGCCAACGTGGCAACCACCCAAGCAATTTCCGGACAGATTCAGGAGTATCCCCGCGCCCTAAAAGGCGGCCGGAAATCCACCGCTGGCAGACGCCTGCAGGTACAGCCTTCCGCCGTTCGCGAAAAGTGCACGACCATCCATCACAAACGCTCAAACTTTAACCAAATACCGCCAAATGCCGTTTGTTTTACGTCACCATCGTTGGCAACATGGGGTTGAGTTCTGCAGTTGAGAACTCACAAACCATCAGGAGGCTTCGCATGAGCGACTACGAGAAAGACGAGTACCTGAGAGAAGAGTACCTGCAAGAAGCCGAGGATCTGCTGGAAACCATCGAGCAGGTGGAAGAAACCCTGACTGTGATGTCCAAGGTCGTTGGACAGTTGAAAGAACAGGTGGCCTCACACCTGGATCATGATGCGATTGAAATGAGCGCAGAAGAATTCCTGGAGCAGTGCGAGAACCTGGAAGGTACCTGGCACTGATTCAGCTGGGGGCGTTGTAAAAAACGCCCAACCGGTACAGGGGCCGCACCGTTGGCCCCCTTGCTCTCGCCGCCACCCTATTCTGTCATTCCATCAGGGAAGCGACGTACCCCATCGACCCAGACCCCCCGCACCTGGATAGACTTCCAGTCGGCGATGGATTCACGGGGGTCCCGGTCGAGCCACACCAGATCAGCACGCAGTCCTGGTCTCAATTGCCCGACTTCCTCTGCCACTCCCAATTGCCGCGCTGCATCGATGGTCACCGCCTTGAGAGCACGCTCCACGGTGATTGCCTGCTCTGGCCCCAGCAGCTGACCACTGGCGGTTTGCCGGTTCACCGCATTCCAAACCAGCTGAAGCGGCTGGAACGGCACCACCGGAGAATCCGCATGCAACGTAAACGGCAACTCCAAACGAGCGGCTTCTGCCAGGGGCGAAATACGTCCTGCGCGCTCTGGCCCCAGGAAGATATCCCGATGACGGTCCCCCCAGTAATACACATGGACGTTAAAAAAGGAGGGGATCACATCCAGTGCCACCATGCGATTCAGCTGTTCGGTAGTGGCCATCTGCGCATGAATGAGTACCGGCTGGCGCTGAATTTCAGGACACTGCGCCCGGGCCGCCGCAATGGCATCAAGGCTCATTGCAATCGCCGCATCCCCGTTGGCATGAATCGCAACCTGTAGATCCTGACAGTGAAAGCGCACCACCTGCTCATCCAGCGCTTCTGCAGACAGAGAAGGAAAACCAAGATACTCCGGGGGATACGTCTCCGGCACCGTGTAATAAGGCTCACTCAGAAAACCGGTAAAACCCTGCAGGGAGCCATCGCTGACCAGCTTCACCGACCCCGGGTATCCGCGGGGTGTACGCACCAGCTTCAGGCGTCCCGAGCTGATCTGTTCCTGGGCCTCGGCATCTGGCCACACGCTCAGCCGCATCGGCAGCAAGCCATAACGCAACACCGGCGCCAGCGCGCGCAAAGTTCTGGCATCCGCCAGACCATTCTGGGCAAAGGTAATCCCACGGGAAAGGTACAGGTGCGCCGCCCGACGCATGACACGGAAGCCGTCCATGCCCGACAGATTCAGCAGGCTTGTCCTGACCGGGCTGAAAGCGGTTTCCGCCAGCACCCCATTGAGGCGACCATTCTCATCACGACCGTAATAGCCGCCGATCGGGTCGGTGACCTCTTCGCTGATCCCCATGGCCGCCAGCCCTGCGCTGTTAAGCACACCGAAATGACCGGAGATGTGCATCACCAGAACCGGGCGTGTCTCGCTGACCAGATCCAACTCCTGACGGGAAGGATAGCGCTGCTCGCCGATAGTGGTATCGTCAAAACCATAAGCGAGCAAAGGACCATCCGGACGGCGCTGGGCGAGCAGCTTGAGCCGCTCCAGAAGGGTTTCAATACTGTAAAGGTCGCCAATGGGAGGACTATTGGCATCCACTGCAACAGCAGAAAGCCCCTCGCCGGGGAAATGACCATGAGCTTCGATAAAACCCGGCATCAGGGTGCCGCCCTGCAAATCTACGGTCACCACATCCCGGCTGACCCGATCGCGCAGGGTTTCTGCATCCCCCAGAGCAACAATCTCACCACGCTGAACCAACATGGCTGTCGCCTGAGGAAAGGTCGCATCCATGGTCAAAATGGAGCCATTATAAAAAAGCTGTGCGGGAGGAGCAGGAGGATTAAACCAACGGTGCACCCCGGCGAGCCCCGCCGTCACCACCAACAGCAACGCCACACTAATTCCAAGCCAGGTTTTCATCATCCTCCTCCCTAGAGGCAAACATCCGAACCAGCGCTCTACGACAACATGCCCTTGTCGCGCCCCCAATGGCAAACCAGGCAGGACGCTGTGAGATATCGAAAAGGTCTGGCGCAGACTGTGCACCGCAGGGCCTAATCCGGCAATGGGCCATGATCACATTTGTTAATAAAAAGTATCGGCTTTGCCTACGCCCTATCTGCACCATGTCGCGCTATAGTGAAGCCCGGAATGCATATAAGGCACCATATTGATGCACTTTTCCTGCACTAATACAGGGAAAAACAGGCACAGCCTTTGCATTACCCGCGTTGAATTTTGATTACCACGCGTCGTGGACACCTGTTTGAGAGCAAAACCAGACAGGTAACAACCGGAGAGACACCCCATGAAAGCATCAGATTTGTTCGTCCGAGCCCTGGAAGCCGAAGGCGTGGAGCACGTCTTTGCCATTCCTGGCGAGGAAAACCTGGACCTGCTGGAGTCCCTGCGCGGCTCCAAGATCAAACTGGTGATTACCCGTCACGAGCAGGCGGCCGGCTTCATGGCGTCAACCTACGGTCGTCTCACCGGCAAAGCCGGTGTGTGTATGTCTACCCTTGGCCCCGGCGCAACCAACTTAGTGACTGCTGCGGCCTATGCCCAGCTGGGCGCCATGCCGATGGTGATGATCACCGGCCAGAAGCCCATCAAAAGCAGCAAGCAGGGCCAGTTCCAGATCATTGATGTGGTCGACATGATGCGTCCGCTGACCAAGTTCACCAAGCAGGTGGTAAGCGGGGACTCCATTCCCACTCGCATCCGTGAGGCTTTCCGACTGGCCCAGGAAGAGCGCCCCGGCGCGACCCATCTGGAGCTGCCGGAAGATATCGCCCGCGAACATTCCACCATGCCGGTGACGGAACCCAGTATGACCCGTCGCCCGATTGCCGAAGACAAGTCAATCTGTAATGCCATCGAAGCCATTCAGGGCGCACGCAAGCCCTTGCTGCTGGCCGGCGCCGGAGCCAACCGCAAGTTGACCAGCAAGATGCTGCGCCAGTTTGTAGAAAAACTGGGCATCCCGGTAATCACCACCCAGATGGGTAAAGGCGTGGTCGATGAGACCGGACCACACTTCCTGGGTAACACCGCCCTGTCCTCCGGAGACTTTGTACACCGCGCCATCGACCAGGCCGACCTGATCATCAACGTGGGCCATGATGTGGTGGAGAAGCCGCCCTTCTTCATGCGCCCGGGCGGCGCCGAGGTGGTTCACATCAACTTCAACTCTGCCCAGGTTGATCCCGTGTACTTCCCGCAGATCGAAGTCATCGGCGACATCGCCAACAGCCTGTGGCAACTGAAGGAACGCCTTGAGCCTCAGGAGCACTGGAGCTTCTCCGATTTCCATCGCATTCGTGATGCGCTGCAGACTCACATCCGTGAAGGCATTGTGGACGACAGCTTCCCGATTCGTCCGCAGCGTCTGGTGGATGAGATCCGCAAAGTCATGCCCGAGGACGGCATTCTTACCCTCGATAATGGCATGTACAAAATCTGGTTTGCCCGTAACTACCCGGCGATCAAGCCCAACACCGTGTTGCTGGATAACGCACTGGCCACCATGGGCGCCGGTCTGCCCTCCGGCATGGCCGCCAAAATGGTGTATCCGGAGCGACGTGTCATGGCTATTGCCGGCGATGGCGGCTTCATGATGAACAGCCAGGAACTCGAAACGGCGGTGCGCCTGAAGCTGGACATCGTCATCCTGATCCTCCGCGACGACGGTTACGGCATGATCAAATGGAAACAGGCAGACATGGACTTCCAGGACTTCGGCCTGGACTTCACTAACCCGGATTTTGTGGATTATGCCCGCGCCTATGGCGCCAACGGCCACCGGGTCGAGTCCACCGCCGGCCTCGCACCCCTGATTGAAGAATGTTATGCCGCTGGCGGCGTACATGTGATTGATTGCCCTGTGGACTACAGCGATAACAACCGCATCCTGAACCAGGAAATTCGTGAGTTGAGCGGAAAGCTGTAAGCACACCCGACGCCCGACGCCTGATGCACGACGCTCGACGCCTGCTTTCTTTAAGCGTCATGCATCAGGCGTCTAGCTTCCGGCGTTCTTCAACCTTCGGAGAAAAAAATGCTGAAGAATTCTTACCCCTACTACCTGGCCAATGAGGCGGTCTTCGCCAACCAGGATCTGGACGTTACTGACAAATACAGCGGTGAAGTCGCGACCCGGGTCGCCATGGCCGATGCCGCCACCATTGATCAGGCCATTGAGGCCGCCGACAAGGCCTCCGAAGCCATGGCCAAACTGGCCCCCTACGAGCGCCAGGAAATTCTTTATCACTGCGTCAAACGTTTTCAGGAACGCTACGACGAACTGGCCGAAGCCTTGTGCATCGAAGCCGGCAAACCGATCAAGGACGCCCGCGGCGAAGTGACCCGTCTGATTGACACCTTCCGCGTGGCGGCTGAAGAAGCGGTGCGCATTGAGGGCGAAGTGCTGAATCTGGAGATTTCCGCCCGAGCCAAAGGGTACCGCGGTATGGTCAAGCGTGTGCCGATCGGCCCCTGCTCTTTTATTTCTCCATTCAACTTCCCGCTGAACCTGGCTGCACACAAGGTGGCCCCGGCGATCGCGGCAGGCTGCCCCTTCGTGCTGAAACCCGCCAGCCGCACCCCCATCGGCGCCATCATCATTGGTGAAGTGCTGGCCGAAACCAATCTGCCCAAGGGCGCGTTTTCCATTCTGCCCTGCCACCGGGAGGGGGCTGACCTGTTTACCACCGACGAGCGCTTCAAGCTGTTGAGCTTCACCGGTAGCCCGGACGTGGGCTGGGACCTGAAAGCCCGCGCAGGCAAGAAGCCCGTCATTCTCGAACTTGGCGGCAACGCCGCGGTGGTGGTAGACGAAGACGCCGATCTGAACGACGCGGTTGAACGTATCGTGTTCGGCGCTTTTTACCAGTCCGGCCAGAGCTGCATCGGCGTACAGCGCATCATGATTCACGACAAGATTTACGATGACCTGAAAGCCCGGCTGGTAGAAAAAACGGCATCCCTGAAGATGGGCGACCCGAAGGACGAAGACACATTCATTGGCCCGGTCATTTCCGTAGGCGAAGCCACACGACTGGAAAACTGGATCAACGAAGCCGTGGAAGCCGGGGCCAACTTGCTGGTAGGCGGCCAACGCGATGGCGCCATGCTGCAGGCCACCCTGCTGGAAGATGCACCGGCGGGCACCAACATTGTGGAAGAAGAAGCATTTGGTCCCGTTGCCGTGATCAGCCGCTTCAGCGATTTCGATGAGGCACTGCAATCCATCAATGCCTCCAAATTTGGTCTGCAAGCGGGTATCTTCACGCGCGATTTGTACAAGGCCCAGAAAGCCTGGGACGTGCTGGAAGTGGGCGGCGTGGTGATCGGTGATGTGCCGAGCTGGCGCGTCGACAACATGCCCTACGGTGGCGTGAAAGATTCAGGCCTTGGCCGTGAAGGCATTCGCTGGGCCATCAACGACATGACCGAAGAGCGCCTGCTGGTGATTCGCACACCGCAGTAACGATGACAAGGTCCACCAGTTACCTCCCTCTGGACCAGGGAGTGCGGGCCCGCTTTCGCAAGGAAGCGGGCCCGAATTTTTTAGGCCGCTTTGCGGCTGCAACACGCTTCACGCTCAACCAAAACCCCGCTCTTCCAGGGGACGAACCTCGCGTAGCGAGGCGACCGAAGGGAGGTGTTTTAATCAACCTGTCGAGCCCGGAAAGGCCTGATCGCCCTGCGGCATGTTCCTTTCTGGGCCCTCTTAAGGGAGTAGAGGCGCCGACAAATCTAAATGCGTTTCTGGAATCCTTACCTCGCTTAGGCTCGGATCGCGAGCAGGCTCGCTCCTACAGCGGCTTCGTAGCTTTCAGCGTCAGGCATCAGGCATCAGGCGTTCACTATCCTCCGGGTCATCCGCAGGCGGGGTGCCGGCCATGTTGGTGTAGTACTCCAACGCCCGCTGCCACTGCTCCAGCATCCAGCGCCCCTGACTCAAGCTCTGCAGGGCAAGATCCAGAGAAGCACGGGACAGGTTGCCCGACATGGCACTGGCCAGCAGGCCATGCTTGGCCTGCTCATACTTGTTAAGCAGTGTCTCGGCACCCGCACTCCCGTCACCGGCACGCCACTCTTCTTGCATCTGCCGTCCGGCGCTGGCAAACCAGTCCACCAGAATTGACTCAACCCTCGCCCAGTCATCATGGCGCTGCAAGGCAAGGCCAAGACCATTGAGCCGCTCGAGAGTGTCATCCATGTTCAGCAGATTACCCTGCAGCCGCCACCCCATCTGAAACACAGTAATCTGTTCATCGTTCAGGTGCTGACGCCCCACATCAGCAAGAAAATCCCCGATCTCTTCCAGCAAACGATCACGGATGGCAACGTGACTCAGGCGTTTGGCATCGGCACCGGGCAAGGTGGCCATGGCCACGGGATACTGCACCAGCAGGCGCTCCATTTCCTGGGCCAGGGCCGCGCGGGCAGCGTCTGGCAAGGCGATCAGGTTACGATCCAGAAACTGCAGCTTCGCCAGACTATGCTGGCGCTCCTTGAAACGGCTGAGCAGAAAGCGGCTCATAAAGGGTTCCACCGGCCACATCAACAGGATGCCAAGCAGATTGAAGAGAGTATGGAACAGGGCAAGCCGCGCCGCAGGATCCTCTTCCAGTCCGGTGACGCCAGCCACCACATTCACCACCGCCAGCAACGGCGCGATCAACAGGTAGGCCATCACCCCTGTGAACAGGTTGAACAGGACATGGGCAATCGCCAATCGCCGGGCATTGGCGGTAGCCCCCAGGGTGGCGATCAGTGCGGTGGAGGTAGTGCCCACATTGGCACCGATGACCATCGCTGCGGCTTCGCGGAAGCCCAGCAAACCACCGGCAAGGGCAGTGAGCACCAGTGCCACGGTGGCGCTGGAGGACTGCATCAGGGAGGTCAACACAATGCCCGCCAGCACCAGCCACACCAGCGCAGCACCTTCCGGCACGCTGAACTGTGAGCCGAGGTTTTCAAACCCGCCAGACAGCACATCGATGCCCATAAACAAAATGCCGAAACCGGCCAGCGCCATACCCAGGTTGCGGTAGCGATCAACGGGAGCAAACACCCGCAACAGCGCCCCGACACCTACCAGTGGTAACGCCAGTACATCAATCTTGAATTTCACGCCAATCAGCGCCACCACCCAGGCAGTAAGCGTGGTGCCGAGATTGCTACCAAAGATGACCCACACCGCGCGCTCGAATCGCAGCAGGCCGCTGTTCACAAAACCGAGCGCCGCCACCGTCACCGCACTGGAGGACTGCACCACCGCCGTGAGCAAGGTGCCGGACAAAAGCCCACGCAATCGACTGCGCGTCCACCTGGCCAGCAGCCGCTCCAGCGACGCGCCTGCGGCCACTTTCAACCCTTCGGTAATCAGCCACATGCCCAGCAGAAAAAGCCCAACTCCGCCGAGCACGGCAATGACATATTCCATCTACACCCGGCCTCCCAGCCAAACCGAGCCATGCCTGATCCTGGTGACGCTGATTTCCATCAACGCCCCACTCCGTTATTCATTACCCGCTCTGAATCCCCATGCGCCCCCCTCAACAGGCGAACCAGCGCCTTTTCCCCTTCCACCGCCAACAACACCAACAGTGCCGTGAACAAGGCTTCGCTCCACAGGTGCCACGACAATGACACGGAGCCAAACAGTTGCTGTAGAGGCGGCAGCTCCAGAAACGCCCATTGCAACACCACCACCACGGCGGAGGCCAGCAAGGCCGGCATCACTCCTTTGAGAGACAACCGCGACCAGGCCGGGGCCAGCACCCGGCGACAGGCGAACAGATAAACAATTTCAATCCACACCAGCGTCAGCACCGCCATGCTGCGAGCTCTGTCCAGGTCTTCAGCATCAAATCGGTGGTACTGCCAGAACACGGCCGCCGTACCCACTATGCCCAGCCACGCCAACCGGAACAGCAGCAAGGGGGTAACCAAACCCTGACGCGGTGAGCGGGGCGGGCGCGCCATCAGATCCGACTCACCCTGCTCGAAGGCCAGCGCCAGCGCCAGCGAGATAGCCGTTATCATATTGACCCAGAGAATCTGTACTGGTGTGATCGGCAACGGCACCCCCAGAACCACCGCCACCATCAGTACCATGGCCTCAATCAGGCTGGTTGGCAGAATAAACAGGAGTGCCTTGACGATATTGTCGTAAACGGTGCGCCCTTCACGCACCGCCGCCGCGATGGTGGCGAAGTTGTCATCAGTCAGCACCATCCCCGCCGCATCCCGGGCCGCATCCGTGCCTTTGCCGCCCATGGCGATGCCAATGTCCGCCCGTTGCAGGGCCGGAGCATCATTGACACCATCACCGGTCATGGCCACCACCTGGCCTCCGGCCTGCAGGCGTTCCACCAGACGCAACTTGTCTGCCGGTGAGGTACGGGCAAACACATCCACTTCATTCAGCAGCGCATCCAGTTCCGCGTCAGACGTTTGCGCCAGCATCTTGCCGGTCATGACCTTGCCGCCTGCCAAGCCAACCTGAGAGGCAATCACCCGCGCTGTTTGCGGATTATCACCCGTGATCATCTTCACACGGATACCAGCACGACGACACTCGGCCACGGCCGTTACTGCCTCCTCGCGCGGCGGGTCCAGAGTGCCGGCGAGACCCAGCAAGACCAGCCCGCTTTCAAGGTCCTGTTCTGTGAGTGTGGGCTGACCTGTCGGCAGCCACCTGGTGGCCAGCGCCAATACCCGCAGCCCTTCCCCTGCCAGACTGTCCAGCGCTTGCTGCCAGACATCCTGTGCCAGCGCTTCGTGGCCTTGCGCCGTCTGCTGATACTCGCACAGGCCCAGCAGTCGTTCCGGCGCCCCTTTCACCATGATCTGCTGCTGGTCACCCACTTGATTGAGGGTGGCCATGTATAGACGCTCAGTGGCAAAGGGCAACTCCGCCAGACGCGGGCAGCCTTGACGAAAACCTTCATCCAGCCCGGCCTTGCGGGCCATCACATAGAGCGCGCCTTCGGTGGGGTCGCCATGCAAGCGCCACTGCTCCTGCGCTTGCTCCAGCCTCGCATCGTTGCACAGCATGGCCACCTGGGCTGCTTGCTCAAACAACGCCAAGGCCGCTGGAGTGTCACTGTCGATGGCGCCTTCAGGCGCGTAACCTTCGCCACCAATCTGGATCCGGCCTGCCGATGTCACGAAGGTGCGCGTGGTCATTTCGTTGCGGGTCAGGGTGCCGGTCTTGTCGGAGCAGATGACTGTTACCGAGCCCAATACTTCCACCACCGGCAACTTGCGAATGACCGCATGACTCTTTGCCATGCGCTGCACACCAATGGCCAGAGTAATCGTGACAATCGCGGGCAGCCCTTCTGGAATCGCAGCCACCACAATACCCACCGCCACCGGCAGCAGCTCAGAGGGAGCCAACCCCATGGCCAGCACCGCCCAGGCCAGACCCACCGCTGACAACACCAGAATCAGCATGGCCAGCTGACGCCCAAGCCGCCCCAGCGCTCGGGTCAACGGCGTCTCCGGAGACTGCACCGTTGCCACCATTTCGCCAATGCGCCCCAGCTGCGTCGCCGTACCCGTCGCCACCACCAGGCCTTCAGCGGAGCCCGTGGTCACCAGCGAGCCCATCCACACCATGTTGTGACGCTCGGCCAGGATCGTTTCTTCCGGCAGTGTTGCCACCCGCTTGCCCACCGGCACGGATTCGCCCGTGAGCGTCGCCTCATCACAATGCAGCTCGCTGACGCTGAGCAACCGCAGATCTGCGGGGACACGATCCCCCGCGGCCAGCACCACCCGGTCTCCGGGCACCAGCGCTGCCGCATCCAGAGTCTGGATCTGACCACCGCGCCATACCCGGCAGCTGGATACCAGCATCTGCTGAATCGCCTGCAATGCGGCCTCTGCCTTGCCTTCCTGAACAAACCCCACCACGGCATTGATCAGCACCACCATGACGATAACCACCGCATCGCTGGTATGGCCCATGAACAGAGCCAGCACTGCCGCAACCAGCAGCACGTAAAGCAAGACATTATGGAACTGGCCAGCGAGACGTCGCCAGGGACCACGTCGACGCTGATCCAGCAATCGATTCTCACCAAAACGCTGACGCCGCTCGCGGACCTGGGCGTCGCTCAATCCCCCCTCAAGGCTGCCAAGTGTTTGCAGCAAGGAGGTCTCTGTCTGGTAATGCCAGTCCCGCTGTGGAGAGGCGTCCATGCATCACCCTCAAGTGAAGTCTGGAACGAATGTGACCCCCTGCTCCGCCACCGTCACACGCTTGCCCAGGTCCGCCAGCGCATTCGCAAGGCTCTGCAAGGCTTCGGGCTCTCCGTGGACCAGACGAAACTGTGGGGAGTCTTCAAACTTGTTCGCCCAGGCCAGCAATTCATGACGTCCGGCGTGCGCCGAGAAACCGCCCAGCGTATGCAGCTGTGCCTTGACGGCATAGCGCTGACCGAACATGCGGATATGGGTTGCCCCATCCACCAACCGTCTACCCAGGGTTCCTCGGGCCTGATAACCCGTAAACACCAGATGATTGCGTGATTGCCAAAGGCGATGCTTGAGATGGTGGCGGATGCGACCGCCATTACACATGCCGCTACCGGCAATAATGATCGCGCCCCGTTCAATGCGGTTAATCTGCATGGACTCTTCCACGGAAGGGGTGGGTGTCAGTACCGGCAGAAAATCCTGAAGTGTGCGCGCACCATAGTGCGCCATGACACGCTGGTCCTGCTCGTCCAGCGCGTCCAGCCACTGGTCATAAAGGCCGGTCACTTCCAGGGCCATGGGGCTATCCAGAAATACATGCCAGCCGCCAAGCAGTCCACGATGATAAAGACAGCCAAGATGGAACAGCAGCTCCTGGGTTCGGCCGACCGCAAAGGCCGGCATCATGATCACACCATCGTTGTTGGCCTGGGCGATGATCTGTTCCAACTCCCCCATGGTGTCTTCCTGGCTACGATGATCCCGATCCCCGTAGGTGCTTTCCATCAACACCAGGTCGGCCCGCTCCGGCACTTCCGGGCAGCGCATCAATACCCGCTCGTTTGCGCCCAGGTCACCGGAAAACACCAGCGTTCTATCGGGCTCTCCGGCAATGGTCAGTTCTACCACCGCCGAACCCAGAATATGGCCCGCATCATGGAAACGCAGGGAGACGCCAGAAAAAACAGCCTCCTGCTCGTGGTACTCCATGGGCTGACACTGTTCCAGCACTTGCCGCACATGCTCCAGCGTATAACGAGGCTTCAGCGTGGCCCGGCCGGCTCGCTTGCGGCGGAGATTGCTGTGATCCAGATCGCGCTGATAAAGGTTGGCCGCATCTTCCAGCATAATGGCCAGCAGGTTCAGGGTAGGACCTGTGCAGTAGATGGGGCCGCCGAATCCTTCCGCCACGAGTAAAGGCAAAAGACCACTGTGATCCAGATGGGCATGGGACAGCACCACCGCATCGATCTGCCGGGGTACAAAGCCGAATTGCTCGTCCTGCAGGCGCTTTACCGCATCACCGCCCTGGTGCATGCCGCAATCCAGCAACAGTTGCCTGCCCGCCACAGCAACCTGATGGCAGGAGCCCGTCACCTCCCCTGCCGCACCGTGAGAGGTAATCGTCAATGCCCCGGCGCGGTCCCCGGTCCCCACATTCTCGTTTTGCATGGCCGTCCTTAATACTGTTGATCGATCCTGTAGCGTCCCTTGTCTCTCCCCCCAAGTCTGTCCAGTTCACCACCTGCAAATCAACGCTTTTTCACCACTTCGCAGTCGCCCCTTGGTGCGCGGGTCAAGCCAATCACTTCGTGCCATCAATAGATCGCGGAAAGCCTTATTCGCTGACCGCCAACACGACATCCTTCCGACCAGACCGACCATCGCCCTGTAACGACCACCTACCCAGCGCCCCTGCATTTTGTCCCTTTCCGGAATGCGCCTGTCCCAAAGCGATGGCGAGAAGGAAAACACGGGGTTTAGTGTCAGAAGTGACTGAAACGATGGAGGACAAGGAATGACCACCACAATTAAAGACATGCTGAATGCGCTCGCCACCCTGCTCGGGGCTGCCACCTATAACGGCTGCCTGGATGCACGTAAGCCTGTACCTGTTCCTGTACCGATCAATCAGGCCCAACCAAGGTTGCCGGTTCGGCACAGGTAAAAACGTGGATCGGGGGTATGACCATTCAGGCCGACATGAACGCCGTTCATCTTGGTTTTACACAAGATTAACAGAAGAGGATTTACCTACGGGGAGTCTCATCTTATCTTCTGAACCCAATGACGATAATGTGACGCAAGTCACACAAGACCAAACACTGTACCGGGAATGGAGAATTCCAATGAAAAAGAGTCTTTCGCTTGCCGCCCTGTCCGCCGCCATGTTGAGCGCTCCACTGGCCTCTCAGGCTGCCACCGCCACCGGCACCTTCGACGTATTGCTGACCCTGATTGGTTCCTGCACCGTGAGCCAGGTCAACAATGTGGATTTCGGCACCCAGACTGAGGCAGCAGTCAATACTGGCGGCATTACCGCCGCGGCGACCCTGGGCGTCACCTGCTCCAACAATACTGCCTACACCGTAGGACTGAGTGGCACCAATGGTGCTCGCTTCATGACTTCCGCCAATGGCTCTTCCGTGGAATACGAACTGTTCCAGACTGACGGCACCACCGCCTGGGATAGCACGAACACAGAAGCCAATACCGGTAACAGTGCAGAGCAAACCTACACCGTCAACGGTAATATCCCGGCCCAGACCATGACCCTGAACGCGGCTGACGCTCCTGACGGCACCGGTATCGCCCTGAGCGATACTGTCACCGTTACCGTTACGTTCTAAGCGGATAAACCGCTATCATTGCCCCTCCCGGACTGAATCCCCAGTCCGGGTAGAGGACACAAGGATGTCGGTAAGTGAAGGCAAAGCTGTTGCAGGAAAGGTTGTGCGCTGGGCGCCGCTCGGGTTCAGTACTATCAACCCCATTCCTCTTTGCGTCGCTCTACCTGTTCACCCCCCTTGCATGGGGTAGTGACGAAGCCTCCCCGCGCATTGCCGCAGCAGATATCGCGGCTTCCAGAGTCGTTTCACTGGACAACACCTTTACCCAATCCGATATCGCCAAGCTGCGGGCACAGGCTCGCGGCCAGGCCACTGCCGCCTACATTGCCTACCCTCAGTTGATCCTCAATGGCCAAGCCACACCACGGATGCTTCCTGTGCAGGTGTACGGTGAAGAGGTCGCAGTGGATACCCGGGCCCTGGCGGCCCAGGGCATTGATATTCCCGGCAGCAGTGACGAGCAGTGGCAGACGCTCAACCAGCTTGGCATCGCTGGCCACTACGATAACAACAGCCAGCAGATCAACCTGCTGGTTCCCGCAGAGTGGCTGCCACACCAGACCCTCAATGCGGGGTACTTTCCGGGAAACAGTCCTGTCCAGCGCGGCCAGGGAGCCCTGCTCAACTACGACGCCTACAGCACCTGGCTGGACAATGGCGGAGAAAGCACCTCTGCCAGTCATGAACTGCGCCTGTTTGATGACTGGGGGATTGCCAGCACCAGCGGTCTGGTGCGTTGGAACCATGAGCTGGAAGACAGTGGCGACTATGTTCGGCTGGACAGCTACTGGCGCTATACCAACCCCCAGCGTATGCAGACCTGGATGGTAGGCGATACGATTAACGGCGCTCTGACCTGGATGCCCTCAGTGAGGCTCGCGGGTGTTCAGCTGTCCCGCAACTTTTCCTCCAGGCCTGACCTGATTACTTTTCCGCTTCCCCAGATCAGCGGGTCCGCAACTCTGCCTTCCGCACTGGAGGTGTTCGTCAATAACTTGCGCCTTGCAGACCAACCCATACAGCCCGGGCCTTTTGTTCTGGAAACGTCTCCCCGGGTGACGGGGCTGGGCGAGGTGCAGGTTGTCACCACCGACACTCTGGGTCGGCAGGTGACCCAGACCGTACCCTTTTATGTCAGCCCCAAACTGCTGCGCGAAGGTCTCTGGGACTATTCCGGCACCCTGGGTACAGCTCGCCGTTACTACGGTCAGCGCTCCAATGACTATGACGGCAAGCCCATCGGAACCGGCGTAGCACGTTATGGCTACAATGAGCGACTGACCTTCGAAGGCACCAGCAGCCTCAGTGCCGAGCTTCTCAATGCCGGTGCGGGTGTGGTTTTTCGCCCAGGCATGTTCGGGGTATCCAACCTTGCACTTGCCCACGGCCAGGATGACGACGACAGCGGAACCCAGTGGGTACTCGGACATGAATTCCGCACCCGGCGTTTCGGTGTCAGTGGCCAGCTGACTCAACGCACCGAGGGATACCGGGATCTGAGTAACAGCCTGGACGTACTGCCCAACATCAAGAGCAGCCTGCAGCTGAACGCCAACCTGAACCTGGCGGAACAGGGTGACATCAGCGCCAGCTATCTGGAGACCCGGTTATTCGACGGGGATAACAGCCGTTTCTTTGTTCTGGGCCATAGTCGCACGCTGTGGAAGCAGCTTTCCGTCACCCTGAGCGTCAATCAGAACCTGGATGACAGTGACGATCGCACCTGGCTCGCGGGCTTCCTCTACCGGTTGCGCTCTACGGGCAGGCAGCCCATACAAGCTGGCGCCAGGTTCGATCACTACGAAAAAGACAATGAAACTGACACTCTGCTGACCCTGCGCCAGCAAGTGGACGAGTTCTGGGACCTGGGCTGGGACCTGGCCTACAGCCCTGATAGTGATGGAACCCGTCAGGCCCGCGGACGCTGGTGGACCCCCTATGTCGATCTTGAGGCAGGCGTTTACGGGCAGGGTAATGAGCTGAACAGCTTCGCCAGCCTGAACGGCGCTTTTGTGACCAATTACGATGATGTTTTTGCGTCCAACAGCATGTACAACAGCTTTGCCATCGTGGACACAGGCGGTTTCGCCGATCTGCCCGTCCGGCGAGCCAACCGGGTCATTGGCCACACCAACAGCAAGGGCCGACTGCTAATGCCTGATCTGGTGCCCTGGCAGGACAACACCCTGTCCATCGACGTGGACAACCTGCCCATGGATGCCCAGTTGCAGGCACCCGAGCTCATTCTCAAGCCCTCGGAGTTGACAGGGGTCACCGCTCTGTTTGATATACAGCAGACCCACAGCGCAATACTGGTTGCCATCGATGCCACCGGCGACCCAATCCCTGCCGGCGGGCGAGTTCTGTTGCCAGGTGCCGAAGCGACCGTGGTCGGATTTGATGGCGAGATTTTCCTGCAGGGGCTTTCCGCAGGCAATAATGAAATCGGCATCATCAGTGGTGGCAGCCTGTGCACCCTCACCTTTGATTTCATCCCTGAGCCGGGAACCTTGCAACGGCTGGGCCCAGCCACCTGCCTGGCACCTTCAGAACGGCTGGACCCGCCTGCAGCCATCGAGCCAGCCCCGCAGCCCGTTGAAGAAGAGAGCCAGCCTGAAGCGCCCCCCGTGGAACCGGCTCAACCCGTTGCCGCCATAGCCGCATCGGCCCCGGCAGACCCGGAAACGCCAAACAGCGCCTCTCTGGTCATTCAGGACAGCGCCGGAAAGCCCATTTCCGCAGGCGCCCGGGTGCTGATCCCCAACGCCAGCCCCACCACCGTGGGTAGCGAGGGTCAAACCTTGCTGCGCGGCCTCAAGGAAGGCGAAAACGAAATTGGTATTATCTCCCGTGCTGGACTGTGTACTGTTAAGTTCACATTCACTGCCTCAGCGAACGACACACAGCAGCTTGGCACACATACCTGTCTGTCACCCTCGGAACAAGAGTAAAGGAGCGCTTCAATGATGAGCCGTTTGAATACATTTTTCCTCTGCGCTCTGCTTACTGGGTTAAGCCCACTGCTTTGGGCCGGCCAGCTCACTGTCGCGCCACTGACAATGAAAATGACCCCCACCCAGCCCAATGCCACCTACAAGCTGACCAATGGCTCAAGCCAGGAAAGCTTTTACCAGCTGCAATTATTCGCCTGGGAGGAGAAAGATGGAAAAACCCGGCTGCTCAAGCAGGACGATCTAATTGTGTCACCGCCCGTCACGCTGATTCCCGGTAACGGAGAGCAGCTGGTGCGCATCATTCGTCAACGCCCAACCCAGTCCGAAAACGAGAAAAGCTATCGATTGATCGTCAGTGAAGTACCCGACACTGAAAGCCCCCAGGGGGCCAACCTCAAAGTTCTTTTGAGAATGTCCCTGCCCGTCTTTGTCGGCAGCGAGGGAAAGGAATATGCCCTTGATGCCTACTACAAGGACGGAATTCTGCGTGTCAGGAATACGGGCTCCAAGCACGCACGATTGAGCGATGTATTCTGGATGAATCAAAGCTCCGACAAGAAATATGAGATCCAGAAAGGCCTGCTCGGATATGCCTTGCCCGGCTCCGAGCTACATCTGCCCGTTGAGAAAGCGCCTCCCCAAGGGGCAATCAAGTTTTTCTCCGCCACCATCAACGGCCAAAGCCAGACCATCCTTATCGAGGATTCGCCATGAGAGCACTGACGGCTTTTCTGATCCTGCTTTGCTTTCCTCTTGGCAGCAACGCGGCGGTAGTGTGTGGGCTCACAGGCAGCCCGGTACTGGATTTTGGTACCCCTGACCCATTCGTGGGCGGCAACATTACCAGCACCGCCACCCTGAACTGGTCCTGTACCAAAGACTCGCCCGGGCAACCCTCCTTCACCCTGTGTTTCTTCGTCTCGCCTGACACCAATGGCAACATTGACCCCCGGTACCTGACCAATAACGGGGTACAAAGCCTCCCCTTCAATGTCTACAGTGATGCCACTTATACGACAGTGATGCAGCCTACAGTTGATGGCTTTCCTGTCATTGTAGACATGCCCAACAGAGGTCCTGACACCGTCAGCGGTAGCGTCACCTTGCACGGCAGCCTTCCAGGGCCTCTCCCGGCAAATGTGCAAACCGGGCAGCACCAAACGGTCATGGCCAACTCCCAGGTCCATATTGTCGCGGGCACTTCCGCCAACGCCTGCAGCAGCACCAAGCAGGCAGCTGACAACATCTACACCCTGACTGCGCAGGTCAATATTCCCAACCAGTGTCAGGTCACGGCAACAGATCTGGACTTTGGGACTCAGGCAACACCTCTGTTACAGACGGACAGTCAGTCCAGCGTCACTGTACGTTGTACCAACACAACCCTGTTCAGCGTGGGCTTGAACGGCGGCTTAAGTGGCAACCGCGAGCTGGTCAGCGGCGGAAGCACAGTCGGTTACGAGCTTTACCAGGATGCGGGACGCACAATCATCTGGAATAACAGTACCGACAGACAACCCGGCACTGGATTGGGAACGACAACGGCAATCCAGATGACCGTGTTCGGGCGATTATTCGCCAATCCAACCGCAGCCGAAGGCGTTTATACCGACACCGTCACGGTGGATGTATCGTTTTAAGTTCGCTCATGGATACTTTAAGAATATAACCGAGGAATTTTTTATCTTTTTTATGTAAAAGCGATTTACAAAAATAGCGCGATTGCGCCACATTTTTCACCCTGCCTCAGCCCTAGTATCAACGGTGCCCATCTATTGCCGGCTCACTGAAGATACATTATGGAATCCGTCAGGCTCATCGGTTCACTGCTTACCACCCTCGCTCAACCCGTGGTGAATGAACCCGGCCCCAACGTCAACTGGTATCAACCCGATATGAGCAGCCAGTGGCAGATCCAACTCCAAGGAACGCCGAACACGGGCTATTCCGTCGATCTTTTCGTGCTTGACCTCTTCGATACTCCCCAAAACGTGATTGAAGATATCCAGGCCAGTGGCCGACATGTGATCTGTTATTTCTCTGCCGGCAGTTATGAAGACTGGCGAGAAGACCAAAGCCGCTTTTTACCCACCGACAAGGGCAGGGATCTGGACGGTTGGCCCGGTGAACGCTGGATCGATGTTCGCTCGCAGAATGTTCGGGACATCATGAGTGATCGTATTGCGCTGGCAGCGGCAAAAGGCTGCGACGGCGTCGATCCGGATAATGTAGATGGCTACACCAACAACACCGGCTTTCCCCTCACCTATAAAAACCAGCTGGATTACAATCGCTTTCTTGCTGACCAGGCCCACAGCAACGGACTGGCCATTTCGCTGAAGAACAATCTAGAGCAAGTGAAGGACCTGGTTGCACTGTCCGACTTTGCCATTAATGAATCCTGCCATCAGTGGAACGAATGCGACCTTCTCAAGCCATTCATCGAGGCTGGCAAGCCCGTGTTCCATATCGACTACCTGTATGCCAATGATCCCGTAGCACGTTCCAGGTTCTGCCAGGCCATGCAGCAGCAAAGCTTCCGCACCCTGACCTTGCCGATGGCATTGGATGACAGCTACCGGCTCAGCTGCGCCCCATAATCGACGGTCTCGGTATTGCCGCAACACAGACGGATCTTGTTCCTAGCTGATACACTGGGCGTATCGACTCAGGGACGATCCGCTCCATGCACGACGCCTTAACACTTATTGTTGTTCTACTCGGCTCCGCCGTGGCTGCGGTAGTGCTGTTTCGCCGCCTTGGCATGCCTCCGATCCTGGCCTATCTACTCTGCGGTCTGGCAGCAGGGCCTTTCGGGTTTGGCGGGATCACCGATCTCGAAGGCATACAGCACGTGGCCGAATTCGGGATCGTGTTTCTGCTCTTTACCCTCGGTCTTGAATTTTCTATTCCTCGCTTGCTGACCTTGCGGCGAGTGGTATTTGGTGCAGGCCCGTTGCAGGTCATTCTGACAGGCCTGGCCGTTTTCGCCGTTATGCGCCTGCTTGGCTTTTCACCTCTCACTTCAGGTATTACCGGTTGCGCACTGTCGCTTTCATCCACCGCCATTGTGATTCGCGAGTTGATTGGGCGCGGTGCGGTGAACACCGGCTATGGCCGTGCTTCCACCGGTATTCTGCTGTTCCAGGACCTGGCTGCCGTCTTGATGCTGGTATTGCTGCCGCTGTTTAGTCAGGAGAACAGTGACAACCTGCTCGGCATGACAGCCCTGACGCTGGGCAAATCCCTGCTGCTGTTTGTTGGCATTTTTGTGGTCGGCAAATGGGTACTGCCCCGCTTGCTGGAAGAAACCGGCCGCACCCGGTCCGACGAAGTGTTTGTGATGACCGCGCTGCTGCTGGCGCTGGTGGCCGCGTGGGTCACTCACTGGCTTGGGCTGTCCATGGCCCTGGGCGCGTTCCTCGCCGGCATGATGCTTGGCGAGAGTCACTTCCGTCACCAGATTGAGGCGGATCTCCGCCCGTTCCGGGATCTGCTGCTCGGGCTGTTCTTTATCAGCGTGGGCATGCTGGTAGACCCGGATCTGTTTGCCGCCAAATGGCACTGGATCATCATTGCTGCCGCTTCCATCATGCTGTTCAAGGTGGTGCTGATCATGGTGCTGCTGAAAACCCTGGGTGAGCGAACAGAGGTTAGCCTGCGCAGCGGCCTGATCCTGTCCCAGTGCGGTGAGTTCGGTTTCGTGCTGGTGGCTCTGGCGGTCTCCCACGACGTCATGACTCCCGGCAAGGCTGGCCTGCTGGTGTCGATCACCGTTCTGACCATGTCGGTGACCCCTGCCCTGATCCACAACAGTGGCCGGCTGACCCGTGCCCTGCTGCGCCCCTGGCTATCGGTTCCGGACGATGCTCCGGTGTCCAAGGATATCCAGGGGCATGTGATTCTCTGCGGGTACGGTCGTGTGGGACAGAATCTCATGCGCTACCTGGCCAACTTCCATCATCAGGCTATTGCCGTGGACCTGGATATCGTCCGCCTCCAGGAAGCCAGTGCCGCCGGCGAGCGCATTCTCTACGGCGATGCCAGCCGCAAGGATATTCTCGAGCGCGCCGGTATCGAACGCGCGCGCTTGCTAGTGGTGACATTCGACAATGCGCGGCTCGCCGAACGCATTATCCATACCGTGCGCGATATCAATCCGGACATTCGGGTACTGGTGCGCACCCGGGATGAAACCCACCTGGAAAGCCTCACCGAGGCTGGCGCCGCCGAAGTAGTACCAGAAGTGCTGGAAGCCTCCCTGATGCTGGTCGCCCACGCTCTGATGATGCTGGATGTCCCCTTCGAAAGAGTGCTGGCCACCCTGCGCAAGACACGCCGGGAGCGCTATCGCATGCTGCGCGGCTATTATCATGGCGACAGTTTCCCCACCGCCGACAGCGCCGGTAATCCCTATCGGCTGCTACACGCTGTGACGCTCACCGGCAAGGCCCGTGCAATTGGCTTGAGTATCGAGGAATGCAGTCTCAAGGATGTGGAAATCCGCGAAATCAAACGTCATGGCCAGGGTGAAGAAAATCCGGACCGGGACACCAGGCTGCAGGAGGACGATACCTTGATCCTGTATGGCCCACTGGAAGCGGTGGAAGCGGCGGAAGGCAAGTTGTTGGGCGGCTAATCTACGCCATCGAAGCGCCAATGCATCATCGTGCATGCCAACGTGGGGAGCAGGATTGCCGGTCTGTACCCCAACCGCTTCCGGAAAACCCGGGGACACAGCGGATGAAGGATCCGTTCAGATGCTGCCCGCTTTGAGTGGTCGTTATCGTCCGGCTGCGACCGGCCTGTTCATCATCAATACTCTAAAACGATCAGCACTGATCCTTCGACTCTCTCCGCCTGACTTTCTGACCCTTTCCCATATCGGAAAATTGTTCACAGAGACATGCAGAAGTCGCTCCCACCCTCACAAACCGTCCATAAACCGGGGCTGAACAGGGATCTGCCACCGAACATCTGGAAATACACATAGTGTACATGTGTACATTTTTATATTGCAGGCCACCCCGATTCCGGCTACATTGTGAACACTTATTCACCAACAGAGGTGCGTGAGCATGAGCGATCACGACTCCAAACAGCTTCAGGACTCCGGCGCCGCCTGGCAGCCACTCACCGACTTTGCAGGCCAGCGACAGCAGGACAGCGGTCTCAAGGCCTGGCTGGCGGTGATCAATGGCTGCATCAAAGCCATCGAGTCCGCCGCCTGGCAAGGCCGAGACCTGGCCGATCAGGCCTTTCGCGCCTGTCAGGCCATTGGTCGTGGCGCTAATGCGGTCAATGAGGAAATGCAGCTGCTGGCCGACGAAGCCCGGCGCTGGCCTGCTCGCCTGAAGCGCCTCAGCGTCACTGGCTGGATGCTCACCAAGATCCTTACCAGCTACCGCCTGTGGAATACCCGTTCTGCCTTCCTGCCCAGGAGCATGCGCGAAAAAGCGTTGACGGCCCTCCACGAACGCAATGCTCAACGTTTTCTGGAGACCTCCCAAAAGCAGGGCGGCGCCTTCCTCAAAATTGGCCAGCTGCTCTCCAGCCGCCCGGATCTGTTGCCGCAACCCTGGGTCGAGGCGCTGGCCATTCTTCAGGATCAGGTCAACCCAATTTCCTACGCAGAGGTCTGCGCCGTTATTGAGGCTGACTTCGGCCAGCCGTTGGAAGAATTGTTTGCCGAGTTCAACCCTGAACCCCTTGCTGCCGCCAGCATTGGCCAGGTGCACCATGCCCGGCTCGCAGACGGCACCGAGGTGGCGGTCAAGATTCAGCGCCCGGGTCTGGATGAGCTGGTGGAGCTGGATATGGCCATCCTCAAGGTTTTCGTGGATGCGGTGAAAAGCGCCCTACCCCCCATGGACACCGATACCATCGTGCGCGAGATCCAGCGCACCGTTCGTGAAGAGCTGGACTATGAGCGTGAGGCCCGCATCCTCACCAGCATTGGCAAACAACTGAGCCACGTTGAGGGTGTCACCACGCCGTCGCTGGTGCCGTCACTGAGTACTCGCCGGGTCCTGACAACCGCTTTTGTCAAAGGCCGCAAACTGACTGTGGTGCTGGATGAGCTTGCCCAGGACAACCCTGCTGCGCTCAACCTGATACTGCATCGCCTGCTGGACGCCTGGTTCAGTCAGGTGTTGCACGGCGGCCATTTCCACGCTGACCCGCACCCCGGCAACATCATGATCTCTGATCAGGGCGAGCTGGTGCTGCTGGACTTTGGTTGCAGCCAGGCCATCAGCCGGGAAGCCCGTCACGGCTACTTCCGTGTATTGCAAGCCTGTGTCGTCGATGAGCCCGCCGTGATTGCCGAAACCCTGGACAAGCTGGGCTTCCGTACCCGCAGCGGCCAGCCCGGCACCCTGCTGGCTTTTGTCTCCGCCATCCTTGACCAGGTGCGCGAGGCTATTATCAACCCGGATCAGCAGGACGGTTGGCCGTCCTCGGAAGCGGTAATGCAGCAGCTTGCAGACCTGCTGGGTCAGCTGGAGCATGACCCAGTGGAAAGCATGCCAGAGGACTTCATCATGCTGGCACGTGTGTTCGGCACCCTGGGCGGCCTGTTCCTGCATTATCAACCGGAGATCGATATCGCTGGCCTGATGCTGGGATACCTGACCAAACCAATTGATGGGCACCACCAACCGGTGGCGGCTTAATCGCAGAGCAAAAAAATGGCCAGCATTCGCTGGCCATGTTCATTTGGGTCAGGGCAATCTCAAGAGCACCTTCACACCCGGTTGCAAGTCTCCCTCATCCATGTAGCCCAACGCATGGGGGTCCGCCTTCAGGGAACGAACCATTTCCATTGGGCCACCCACTTGCCGTGGCGGGGTGCCCCTGCCGGTAAAAATCATCCTTGCCCAATAAGACTTGAGCTGTGATTCATTCTTCCCGGCTACACGACTGTAAAAAGACTTACGCAGTGTACTTCCCTCCGGCATATCCAGAAGCTTCACCTTGTAACCTCCCGCATTATTGGTGTTGCCCATGTAAAGTTGGCGAACCTCACTCTTGCTGAGTGAAGCCAGGTCCGAGTGATCAGCAGCCACCACAATGGTTCCAGCGTTAGCCAGGAGCGGACAGAAAAGCGAAACGACAAAAACGATTATTATTTTATTCATGTCCATCCCCCCTTAAAAAACACTTTCTACAGCAAAGCGGTAGATCAGTGGGTCATCATCATCAGGCTGCCCACAACCCAGCCCCGCAGTCGCAACATCACAGCTGCTGTCGTAAAGGCCTTTTGATGGATACTCGCTATCACCAAGATCATAGTTTCGGGTCACTTCTGCCTTGAGTGCCACACCGGGAGTCAAATCGTAGCGTGCGGTAAACGTCCAGCTCTTCTGGCGATCTGCGAAATTATCGAAGATGGCTGGCGCGACCGGATTAGAGGTGTCGACATCCTGAAAGTCGCTGTGATCAATGCTGGCCCAGGTCACTTGCGGGGTAAATTTACCTATGCGATACCCCATCGAGACATACGCAGATTCAAGCCGAGGAAACCAGTGATTGGGAGTGGACAGGTCCAGCCGGCCAACTTCCCCCATGGTAAAGAAAGAGCCATTATCATATTGCAGCCCCACGCCAGTGAAATAAGCGTAGTGCTCATCCATATTCAGTGCGGCAAAAGCAGGGTCAAATAATGGATCCGGGGATAGAGGAGTAAGGTCAACACTTACCCGGCTGTTGGTATAGCTGTACCAGAGTGCCCAGTTCCCCAAGTCAGAACGGATATTGGCGCCATATTGATCACGGACCTTGAATTGCAATCCATTAGCCGGCACATCCATGCCTCCCCAGAATACATTGATGCTGTTGGCTACCGGACCGGTTGACAGGTTCCAGGTCAAATCGATTCCCTCATGTGTATCGAGCGGAATCACTGAGTACATTTCTTCCGGCAAGGTCACCCAGTTATACGCATAACCGACCTGGGTGTACTGAGAGTGCAGATAGAACGGCAATACCAGCCGCCCGGCCCGAGCTTTTAATGTGGGAGAGAGCTCATACGACACATACGCCCATTGAACGCCAGCATCAAAATCCTCATCCGCCCTTCCCAGGAGCTGAACCACCGCTTCGGTCTTCTCGTTGACTTCCCCCGTAAACTGAATGCCAGCCCGTGTCAGACTGTTCATGTTCCACTCGTCACTGCTCACATTTTCAGAGAAAACCAAACGCTCCCCTGAAGCAGACCTGGTACCCGATGCACGCTCCATAGCAAAGGTCATAAAACCGTTGATCTTTACCTTGTCTTCCAGACCTGCGTTCTGCGCAGGCTGCTTTTCCAGCATTTCAAGTCGCGATTCTGCCTCAGAAAGACGTTCCTCCAAGGTCATATCCGCCAGGGCCGTCACTGACATGGCAGACAACACCATGACAGCCGAGGCCTTGCCTAAAGCGTTCATATGTACTCCGTCACTTTTCATTGTTATTGGTTTAGTCGCAGGTCTTCACACAGGTGGGATGCGTTCTTGAATCGCGAGGTTCGTCTCTGCACATTCAAGAGAAACGCGCCATGGGCGATATCCGCTCTTCCAGCCCCTTTACAGGGTGTGCCGCAGGCGAACTGGCATGAGGTGTCAGCATGGGTACCGGTTTTGAGATGACAGGAAGGCATCACATCCTCTGACCATTTTTATTTTTATAGACTGGGACAAGCCCCCAAGCTCATCCCAAGGACGCCTGTAACTGTGCAGAAAGTTTGATGAGTGTGCAGCGCCACTCATCCTGCCTTCGCGGCCTTTGGTCCCTCTATTCCATCGAACGCAATTCATGTGTACGTTCGTTCAATAAGTTTTTGGAACCAAGGTGTCAATCCCCGCATAAAAAGCATTAAAACAGAAAAAACAACAAGTTAATTAGCACCTCCAGAACGAACCCCCATCCAAAAATAAAGAACTTTTGTTCACAGCAATCGATTTATTTTCCAGCGTCTGCCAGCACTTTTCACGCCAAAGGAACCGCTGCTGGACCGGAATAGCCCGACGGCAAAACATGCCCGACGGATCCACTCCACCCGTAACCGGGCGATGGGCCGCCATGGATTTTTACCCCCCGCCGCTACAAACCCGTAAAGAAAGCGTCAAGAACCCTGACAAATTTGCAACAGCCTCCCCTGCCTCATTCAAGGTACAAACGTACCAATAACAATGCAGCGTAGTTCATAACAACCAAACACCGCTACGTGCACATACCACCATCATGGATCATCTAGGGGTCAGTCATGTCGATGAATCGGACACTGCCACTGGTGGCAGTTACTGCTGTTGCCACATTTTTGTCGGCCTGCGGGGGCGGAGGCAGCAGCGCTACCGCCACTCAGGACACCAGCACACCGGCCACCGCCCAACAGCAACCGGTCACCCTCCCCCCCACGCCCAGCAAGCCACCGGAACAGCCGCAACCGCTGAATCGTTACAGCTTCGCCAATGGCTGCTTCACCCTCTCCAGTGAAGGGCGCTACCTGCAGGCGGGGACAGACGGGTATCAGCTGACCACCAGCGCCGGGGAGGCAACTGCCTTTTACATGAAACCCACGGCTCTGGGGCGCTACTTGCTGGTCTCAAACTATCAGCGCGATCCCGGTGCTTTCGGTGATATCGAGCTGCTCGGCATCAGCGATCCGGCCGGCGAGTTCCTTGATGACAGCGGCAACTTCATTGGTGAGGTCAGCTATCTGGTTTCCGGTCTGGGCGACACCCTGAATCTGGTGCTCGACCCCATTGCTCCCCTGGGCGGCCTGCTCAGGGAGCTGGGCGAAAGCCTGGATGGACTGGGAGACAACATCGGTGAGATCAACGTTCAACCTGCCCTCGGCAAGGTGGACAAGGCCAGCGACCTGGCCGTGTGGAACGTGAACCCCAGTGAAGGGGAGCGCTTTACCGTGGCATCCCAGGTGACCGGCCTGCTGCTCACCGCCACTGATGAAGGGCTGACACTCAGCTCACCCAGCCTGGAAGATGACAATACCCGCTTCACTCTGGCTTCAGCGGAACAGTGCGCCAGCTACCCTGAGGCGCACGTCAGCGCCGACGTGGAAGAACAGGGCCCCGCGATCTACCTCAGGGAAGTGGAGCGTTTCCGCAACGTTCCAGGTCTGGATAACGACGATATCTTTGGTTATGTGGATGCCCACAGCCACATCTCTGCCTACGAATTCATTGGCGGTCGCATCAACTATGGCGACCCCTTCCACAAATTTGGTGTTGATCATGCCCTGCATGACTGCGCGGAGAACCATGGGCCAGAAGGGCTTACCGGCGTGGTGGAACAGGTCACCAGCACGCCAGGGCCCCACGCCACACGTGGCTGGCCGGACTTCCCTTACTGGCCGCGCAATAATTCCTTGCAACACCACCAGAGCTACTACAAATGGATCGAACGGGCACACCTGTCTGGCCTGAAGATCCTGGTGAACCATTTGGTGCACAACGAAATCCTGTGCCAACTCAATCCGCAAAAGCAGAACGACTGCGACACCATGGTGGCTATTGAAATGCAGGCGGAGCAAATGCATCGCATGCAGGACTACATTGATGCCCAGAACGGCGGCCCCGGTGAAGGCTGGTTCCGTATTGTCACCGATCCCGCCCAGGCACGGGATGTCATCGCCGACGGCAAGATGGCCGTAATCCTCGGCGTGGAAGCCTCCAAAGCGCTCAACTGTGGTGAGTTCCTCAACGTGGCCGAGTGTAGCCGCGAAGAGATTGTGGAGCGTCTTGATCGACTCTACGCCATGGACGTTCGCAGCCTGTTCCCGGTCCACAAATTTGACAACGCCTTTGGCGGTCACCTGCCAGATCTCTCCGACGGTATTGGTATTGGTGCCGTGCTGTATGGCGGCAACCTGCTGGAAACCGGTCACCCCATCGAGTTTGAGGAATGTCCGGAGCACGAGCATGGCGACACCAGCAATCCCGTCGCCGACGCCCTGCAACCACTTGGTATTTTTGATCAGCTGCTATTCCAGATTGATTACGTGGGCGAGCGTTTTCCTGCCTCCCCGGAAGAACTGGCGGAATACGATCCGCGCCGCGGCACTGACCACCTGTGTAACACCCGCGGCCTTACCGACCTCGGTTTCTTCCTGATTGAGGAACTGACCAAGCGCGGCATGATGATCGAAACCGACCACATCAGCCGCAAGGCAGCCAGCCAGATTCTCGACGTCACCGGCGCCCGCGGTTACCCCGTCATCAACAGCCATGGCGGCTGGGGCGGCACAGAGGACCTGCGCAATCAGGTGGCTGCGCAAGGCGGCATTGCGGCCTCTTTCGGCAGCGTTCGCGGTAACTGGGTAGACCAGCTGACCCGCGATGGTAACCGCCCCCGCGCTGACGAATTCAAGGTGGGCCCGTTCGGCGGCGCGCCCTTTGCCTCAGACGTGAACGGCATTGCCAGCCTCGCCGGCAACCCCGGCACCCCGGATCAGGAAACCTCGCTCTACCCGTTCACCTCGGTGGATGGCCGCGTGGTATTCGACAAGCAACTTACCGGTGACCACGCCTTCAGTCTTTACGAAGGCCGCGGCGTTGCCCACTACGGTCTCTACCCGGACCAGATTGCCGACATGATCGCCAACAGCGACCGCTCGGAGGAGCAGGTGAACGATGCTGTTAACCAGCTATTCACCTCGGCGGAAGCCTACATACGGATGTGGGAACGACTGGAGCTGGCCACTCAGTAATGGCCCGTACAACACAAAAGAGAAAACATCTTCAGGGGAACATCATGAGCATCGACCTTACCCGACCCATAGCGCTGGCCTTGCTGGCCAGCGCACTCAGCCTCACCGGCTGTGGTGGTGGCGGCAGCAGTAATAGCCCCGCCAGCAACTCACCCGTTGCCAATACAGGTGGCGGTGGCACTGACACGCCGCCGCTGACCGGCGATGGCCGCACCTTCCTGGTCAGCCCCGGCGACAACGCCACCAAGGACATGGTCGATGCCATGATTCAGCTTCGTCCGGGGGATACGCTGCAATTCGATTGTGGTTACTTCAACCTGGACCAGGGGCTTTTGATTCAGGCTACTGAGGACGTGTTGATCAAGGGCTGCGGCAAGGACAAGACCATTCTGTCCTTCAAGGACAGCGTCAACGTCACCGGTCTTGAAGCACTCAATATCAGCGGCATCACCGTGGAAGACCTGACCATCCTCGACTCCCCCGGTGACGCCTTCAAACTGAAGGGCGTCAAGTGGGGCACCCTGCGTAATGTACGAGCCATCTGGTCCGGCGGCGGTGGGCAGATCACCGAAGAAAACTACGCTGAGCGCGTCAATGTGGCCTGTACCACACCGCCGTTCAACGAAGGCGACCCGACTCCGGACTATGTCCCCAGTTCGGCCAGTGGTCGTTACGGTATCTACCCGGTTGAATCGGAAAATATCCTGGTAGAGGGCAGTGAATCCGTCGGCGCGTCCGATGCTGGCATCTACGTCGGCCAGACCAACACCGCCATCATTCGAGACAGCCGTGCGGTCTATAACGTGATGGGCTTCGAGATCGAAAACGTTCAAGGCGGCGAATACGATAACAACGTGGCCGAATGTAATACCGGTGGTTTCCTGATCTACGATCTGGAAAACATCACCCAGTACGGTGATACCTCGGTGATGATCAACAACCTGGCCCGCAACAACAATACCTACAACTTCGCACACAGTGGCCTGGTGTCCGCCGTGCCTCGCGGCACCGGTTTTATCACCCTGGGCTACGACAATATTGAAGTGGTCAACAACACCTTCGAAGACCACAGTACGGCTGCTGTCATCTACACCAGCTACGAGCTGATTGATGGCAAGGGACAAACTGCAGACAGGAAACTCGACCCTTATACCGAAGGCCTGCACATCCACAACAACGTGATGAAAAAGTCAGGCTATGATCTGCCCCCGCCGAACCTGGAGAAAGTGGCCAACGGCGAAGTGGAAAGTGTCCTGCCCACCCTCATCGGTCTGAAAAACCTGCCCACCATCAACGATCCCACACAGCTGTTGGGAAGCCTGGACAATATCCTCAATCTGGGCAAAGGCGCCCATATTGTCTGGGATGGTCTGCTCGATGATCTCGACGCCGACTGCCCCTACCCGGTGGACAGCAATGGCGAACCGGTACCCAAAGACAGTAACGGCAAGCCGATCCATACCAATGAACACCCCAACCCCAGCTGCCATTACAACGCCTACAAGTTCGACGATGAAGGCGCCCGTATTCAGCCGAAGTGGGGGTCCTGCTTCCACGACAATGAGTTCTCTGACGACAGCGAACCCTACCTGAACTTCCACGGCACCGATGGTCTGGAACTGGTTCTGGCGCTGGCTGAACAGGACTTCTCCATCCTTTCTCCCGAGGGGCTGCTGGACGCTCTGGAAGGTCTGATGAATATGCCTTCCGATACCAATATTGCCGACCATGATTGCCAGACCCGCTTTGGCAGTGTGCTCAGCTCTCTGCCTCGAGTGGTGATTCCGCCCTTCGAGCGTAGTGGTGATTTCGATCCTGCTCCGGATCCGGAAGTGGTCGAGCAACTGTGTAATACCGAAGTCGCCAGTGGCGAGATCAACCGCGCAGCCCTGGTAGTGAACTGCCCGCGTCTGGACCAGTACAACCTGTTTGCCAGCAGCGATGACCCTCGCAGCCTGCCCAACGAAGGCGGCGTACCCTATGTACTGAACAGCAAGCTGTTTTCCGATTACGCCACCAAGTACCGCGTTGTCTTTGTGCCGCCGGGCACCAAGGCCGTGTACCGTGACGGTCAGGATGGCAACAACCTCAACGGTGGCATCCACTTCCCCGCAGGCACTGTGATCGCCAAGACCTTTGCCTTCACCAATGAAAGTGAAGGTACCGAAAGACTGGTGGAAACCCGTTTGCTGATCAAACGTACCAGCAGCAGCGGCAAACCCATCTGGGAAGGTCTCCCTTATATCTGGGGCGAAGAAAATGGCGAGCTGGTGGCGCGTCTGGCCATGGGTGGCGGCACAACGACTGCTGAATGGCACTACCGTGATGCAGACTCCGGCTCTCTGCTTACC
Source organism: Alcanivorax sediminis (assembly GCF_009601165.1). Classification (NCBI taxonomy): domain Bacteria; kingdom Pseudomonadati; phylum Pseudomonadota; class Gammaproteobacteria; order Oceanospirillales; family Alcanivoracaceae; genus Alcanivorax; species Alcanivorax sediminis. The sequence continues at coordinate 139,028 of NZ_WIRE01000002.1, read as the reverse complement.
GGCAGCACCACCGGCTATTCCGTGCCCAACGCCAATCAGTGCATCACCTGCCACGGCAATGATGATCAGCCCGCAGGCAGCGCCCCCATTGGACCGAAACCCCGCAACCTGAACCGTCCCTACAAGGCCGAATCTGCGTTCATGGGCAACACCGGTCAGGCGGGCTTCCCGGCAGTGAACCAACTACAGTACTGGACCGATGTGGGCATTCTCACTGGTACACCGGAGCTCACCATCAGCAACGGCATCGCGACCAACATCGAGCGTATTCCACACTGGAATGTGCCCGGCGACAGTGGCGCTACAGCGGGCTCTGACGCCGACGTTGAAAGCCGCGTGCGCGCCTACCTGGAAGTGAACTGCCAGCACTGTCATAACGACAAGGGCGCCGCCTCCAACACGGGCTATTACCTGGATCACTTCCGTGATGTGGATGCCAGCTATGGGGTCTGCAAGAAGCCCACCGCCACCGGCGGCGGCTCCTGTGGCCGCCAGCATGTACTGGTGCCCGGCAGCGCAGACAGCTCCATCGTCTCCTGTCGCGTGGCTGCCGAAAACGATCCGCAGCGGATGATGCCCCCCATTGCCCGCAGTGTTGCCCATACCGAAGCCAGCGCCCTGCTGGATCAATGGATCAACACCGTGGTGGACAGCAGCTACACCAACGCTGAAGCCTGCGGCAACTGACACCCTGAACCCCTCCGCCTCCCGCTTGCGGGAGGCACCCCTCCCCGCGTGCGGGGAGGGATTTTCCGCCCCCACTCAAGCCACGACGTCGAACCGGACGCTTTTCGGTATTACTGACCGAGAGTTAGGGCACCGGGCTTTGATCTTTTTGCGGATGACACCGTGCCGGGCACTGACACATTGGGCCCTCTACAGGAGTCTCTTTGCATGGTCGGCAGGTAACTTGGCGGGTGGCACAGACAGTCCACCCCAAAGGACAACTCAGATTGCCGAGCGAATTGAATCAAGCGCGAGAAAAGGGTCTCAAATTTCCAGTGGCTGTCGAGTAAAGCTTGTCGCTATTCCACTTTATCCCGCAGCGCCTTGATGGGCGCAGACAACTTTTCCGGATGGCGAGGGTGTACCTTCGCATAGCAATTGAGAATGGTAGCCAGGTCTGTCTCCAGGTCACCTGAAGCCGGTACCACCAGCGGAAAATCGATTTCCTTTTTACGGTAGTCCGCCGACGCCACGATGATCGGCACCCCTGATTTTTCGGCAATGCGGTAAAAGCCGGTTTTCCACTGGCTGGCACCACTGCGGGTGCCTTCCGGAGCCACGATCATGAACAACTTGTCATGCTCGTTGAACTTAGCCACAGTCTGCTCAACCACCCCTCCGGCCTTGCTGCGATCAATGGGCAGCGCGCCCATCCAGCGCAACAGCGAACCCAGCGGCCCCTTGAAAGCGCTGTCCTTGATCATCACGTGGGCATCCAGCCCCAGCTCCATCATGGCCGCCAGCGTCACGATACCGTCCCAGTTGGAGGTATGGGGCCCACCGATCATCACTGCCTTGGGTATCTCAGGCAGAGGACGCACCACTTTCCAGCCAATCAGTTTCAGGAAACCACGGGCCAGCGCGCGGGAAAAGCCGTTACCACGGCGGGGATAGGAATCAGTGCTCATCAGGGGTCCAGGTGATCCGGTTCAGAGGGAGCGCAATGGTACGGTGAAGCCAGTGCGGTGGCATTGACCCTGACGACCATTCCGTCGAGTGGTACTCATCCTGCTACAGCGGGATGATGCGTTTCATGTCACTGCGATATGGGCGTAGTATGAAATGAGTCATGCGCAGGGGCGTTACGTCATCATGTTGCAGACCCATGACGCCCCTGCTCCCCGCCACGCCCACCCACGGGTTGAGGCGAAATCCCTATGACCAGGAGGTGTACAGTGACACGGATTGGCCAGGACACCCTGAACAGCAAGACTTCCCTGCAAGCCAATGGCAAGACCTACCACTACTTCAATATCAACACCGTGGCCGACAAGGGCTGGGGTGACCTCAGCAAGCTGCCCTTTTCACTGAAAGTCCTGCTCGAAAATCTGTTGCGATTCGAGGATGGCGACACCGTCACCAGCGAGGACATCGAGGCAGTGGTGCGCTGGCTGGAAACAAGAAGCTCCGACCACGAGATCAACTATCGCCCGGCTCGGGTGCTGATGCAGGATTTCACCGGGGTACCCGGGGTGGTAGATCTGGCCGCCATGCGTGACGCGATCAGCAAGGCCGGTGGCGATCCGTCACGTATCAATCCACTCTCCCCTGTGGACCTGGTCATCGACCATTCGGTGATGGTAGACAAGTTCGGCAACCCACAAGCCTTTGCCGAAAACGTGGACATCGAATACCAGCGCAACCGTGAACGTTACCAGTTCCTGCGCTGGGGCCAGAAAGCCTTCAACAACTTCCGTGTTGTTCCTCCGGGCACCGGCATATGTCATCAGGTGAACCTGGAATACCTGGCAAAGGGGGTGTGGTCCTCCGACAGTGACGACGGCAATACCTACGCCTACCCGGATACCCTGGTGGGCACCGACTCCCATACCACCATGATCAACGGCCTCGGCGTGCTGGGCTGGGGTGTGGGGGGCATTGAGGCCGAAGCAGCCATGCTCGGACAACCCATTGCCATGCTGATCCCCGAAGTCATCGGCTTCAAGGTCAAGGGCAAACTGCGCGAAGGCATCACTGCCACCGATCTGGTGCTCACGGTGACCGAGATGCTGCGTCGCCGCGGTGTGGTGGGGAAATTCGTGGAGTTCTTTGGCGACGGACTCGCCGACCTGACCCTGGCCGACCGAGCCACCATCGCCAATATGGCGCCTGAATATGGTGCCACCTGTGGCTTCTTCCCCATTGATGAACGCACCACCGAATACATGGAACTGTCGGGCCGCGATGCAGATACCATTGCTCTCGTGGAAGCCTACTGCAAGGCGCAGGGGTTATGGCGTTCCAGTGCCGACCCGGACCCGGAGTTCACTGATGTACTGGAGCTGGACCTGGGCGATGTCGTGCCCAGCCTGGCAGGCCCGAAGCGCCCCCAGGATCGGGTACCACTCACCGCCGTGAAACGCACTTTCATTGATGTGGTGACCGAGACACTTAACCTGAACGACGAAGAAATCAGCACTCTGGAAGGGGAAGGTGGCCAGACGGCGGTCGGTAATCACGAACCCAGCGGCGGCCAGGTGCCCGTCATGCTTGACGGTCAGAAGCATTACCTCACCCATGGTGATGTGGTAATCGCTGCAATCACCTCCTGCACCAACACGTCCAACCCCAGTGTGATGATCGCCGCCGGTCTGGTTGCAAAAAAAGCCGCCGAAAAAGGCATGAACCGCAAACCCTGGGTGAAGACGTCCCTAGCTCCCGGGTCCAAGGTCGTCACCGACTATCTGAATGTTACTGGCCTGCAGAAGCCGCTCAATGAGATCGGTTTCGATCTGGTGGGCTACGGCTGTACTACCTGTATCGGTAACTCCGGCCCGCTGCCGCCCGAAATCGACAAGGCCATCAGTGACGGCGACCTGGTCGTCGCCTCGGTCCTGTCAGGCAACCGTAATTTTGAGGGGCGGGTGCATCAGAGTGTGCGCACCAACTGGCTGGCCTCACCGCCACTGGTGGTGGCCTACGCGCTGGCAGGCACGGTGAAGATCGATCTGGACAAGGATCCTCTCGGCAAGGACAAGGACGGCAACCCGGTTTATCTGAAAGACGTGTGGCCAAGCTCCGATGAAATTCAGTCAGAGTTGGTGAAGATCAACAACGACATGTTCCGCAACCAGTACGCCAGTGTCTTCGAGGGCGATGAAACCTGGCAGAGCCTGCCCATCCCGGACTCCGAGACCTATGACTGGGATAGCAGCTCCACCTACATTCAAAATCCGCCGTTCTTTGAAGGGTTAACCGCCGAAGTGGACGATGTGAAGCCGGTGAGAGAAGCCCGCATCCTGGCGCTGCTGGGAGACTCGATTACTACCGACCATATCTCTCCAGCCGGCGCCATCAAGGCAGATTCACCTGCCGGGCACTACCTGCAAGGACACGATGTGGAGCCCATCGACTTCAATTCCTACGGCTCCCGCCGCGGCAATCATGAAGTGATGATGCGCGGCACCTTCGCCAACATTCGCATCCGCAACGAGATGACCCCGGATATCGAGGGCGGCTTTACCAAACACCTGCCCCAGGGCGAGGAGATCTCCATTTACGGTGCCGCCATGCGTTACCAGAAAGATGGCGTCCCCACCGTCGTGATCGCCGGCAAGGAGTACGGCACCGGCTCCAGCCGCGACTGGGCAGCAAAGGGCACCAACCTGCTCGGTGTAAAAGCGGTGATCGCAGAAAGCTTCGAGCGCATCCATCGATCCAACCTGATCGGTATGGGCGTTCTGCCGTTGCAATTCCCGGAAGGGACGGATCGCAAGACGCTGAATCTGGATGGCAGCGAGAAGGTGGATATCCCGGACCTCTCCAACGGACTCAAACCCGGAGAAACGGTAAAAGTGGTCTTCCACCGCGATGGCAAGGAACAAACCGTGGAGGCCATCTCTCGCCTGGATACCGCCGCCGAAGTGGAGTACTACAAGAACGGTGGCATTCTCCACTATGTACTGCGGCAGATGATGAAATAGACACTGCTCGCTTCACGCAACAGGCAACACGCAAAAGGGCGGTGCCAATCGGCATCGCCCTTTTGCGTAAATCTTTCACCTCTCTCAGCCCCCGCTGTCCGCTGCAGGAGTTCGCTTCCCGGGGACGCGCCTCGCCAGGCGAGGCGACCGAAGAAGGACCATTCTTTGGAGACGTGCCCAGCCTGATCGCCCTTCGTCGATTCCGTGCTACGCACGGTTCGCTCAGGCAAGCTGAGTCTCCTACAACAGGCAGTGCCCTTTAAAATTCGCCGAACTCAACGATCTGAAACGCTTTTCCGTTCTTCGGAAAACCCGGAAACGTATCCAGGCTTTCCTATCCAAACGAGCGAGGCTCGCAGCTTACAGCACCGGCACTTGCACCGTGCCACTCAATGTCACCGCCGGCACCAGTACATCCCGGCTCAGGCTGGAGAGGTACTGCAGGTGATAGCCGTATACCAGCAAGCCCAGCTCCTCATCCTCCTGCAAGGCATCCGCAACACCGACCATGTTCACCCGATGGCCTCCCAGGCCGCGCAGCGGGGTGAGTTGATCATCGATCAGGCGAGGTGCTTCGGTTCCGACACGCGCGCCCCAGCCCACATGGACGATGGCATCACAGCCGGTGGCCGGCAGCTCCTCTGGCAGATCGACGCCCGCGTTACAGTATTCAGGCACGCCCAACAGCGGCAGGCCGAGCGTCACATCGAGGGCACCGATCCCCGCCACACCCGGAAGGTTTTCAGGCAGGTCATCCAGAGGAATAAACACCGGTGCCAGCAAACTGCTCAGCCCGAGCAGGCTGTTGGGAATCGGCACCGGGGTCACCGGCACGGTGGTTTCCACGCGGTTCTCATCATCGATCTGCGCAAGGGATCGCCACACCGCTTCACCATCTTTTAATGGCAAGCACACTTCATTCTGGAGTCGATCCACCTGGCCGAGCATGGCAGCATCCAGCACCTCAGCACGGGGCGGCTCCAGTTTCTCGTTGAGAAACGCCAGCACCGCATCATTACGGCTCAACTCACCACAGGCGGCAGCACCGCCGGCCTGCTGCAATTCGGGCAGATCTGCTCCAAGGCTGTTGAGCAAGTCCTGCAGCGGTGCAACACCTTCCGCCAGCGGTCCCAGCTGATCCAGCAAACCGGCGATTTCCGGCAAGATGTGGCCACTCTCATGGCCCATCAGGCGAACGTCCCCACCCAGCGCCCGATAACCCTGGAAGTTTTCCCAGGCTTCATTGAAGTTGAACAACGTATCGCGGATGCCCTGGGAGAAGAGGATATCCACCGCTTCGGGCTGCACTGCGGCGAATTCGTACTCCAGCCCACCGGCAATGGGCGCGGTGAGGAAATCCATAGGTGGCTGCTGATCCGCAGGCAGCGCATCCAGGAAATAGGCCGCGCTGTGATAATAGAAAAATGGTAACGCCCCCTCATGCATCACGTTGAAGGTAGCGCCCCGCAGCAACGTTTCCTTGATGGCCGGGTCCAGCCCTCCCAGCAGAGGCTGGTTGGCCCCTCTCTCTCCCCCCGCCACCAGCAGCAAGTCCCAGGCCGACTTGATGGTGCCATTGGGGTTTAGACTGTAGCGAAGATCATGGGGGGTAATATCCGGGGTCAACACATCCAGCCGATGCTGCGGATCAATGTTGTGAATCAGTAGCTGGTACATGCCGCCATAGCTGCCGCCAGTCGCACCGGCAGCCAGATTGAACCCACCGGCGGGCTGGCGATCATGGGCCAGATAGTCCAGATGAGTTTCCGCCCAGTCCAGAATCTGTAGCAGGTCACGGCCTTCGAAATTGGGATCCATCACCCGTACGGTGCCACTGCTCTCATTGAAGCCACGCTGGTCAATGCTGATGACCGTATAGCCGTTATCCAGCAAGCGCTGCAGTTGGGTACCCGCAGGGTCTGTCACCCGCTGCCCACCAAAACCATGACCATGCAGCATCAGAGGGTGGCCAGTCACACAGTCCACACTGGCGGGCTCCATGACCTGAAAGCTGATGGTTTCCCCGCTGGCGGAGGTGAGCAGCACCTGATAGTTGGCAGCGCCCGTCAGCGCCCGTTCAGCCCGGCAAGAAGCCGTATTGGCATCGGGATCTACCTCCGCGAGAGCAAGTCCGGGCGTCTGGTACGCAGGAAGCCGTCTCGCCACCACCGGAATCTCGGGCGGATCTACCGGTCCCGCCTGAGGCGCAGCCTCATTGGCCGTTGGGCTTGGCGTAGTGGTAGCGCTGCCATTCGATGACGCATCGCCACCACAGGCCACCAGCAGGGAGCTGGCCAACGCAGTCAGAACAAGGGAACGTATCAGGGGCTGACGGCCCCCGCTAATCGCAGTGAACATGAAATCTCCCACGTGACCACTGGCGCCAGGATGGCGATTGGTCATTATTGTTTTCGAATGCGCTGAGTGACGCTTTGTGGGACGTTAATCCAAACTTTTCACCAGCGGCACTGGCCCTAACCAAACCCCAGCAAATCCGCTACAGGTCGTTTACCTTGTTCACAGAATACGTTGGCAAGTCTTGCCCCTCCCCCACGCCGTCCGGTTTTTGCTATGCTGACTCTCCTTCACGCTGGGTTTGGGGAAGCGCCATGCGTTGCTTGTTACCATTGATGTTGCCACTGATGATGATGTGTGGCCCAACACAGGCCAGTGATGATGAATTGCTCACGGCAGAGCAGCGCGATGCCCGCATTCGTGAGCAGCAGGAGCTGGAAGCGCGCACCCGGGAGCTGGAAGCCCAGCGGCAAACGACTCAACAGTTGCTGGACCAACAGGACGCCTACCTGAAGGCACTGCGAGAACAAATCGACGCCCTGAAAGCGAATGGGGCGGACACGAATACTAATAAAGAGCAGGCAGAGCCTGCCGGGGAAACACCGTGATGCTGGATTGGATTCGCCGCCTCCTTGGCCGTGTGAAAACAGACGCCGAGCAGGAGCAGTCACCCTCTGCACGCATGGCTGAGCCCACTCTGTCGCAAGAGGCTGTGCAGGCAAGCGAACCAACGGATGCGTTTGCCGCCTTTCTGCCTTTCCAGATACGACCTCTGCAATCCGGGGACTTGAGCAAGCTGATCAGGATCTTCCGAGATGCCATTCAGGTCAGTACCGCCGGCCACTACGATCAGCAACAGCGTGATGCATGGAGCCTGGCCCAGAACCATGAAAGTCTTATTTCCCTTCTGGGCGACGGGGAAACGGTGGTCGCCGAGTGGGATCAGGAGCTGGTGGGGTTTGCCCAGCGAATTCAGGACAGCATCAACATGATTTACGTCCATCCGGATTCTGCCCGTGTGGGCATTGCCACATTGCTCTACCAGCACCTGGAAGACAGCGCTCGAGTGGAAGGCCTGAGCAGGCTGACCGCCCACGTCAGCCTGACGGCGCATGATTTTTTCCAGTTCATGGGTTTCAACAGTGAAGGGGAAGAACAGGCCGACCGCGGCGGCGTCACCCTGACACGCCACCTTATGCGCAAATCATTAGTGAGTAATTAAGTATACAGTCTGCCCATTGATCAATTTTTTTGATCATACCTCTCAATCCAGTACGCTGGGTTGCCTGACAAAGCCGCAGTACTCTTATCCCATGGTTGGCAACAAGGCCACCAGCAGAACGAACTTGCGCTCACTCTGTGTACAACGGAATCAAGGATGATTCCACCCTGGAGCCCCTGCTACCCCCCCTTTGGCAGGCTCCGACAACCCCCTTATGGCCGTCCCCTCGACGGCTATTTTTTCTTCATTTTCGGGCATCTTCATTTCTTGTTTTCTGCAGGAAAGCCAACGTGTTGGCCCAAGGACTCCGCCTCCATCAAACGTCAGGCCTCCAGTTAATCTGGCACGGGATGAAAGTTGAAGCGGTGGTTTGTGGGTAATTCAGCTTGCTGAACGGATTGAGCCGACTTTCTGTTCAATCCATGCAAGTGGGAAACGCTGTCGGTCAATGTCGGGGGACTTTCTCGAATGTTCTTGTCCAAGCGTAGCTTGTAGCGGATCCTGACCGCTTGCAAAGCGAACCTGCCCCAGGCGAGTAGCGGCAAGCTTGCCAACCCCCACTATCCCACCAGGGAAAATCCGCTTTGCAAACAGTCACACCACCCGCAGAACAGGCGGCGTGGAATATCGATCAGGACTTGTACAACAGCTTGCCAATGCTGCTGAAAGCCTTTTCCGAAAGACTCATGCGTATCATGGAGCGGAACAGGGTTTCCGGCAGCAGACGACGGGCGGCCAGCAACATCCTGGCATCCATACCCACGCTGTAACGTAAGCGTGGGCTGGCGTCTGTGGAAGCGCGGTAGATTACCTCAGCAGCCTGCTCCGGTGTCGCTCCTCCCGGCCCGGTCTTGTCCATCACCCCGAACTGCGCTTTGCTGTAGTAAGCATATGAGGAGACGCCGGTGTTGTTCTCCCTGTCGGAGGAGCGACCAAAGAAGGCCGTATTCACGGCGCCCGGCTCAATAATCTTCACACCAATCCCGAGCGGCCCAAGCTCATAGATCAACCCCTCAGTGAAGCCTTCCACCGCCCACTTGCTGGAGTTGTAAACGCTGTACAGTGGCAACGGCACACGCCCCACCATACTGGCCACATTCACCAGTACGCCGCTACTGCGCTCACGGAAGTGTGGTAGCACCGCGCGGCAGGTTTCCATCAAGCCAAACACATTGGTATCAAACTGACGAATGATCTGCGCTTCGCTGAGGGTTTCAAACGCCCCCATCAACCCGTAGCCTGCGTTGTTCACCAGCACATCGATGCTGCCAAACTCGCTGATGGCTTCCCTGATCGCGCTTTCAATACTATTGCGATCATTCACATCCAGCCGTAACACCAGCACTCCCGGCAGTGCTGCCAGGCCACTGGCATCACCGGGGTTGCGCATTGTCGCCACCACGTTCCAGCCCTTCTTTTGAAAGAGCCGGGCGGTGGCATAACCGATGCCGGATGAAGCACCAGTAATCAGTACCGTTTTTTGCTGCTTGTCTGTCACGTCGCGTTCCTTTCTGCTCAGATCGTTCAAACATGCCCGGGGTGTTGGCTGTCCGGGCGGATGATTCCTTGCTCGGCCTCGCCGAACATCTGATTGAGCACCGCGAGTTGATCACGACGACCGCGACGTTCCTGACGGCCCCGCAACAGCGGGTTGTAGCGCTGCGCCACATGACCAACGAAGCGCGGCACCAGGGTCGCCACCGGATACCAGGGCAGCGTCGATGACGGTAAACCGAGCTGCTCCATTTTTTCCTTGTCCAGGAAATAGCGGCTGACGCTGAGGTGCTTTTCATAAGCGAGCCGGCGCTGCAGTCCTTCAAAATGACTGAAATGACGCTCCAGCGGCTCCTCGGCCAGCGCCTTGCCCAACTCACGGCTGGTTTCATCCGGGCGGCTCTGAGTCATCAAAGTGTGATGCAGCAGCACGATGCCCTGGCTCTCGGTATCCACCAGCCAGCGTTCCTCAACGCCCATCAACCAGCTTGAGTACTTCCAGAGATGCATCACCGCCTTCGATTCCCGCGGGGTTACTGGCACGCCCAGCTTTCGAAGACCTCCCAGCATGACCACGCAAAAGCCCAGGTAAGTCGCCACCATGTCCACCTGGCTCAGGGGCATCCCCCACTCACTAGCATCCCAGTCCTTGCGGCTGTTGAGATTGCGCCGCACCAGTGAATGCACCATCCGCACATGCATTGTGGAGTGAAAACCGGGGCCAAAACGACGCAAGCCGCCTACTTCAGTGCAGTCGATCCACCACTTTCCTGTCTCGGCAACTCTTCGCGAGGCGCCCTTGTTCAAGGCCCCAGTGAGTACCAGTGACTGATTGAACCCGGATAGCAGATATCCGCCCATCAGCGCCAGGTCACGCAGAACATAGGGCGCGGTCATCCCGGTGGAATGAATGAAGCGCGCACCTTCATCGATCAGGTCGAAATCCACCCACTCAGGACGCTTTTCCATCTTGCGGACAAAGTGACGCAGCGGCTCCGGGCAATCTTTTATTGCCGCCAGCCCTTCGTTGATGGCCTTCTCGAACAGGGCTCGGGCCTCACGGGCACCAAACTCCATCATCCAATCCACCAGGGCATCCATCTCCGGATCCCCCACCCAGAGGGCGCCCACAACCCCATCAAACTCCGCTTTGCTGGGCGCCAGTTCGCGGCCCAGTAGTGCCTTCAACAGCAGCGACGTAGGCTGCTGGGTCTTCTCAAAAGGCCGCACCCGTCCGGGTACTGCCGGTAATCCTTGGTGTGTCTGGGCCGGAGCATTCATGCTCGCCTCCACATGTCGGTACGACCGTTGTTGCAATGACCTGCACCCTAATGCGAATATGTATTCGCATTCAATTCGCATTTGGACTCTGGCCCAACAAGACTCTTTTCGCTATGCGCAAACGCCCACAACAACAACGCTCCCGGGAAATGGTCCGGGCCCTGATCGATGCCACTGCCAGGGTCATCCAGCAGCAAGGGCTCGATAACACCACCACGGCACGCATTGCCGAAACCGCAGGTGTCAGTGTGGGTTCGCTCTACCAATACTTTGGCGACAAGGATTCCCTGATCCAGGCGCTGATGGAAAGCCTGGCTGATGACATCGGAGTGGGGCTGCGCAAGCTGCCGCTGATGGATAATGTGGACATGCACGCCCTGATTGGTAATGCCATTCGTTTCGGCTTTGCCGTACTGCATTCCCGTGACGGCCTGTATCTGGAACTGGTGCGTAACTGGCATCGCCTGCCCACGGACCGGGTGGTAGATGTGTTGCAACAACATTTCATGGATCTGGCCCGACTCTACTTCCTGCGTCACTATCGGGACTACCCCATCGACAATCTGGAAGTGAGGGTATTTATCGTCACCAACAGTGTCCTGTTCACCATGGTGCGCCATATCAGCCAACACAACGGGCTGATTCGCGAAGATGCCCTCGCTACGGAATTGACCAGCATGGTAGCCAATTACATGATGCTGCCGCCGCAGTCAGCGGAGGCACAGCGATGACGCCAGATCTTGCACTGGCCTACTGCCGCATGATTGCCCAGGCCATGGGGCTGGATCAGGACGGTCTGGAAAACCTGGTCTGCAATACCGGCATCAATGTGGATACCCTGCTCCACGGTGACGGCTTTATCGACTGGCCCGGCACCTGCCAACTGATCGCCAATGCACAGGCCCTCAGTGACCAACCCGACCTGGCACTTCAGGCCGGGCTGCGAGCACTGCCAGCCATGCACGGACCCATGGGCATGGCGGCCATGGCCAGCCCTACCCTGCGCGACGCCATGAAGGTCTTTGCGATTTTCACCAATACACGCACCCGGGTTTTCCATACCGAAATGGAAGAAGGCGCCAGTACCATCACGCTCAATCTGCAGTTCAACTACCCCATGGATGAGTACATCCGCTTTCTCACCGAATCGGCCATGGCCTCGGCCTACGCCTGCCATGTGGTGCTGCGCGGCAAGCCCATCCATGATGGCCAGGCCTTCTTCAATTACCCGGCTCCCCCCTGGGCAGAAGCCTACAAGAAGATTTTCCGCGGCACCGAAGTCATCTTTGACGCCCCCGGTGTTGGCTTGGCCCTGCCTGCCCACTATGGCGATGAACCCCTGGCCAGCCATGACAGGGAACTACTGTGGATGGCGGTACAACAGTGCGAAGCCCGCCAGGAATCCCTGCGCAAGATGGGCACGATCAGCGATCAGGTGCTGGCGCTGCTGCACCAGGCAGAGGGCAAGGCCGATCTGAATACCATTGCCGACCGGCTGCATGTGAGCCCACGCACCCTGATCCGCAAGCTCAAGCAGGAGGACACCCGTTTCCAGCAACTGCGCGACCAGACCCTCAGCCGCCGCGCCACCCAGCTACTCAGCCTGCCCCACTACACTGTGGCCGCCGTGGCGGAGGACCTGGGCTATACCGACGTCGCCAGCTTCCGCCGCGCCTTCCAGAGATGGTTTGGCACCAGTCCGGGGAAGTTCCGGCAGGAATAGAGCAGTTATGAGTAGCGAGTAACGAGAAGCGAGTTTCGAAAGTCAAAAAACGGGTGGTGCGGAACCTGGTTTTCTCGCTTCTCGCTTCTCGCTTCTCGCTTCTCGCTTCTCGCTTCTCGCTTCTCGTAACTCGTAACTCGTAACTCGTAACTCGTAACTCGTAACAGAATAGTCTCACCGCGCTGATGGGTTGGCTCGAGATGCCATGACACCCTGTCATTTATCATCCCCCCCTTGTCAGCATCCGCGCTTATGCCCGCCCCGGTTTCCAGCAACACTGAATCAATGCCGCGATGGAGACTGGCGCTATGAATAATGAAGATAACAACACCGAACTGGCTCAACTCAAGGTGTCACCGAAGCTTGCCTGGCCAACTCTGGCCATTCTGGTCGCGGCTCTGGCTGGCGTGGCCCTCACCTGGTTTATGGTCCCCATGGGCATCTGGCCCCTTTGGTTGGGCATGCTGGTCAACAGCATCGCCGGCTATGCCTTGTTCACACCGGCCCATGAAGCCATTCACCGTGCCGCCGCCCGGAAATCAGAGCACAACGATTTCATATTGGCCGCGGCCACCTTCGTGGCAGTCCCATTCGGCAAGGGCAAACTGTTCCGCCTGCTGCACATGCGTCACCATCGCTTTGCCAACGACCCGGAAAATGATCCGGACCACTGGATGAGCAGCAGTTTGTGGACCATGCCGCTGTGGGGCCTGTGGCCGTATTTCTATCTGTACAAGTTCCTGCGTAACCCAGCCCTTCTGCCTAACGTGAAGGTATCCGAGATTGTGCGCGAGATCGTGGTAGCGGGCGTGATCTTCGGCATCCTGATCGTGCTGATGCCCTGGTACATGCTGACGCTATGGCTGATCCCCACCTACTTTGCCTTCTTCCTGATGTGCCTGGTCTTCATGGTACTGCCGCACTATCCGCATACCGGCCGCCAGGACGAAGACCCCAACTCCACAGCGCTAATGCGCATGGGGCAGGAATGGTGGCTGACCCCAGTGCTGATGTACCAAAACTATCATCTGGTGCACCACCTCTACCCCACCGCACCGTTCTACCGGTACGGCAAGATCTGGAAAGCTCGCGAAGCGCATCATCTGGCGTACTCCGGAGACATGATCATCGGCCCCTTCGGGCTCGGTCCGGACAAATCCCGACGCGAGTCCGCCGGCAAGGCAACCTGACCCCTTTCCGGGCGGCTTCGGCCGCCTGTTTTTATTCCTGGTCGGCCGAAGAACGGCCAACCATCAGGTGACAGTTTTTATCCCCTGATTGGCAATTTCCGCGCTTAACAAGCTTTGCCGATTAGTAAACACTGTGTATCTGAACCATGCAGGGAGACCGCTCCAATGACCACAACAACTGAAGCAGAAGAACTCAAGACCCTGGCCAAGCTGAAGGTGTCCCCGAAGTTTGCCTGGCCCACCATCGCCTTGATGGTGCTCTCCCATGCCGCCAATATCATGAGCTGGGTAATGGTCATCGGCGGTTACTGGCCAGCCTGGGCAGGCCTGATCATTAACAGCATTTCAGGCTACGTCATGTTCACCCCGGCCCACGAATCCATTCACCGTGCTGCTGCCCAGAAATCCGAGCACAACGACCTGATCCTTTCCATTGCCACCTTCGTGGCAGTGCCGTTCGGGAAAGGCAAGCTGTTCCGCATCATGCACATGCATCATCATCGCTTTGCCAACGACCCGGAAAAGGACCCTGATCACTGGATGGCCAGCAGCCTGTGGACCATGCCATTGTGGGGTTTCTGGCCCTTCATCTATCTGATCAACTTCATGCGTAATCCGCAGAAGCTGCCCAACGTGGAAGTGGCCGAAATCCGTCGTGAACTGATCGTGGCCGGTGTCGCCCTGACCGCCCTGTTCATCTGGCAGCCCTATGTCACCCTGATGCTGTGGCTGATTCCATCCTATTTCTCGTTCTTCCTGATGTGCCTGGTGTTCATGGTGCTGCCGCACTATCCCCATACCGGCCGACAGGACGTGGACCCGAACACCACGTCCCTGATGCGCATGGGCAAGGAATGGCTGCTGACCCCGCTCCTGATGTACCAGAACTACCATCTCGTGCATCACCTCTACCCGACCGTACCGTTCTATCGCTATGGCAAGGTATGGAGGGCACGTGAGGCGTATCACCGCGAGCATTCCGCCAGCATGATTATTGGCCCCTTTGATCTTGGCCCCAAAGAACAAACCAGCGAAGTCTGATCAGGAGAACAAGAATGACAAGAACCGTACTGGTCACCGGTGGTGCCGGTGGTATCGGCCGTGAATTCTGCAAGCTGTTCAACAACGACGGTTACCGCATCGTGGTATTCAGCCTGCTGCAGGAGGAACTGGACCAACTGGGCAAGGACTTGAAGGCACAGCGTGCCGAGGTGGAATACCATGGCATGCAGATGGATCTGTCCGAGCCGGATGCGGCGGAGAGGATCGTCGACTGGCTGGATCAGGAAAAGATCGACCTGGATGTACTGGTCAACAATGTGGGCTTCGGCATGATGGGCGAGCACGTCGAACAGGACAGCAAAAAGCTGGAGCGCATGCTCACCTTGAACAACATCCTGCTCAGTAAACTGTGCATGCTGGTGGGCAACCGCATGAAGGGCCGTGGCACTGGCCAGATCATGAACATCGGTTCGCTGGCGGGCTTCTGTCCCATGCCGTTCTTTGCCGCCTATAGCGCCAGCAAGGCGTTCGTGATCAACTTCAGCGCCTCCCTGCACGAAGAGCTGAAGCCCTACGGCATACAGGTCACCTGCTTCTGCCCCAGCACGACCAGGACGGCTTTCCTGGACACCGCCCAGAGCAAGCACCAGTCCTCCAGCGGCATCACCAAGTTCGTCTCCGCTCAGATCGACACCCCGGAAGAGGTGGCCATCGCCGGGTACAAGGCACTCAACGAGAAAAAAGTCTTCGCCCTGCCGAATCTCTCCATCACCCTGCAGAGTATCTGGATCCGCATGATGCCGCTGCGCACCATGGCGGCCTACGTCCACAAGAAATCGTTAAACGAGCAGTGAAAAAGCAGTTAACCGTGACTCGTTAACAACTGCGCGGGACAGGTTAGCCCGTACCGTAACCAAAGAGGCCGCACCCATGTCTGGGTGCGGCCTCCTTGGTTTGGGAAGCCGAAAACATGCTGCAGGAGTACTGCTTGAGGTGACATCATGCGGTTATGGAAACCTGCTTATGTGGGATAAGCTGACTTCATCGAAAAACAAGGAAGAGCAATGGCAATCAGGTATGAAGCCCAGAGATCCGCAGATCCAGATCACGCCTCTCTCGCCGTATTGATTGATGCTGATAATGCGTCGCACAAGATCATTGATGGCTTGTTTGAGGAAATCGCAAAGTATGGCACTGCCAGCGTCAAGCGCATTTACGGTGACTGGACCGCCCCCAACCTGGGAGGCTGGAAGGATGTGCTGCTGAAACATTCCGTACAGCCCGTGCAGCAGTTTGCTTACACCAAAGGCAAGAACGCCACCGATAGCAGCATGATTATTGATGCCATGGATCTGCTTTATACCAAGCAGCTGGATGGCTTCTGCATCGTGTCCAGTGATAGCGATTTCACCCGACTGGCAGCCCGACTCAGAGAAGAAGGCTTGATGGTGTATGGGTTCGGAGAGGAAAAGACACCAGAACCCTTTGTGTCCGCTTGCGACAAGTTTATCCGAACCGAGGTGCTCCGCTCTGATCACAGCCCGGCACAGGATGAGAACAAAGAGACGCCTGCAGAATCCGCTCCAGCGCCGGTACGAAAGGAGCCGCCACCCCTGCAACTGATCGCCAATGTCATCGATTCCATCGGAGACGAAGAGGACTGGGCCAACCTGGGTACTGTTGGACAGTTGATGAGCAAGCGCAAACCGGACTTTGACACCCGCCTCTACGGCCACAAGAAACTCAGCGATCTGCTACGCGCCTATCCAAAATGGTTCGAGGTCAAGAATGGACCCGGCAAAGGGATTCTGGTCAAAGCCCTTCGCAAATAATTCCACGCAATCTTTCTGCAGGAGCACCTCTCAAGGTGCTAACCGAGCGACAGCGAGTAACGAGTTCGAGTTGCGAAAGGCAAGATCAAAAATCACCCCTGCGAGAACCGGGGTTTTGGTTTTCGAAACTCGCTTCTCGGAACTCGAAACTTTTTGTTCGCGGCTCACCAAGCGAAGCGCAGGAACGTCGAAGACGGCCCCGAAGGGGTGAGCGCAGCGAATAACCGCCGCGTCTACAGTTCATCCAAACGAAAGAGGCCGCGCCCAATGCCTGGGCGCGGCCTCTAACTTTTCAATCACCGCCACGCCTTCCCCGCGCAGCTATTCATTATTAACTATTCACTGCCTCACCGTACCAACCACAAACTCAGCTGGGGTATATAGGTGATCATCAATAGTGCCACGATCAGCACCAGCATGAACGGGATCGTGGAGGCGAACAGCTCAGTGACGCGCTTCTTGAAGCGATAGCTGGCGATGAACAGGTTCATGCCCACCGGCGGGGTGATGTAACCGATCTGCATGTTGGCCACAAAGATCACGCCCAGGTGTACCGGGTCGATGCCGTAGCGCAGGGCCACAGGCAGGATCAACGGCACCATGATTACCAGGGCAGCGAAGATATCCAGCAACGCCCCCAGCAACAACAGCAGGATATTAAGCAGAATCAGGAAGGCGATCTTGCTCTGCACATGGGTCTGGATCAGGGTGAACAGCTTTTCCGGTACCCCGGCGTAAACCAGATAATCCGTGAACGCCAGCGCCACCGCCAGAATCAGCAAAATCCCCCCCACCATGATCATGGAATCACGCATGATCGAAGGCAGTTTGCGCAGGGAAATCTCGCGGTACAGGAAGACCTCGGCTACCAGCACGTAGAGTGCGGTAACGGCCGCGGCTTCGCTCACAACCAGGAAGCCGGAGAAGATGCCGCCCAGCACCACGACGGGCAAAGGCAATTCCCAGCGGGCTTCCCAGAGCGCATCCACCAGCTCACGGAAATCGAACGCCTGGCGGGGAATCGGGTGCCCTGCCTTGGCTGCCCCACGGGTAGCCCAGACGCAATAGCCGTACAGCAACACAATCATCAGCAGCGCCGGCACCAGACCTGCCAGATAAAGATCAACAATCTCGACCGAAGGCATGTCCAGCTGCTGGGACATCTGCTGGGCAATGATGCCGTAGATCAGCAACGGTACGGATGGAACCAGTAGCAGACCGAGGCTGCCCGAAGAGGTCACCAGGCCAAGACTGAATCGTTCCGGATAATTCCCTTTCACCAGTGCCGGCAGCAACAAGGCACCGAGCGCCACGATGGTGACACCGGACCCGCCCGTCAGGGCGGTGAAGAAGGCGCAGGCAATCAGCGATACGAAAGCCATACCCCCGGGCATCCAGCCGAAAGCCGCCTGGCTGAGACGCAACATACGGTCGGCGGTTTTCGATTCGCTAAGCAGGAAGCCCGCAAAGGTGAACAGCGGCAACGCCATCAGCACCACTGAATTACTCAGCTGGTAGATATCGATATGCAGCACAGCCATCTCGATATCCAGGGTGTAGAAACCCAGTGCCGCCGCCCCCAGGATAATGGCATGCAGCGGGGCACCCATCAGGGCCAGCAGGATCAGCAAAAGGATCGCGATGGTAATCATGCCACCGGCTCCTGCATCTTGGGTCGCTTGCCTAACAGGCCGAGCCCGAACAGCGCCACATAACGTACCGCCATCACCGAGAAGCCCACCGGTATAATGGCCTGCAGCAACCAGCTGGGCACGTTGCCAAAGGCCGGAGTCGCGTACTCATATTCTTCGATCACGAATCCCACGCTGTACCAGGCCACCAGTACACAGATGAACGCCGTAAACAGATCCACCGCCGTGGTCAGGATCGGATGGTATTTCTCGGGCAGCAAGGTGGACGCCACATCAATACGGATATGCTCGTCCTTGCGAGAGGCAATCATGGCCCCCAACAAGCCAATCCAAAGCACGGCGTTTTGCAACAACGGCTCGATCCACACCAGGCTGGTTCCGAAAAAATTACGCAGCACAATCTGCGCCACCGCCAGGAGGATCATAAACAAAAGGACGGCCACGATAAGGCCGTCCTCGATGCGGTGGAGGGTGCGGTGCAAGCCGCCCAGAAAACCGGTCATTTACTGCCCTTCACGCTGCTTGGCCAGAATGGAATTGAGACGATCCAGCATGGCCTGGCTGATTTCGCCCTCTTCCACCAATTCGGCAGTGGCGCGATCAGCGTACTTCTTCCATTCCTTGAATTGCTCATCGGTGGGCTTGACCACGGTAAGGCCCTGCTGTTGAACCGCCTGGAACGCACTCAGGTTTTCCTGACGGCTGTCCGCATCCAGCTTGGCAAAAGTAGCCCCCAGCACTTCGTGCACCGTTTGCTGATCTTCCGGGCTGAGACGGTCAAAATATTTCTTGTGGATACCCAACAGGCCGAAGGTGTAGAGCAGCGGCATGTCGGTCACGTTTTTCACGCGGGAATACCACTGCAGGGTCAGTGCCGCCACCGGCGGTGCAGCAAAGGCATTCACCGCTCCGGTCTGCAGCGAAGTCAGCACCGCACCGATGTTGAGCATGATCGGCGACAGCTCAAATGCCTTGGCGGCCTTGGCAGACGCTTCGTCGTTGGCCGGCAGCCACAGCTTCTGGTCACGCAGGTCATCCAGGCTGCGTACCGGGTTCTCGGACATGACGTAAGCAAAGCCGCCATCAATCAGACCAAAGCTGACCCAGCCGCCAGCCTCCAGACCTTTCTGGATTTCCGGGTCCAGCTCGGCACGGACGGCATCCACTTCGTCGTAGTTATTGAAGGCCAGCGGCACATTGAGAATCTGGCTGTCCTTGTAGGCAGACGCGAAGGCGCCGCCCTGGGCGATCTGGCCATGGAGCTGGCCAATGCGGATCTTGCGTTCCACCGCGCGATCATCCCCCATCACACCACCGGGGTAGATTTTCAGCTTCACCCGCCCTTCGGTTTTCTCGGCGATCTGCTTGCCCGCATCTTTCAGGCCGGCAACGATGGTGGTGCCATCCGGATACAGGGTGGAAATTTTAAGGGTAGTGGTAGCGGCAGAAGCCACCAGCGGCAGCAGGGCTACCAGAACCGTCGCAAGACGCAACATATCAGCTCCTAGAAATAATCATCAGCATCGGCAAGTAGCGCAGTTGCCTGTTGCTGTGCGTAGGTATTTTGCAGGGTCAGGCCGTGGACGTCCGGGTCTGCCTCCAGCACTTCATTGAGCAGGCGATCATGCAGTTCCCGGTCAAAGACCAGCCGTGCGTATTTTTCAGCGTACAGCACCGGGGCCAGCAAGTTCTTGCCCTCAGACAGCGTGACCGCCTTTTCAAAATGCTCTTGTGCCTTGTCCGGATTGCCTCCCAGGGAAGCCGGCAAGATGCTGTTCAGCACCCCCAGATACATGTGGGCCTGACCATACTGATAGCGTTCATCCAGCTCGACCACGCGATCCATGATCGCTTCCACGCGACCCAGCTCTGCCACCGCATTCCAGTCGCTGGTGTTCTGCTGGATATATCCTGCCCAGGCCCCACCGAGGGTGAACAACATGGGCACGTCTTTCTTGCTGGCATCCTCAAGCAGCGCTTCGAATTCCGGCACGCTCAAGCCACGCAGATCGCAATAGTCACCATCACGGGCACAGGCGGCACGAAATCCGTAGTCCAGCGCCTTGATACTGAGTTTTCGGGCCCGTTCAGGCTCTTTCACGAACAGGCCCGCGTAGGCACCGTAAAGGTCGGCGCCACTGGCCAGCAAAGACTCGCTTTCCGGCCAGTTTTCGATCAGCCCATCCACCATCAGCAGATAGGTCGGCAGGCCGTCCTCCACCAGCTGAAGGTCGTTATTGTTCAGTACGCCATAGGGCAGGTTGTCATCGACCCGGGCCAATGAACAGCCCTGAAGTGTAAATGCCGATGCCAGCAAGAAGGTGGGGACCAGCCCCTTGAGAAAGCGCCACTGCATAGGTCGCTGGTGTCCTTTCATATTATGGTCATTGTTTTGGCTGTCTTTATAGCAGCCCCACAGGGGTAACTCAAACCGCCCCATTGGCCGAACCGCGGCGAATCAGGCCGAAAATGCCACCCAACACGCAGCCACTGACCAGTCCGGCCAGGTGCGCTGCATTGGCGACCACACCGGACAGGCCCACAAAGCAGATCACCATCCACGCCAGCATGAAGATGACGATTTCCCGGCGCAGGGCATAGCCCGCCCCGGGGTTGAGGCGGCCATAGATCCATAAATAACCCAGCAAGCCGTAAACCACACCCGATAGCCCGCCAAACGCAGGGCCACTGGTCAGGAACTGGGCCACATTGGCCACCGCCGAGGTCACCAGGGTCACCATCAGCAACTGCCCGGAAGACTGGAACCGTTCAATCAGACGCCCCAGATCCGCCCACCACAACAAATTGAACAGGATATGCAGCAGGGAGAAATGCAGCAGCATGGGAGAAACCAGCCGCCAGGGCTGGGCCGCCAGCCCGGACAGACTGTTGGGGAACAACAGCGCGCTGTAGACCTCATTACCGATCAACCACGGGGTCAGGAAGATCACCGCACAGAGCACCAGGATCGTTTTAGTCACCCAGCCCATACTGGCCAGCCAGCCGCCGGACAGCAGTGGTTGTGGTCGCCCTGTCAGCGGTTCCACCGCCACCTGCCCCTGCTGGCGCTTGAGGTCGCCAATCAGCTCCTGCACCAACTGCCGGGCATGGGGGTACTGATGCTCATCAGGAATCGACAGCACCAGCTGATCCCCCACTTCGCTACGTTCCACCGTAAAGCCATTACGGGTCAGGGTACGCTGGATCAGGTCGGCCAATTCCGGTTGCGGGGTACGAATCAGTTCCATGAAAGTCCTGTAGGGCCTGTTAAGACTACCGAAAAGGCATCTGCTGAATGCATTTTTTCGTCCAGTAGTGTCAGCCGATGTGACGTGTAGTCATTCTACATAAACATCGGATGGCGCTCTGCTGGGCGGAAAAAGGGATCAGCCCTTCGGGTTGAGCCCCAAAATCCGCCACTCGTCGTTATTCGTCACTCATTTGGATAAACCAAACATCACTCCTCATGCCTGGATTGGCTAATTTTGGGACTCAACAGGGGCCATTTCGGTAGCCTTAACAGGCCCTAACGCCTTTTTGCGTTGGGCGTCAGTCAGGTCGGCAAGATTATCGACCTGCTGCCAGAAGCAGTCCCAGTCTCGCTGGCACTGGGTAAGCAAGCGGGCGAACGCGGGGACATAGCCATTATAGTCACTGACACCATTGAGCTGGGCATTGTTCAACGGTCCGTCGAAAAAGCCCCGATAACCTGCCAACGCCGGGGTATCCGTTTGTTCCTGCTGAAAGCGTTCCCGGGCCAGCTGCTGGATACGGGCCTTCTCCGCCGCCAGCAACTGCGGGTCCTCACTACTTTCGTACAGCCGACTGAGCGCCTCGCGGGTATCTTCGACAATAGCCATAAAAGCCCGCTCAGCCCTGTCCCGTTGAACCAGAGCCTCTTCGTTCAGATGAATGCCCTGATCCGCAAAATACGCCAGGGCGCCTTCGCGGCCCACCAGGGTCGCCAGGGATTCATTGAAGCGGGTGTCATTGGCAATGTAGATGCGACGATGAGTCAGCTCATGAATAAGCAATTCCGCCAGGGCCGGGCGCGAACGGTTGAGCATCGGCGTGGTGAGCGGGTCAGCAAACCAGCCCAGGGTGGAATAGGCAATCGCTCCGCCCACCCAGGTATCCATACCGTCCTCGGCCAGCGCGGCGGCCTCCCGGTCTGCCCGGGCACGATCAAAGTAGCCCCGGTAACTGACACACCCCAGTAGTGGGTAACACCAGGTTTTTGGCGTCAACGACCAGCGCGGCGCCGCCAGCACGTTCCATAGCACCGCATCCTGCTCCAGGGCCACGTACTGGTGGTAAACGTCATCCACGGGCAGGTCCAGATGCGGCCCCGCCCAGGCGATGACCTGCTGACTGAAGGCCAGTTGCTCCGCCACCTCTGCCGGCGTATCCGGGTCCGCCAGCACCGCTGCCACCGGCTCTCGCTTGCCCATCAGCGCAAAGTGGCCGTTCATGGCCTGGCTGTAATAGCCCAGTTGGCACCCCGCCAGCAGTGCTGGCAGGGTCAGCATATAAAGCCAGGCAAGACGCCGCATATCAGGCCCGGGACATGAACTTGCGTTCCGCCGTGTTCACCCGCACCTTTTCTCCTTCCACAATGTATTCTGGCACCTGAACCACCAGGCCGGTGTTCAGGGTGGCGGGTTTGGTGCGCGCCGAGGCGGAAGCGGCTTTCATGGCCGGGGAGGTCTCCGTCACTTCCAGCACAACCGATGCCGGCAATTCCAGGCCGATCACGGTTTCACCGACTTTCAGGGCCAGCACCCCTTCCGTGTCTTCGGTAATGAAGGCCAGCTCGTCACTGATGTCGTCCTGCTTGAGCAGGTACTGGGAGAAATCCTCGTTGTCCATGAAGATGTAGTCATCACCATCGACATAGGAAAACTGCACCGGGCGACGCAGCAACTCCACGGTGGTGACATCCTCATCCCCCTTGAAGCGCTCCTCAAACTTGGGACCGCCGCCCACCGCACTGGCTTTCACCCGATACAGGGTGGCCGCGCCACGGGCCGAGGGCGACTGCACCTCAATCTGGCGAATGGCATAGAGAGTGCCGTTGACTTCAATAACGTCGGATTTCTTCAGTTCACTGGCGCGCGTCATGGAAAGGGATCTCTGAAATGATGATGCGCCAATGCTACAACAAACCGGGGCGGCAGGCTGCAGGTCAGGGCATTTCCATGGCGTAGAGCCCCGCGAGCGAACGGGAGCGTTAGCGAGTGCGAGTTTCACGTTGCGAAAAGCAAAACCCGCAGTCGAAGGGGGTCAGGTTTTCGAAACTCGTCACGGGCTTTTCCAGACCTCAAGCCCGGAAATAAGGAGATGCCCATTCCCGGATCGCCCTTTGGCCGATTCCATGCTGCGCATGGTTCGCTCAACAAGTTGAGTCTCCTACAGCTGGAATTTCGACAAGACTCAGCCCTTGAGCTGCTGCGAGATCCGCTCCCGGGCCTGCTCACAAAGCGCCTTGCGATCCCCGTCAACCCTCAGCGGCTCACAGAAATGCAACCGGATACGGACCTCTCGACGAAGCAGCATGGCCCAAAGGTGATGATGGAATTCGTCCTCGCCGATAAAAGCCATGGCCGGATCCGGCGCCCCCATGCTGTCCAGATAGCGAATCGCCAGCGGCTGTACCGGTATGTCCGCCAGCAGCGGTGCATCAAACAATTGCGGGAAGAAGCGGCGCAGCGAGGTGCCGTCGGTGGTGGTGCCTTCCGGGAACACCAGCACGGTATGGCCCAGCTGCAGACGAGCGGCAATCTCCCGGGCCTTGTTACCCGACTCACCGCTGCCACGCTTGATAAACAAGGTGCCCACCGCCCGGGCCAGCGATCCGATCAGGGGCCACTCGCCCACTTCAGCCTTGGACAGAAAATACAGATGCCGCTGACTGGCAATCACCGGAATATCCAGCCAGGACACATGATTGCTGACCAGAAACACATTGCCGCCCTCAGGACTGCCTGTGACGGTCAGCTCAGTACCAAGAATGCGCAGGAACCGCTGGCACCAGCGCTGCTTGGCGGCCAGCACTCTTGGTTGCTGTGGCGCCCGGAAGGCGCCAAGGCATAGCGCTAGCAGAAAGCCCCAGGCCAGATGCACCACGATCAGTGCAACACGCATCACGCGGCGGATTTGCGGCCAGGTACCACCCAGAGCCTGTTGCTGTGCGGCCAGACTTTCCCCGGACATCAAACGGCCTGAGCCGGTTGTACCGAAGGCAGGGCATCCGCTTGCTGCATGAAATGCTGCACATACCGGGCAGGCAAATCATTCACGTCCATCAGCACGAAGAAATCCAGACAGTTGAAATCCGGATCCCAGCATGGCTCGCCGCAGATCTGCGCGCCCATGCGCACATAGGCCTTGAGCAGGGGAGGCATTTTTACGCTGGCCTGCTCGCTATCACCGGGCAGCGTCTCCAGTTTCAGGTGCGGTACCACCCGATGGGGTTGAGTACTGAGGTGCTTTTCATTAATGCGTTGCCAGATAGCGGCCACGTTGTAGCCTTCGCCCAGCGCGATGCTGGCACAGCCGAGCAGGTAGCGGATGTCATTCTCGATCATGTACTGGGCCAGCCGCGCCCACAGCACCGTGATCACAGCACCATTACGGTGAGCGGGATGGATGCAGGTTCGGCCGATCTCCGCGAGTCGCCCCTCGAGCCCCTTCAGCATGCTCAGGTCAAACTCGCCACTGGAGTAAAAACCACCGGTTCGGTGCAGGCGGTCACCGGGTAGCACCCGCGTGTAACCGACGATCTCACCGCTACGGTTATCCTTGACTACCAGGTGAAGGCAGTGGCGGTCATAGCGATCCCGATCCAGTCCGAATGGCGCGCTGAAGCTGGCACCATATTCCTCGGAGAAAATACGGTAGCGCATGCGCTGCACCTTGATAATTTCCCGCCGCGAGCGGGTGAAATAGGCGGTGAAGCGGTTCTGCCCTTCGGCTTCGCTCAGGTCACGCAGCTCACGGGGAAAACGCAGGATATCCGCCGTGGCCACAAACGGCCTGGCCAGGGCATCCTTGAGTTGCGGACTCAGAGCTTTGATCTTTCCTGCGGCTTGCGCAAGCATGGCGTACTCCACTGGTATTTTGTCGCAGTGTCGTATGTCGGCATGGCAGGCCAGTGACGCTTGGATGACAATTCAGTTAATAGTGAATAGTTGCGCGTGCGGCGACGGAGGGTGCGGAAAGGGGCGTGCCCGCCCACCACTGCGGTGAGGTGCCGTAGGAGCCTGCCTGCAGGCGATCCTTTAGAGGGACGAACCGGGCAAAGCGAGTTACGAGAAGCGAGTTTCGAGTTGCGAAAGGCTAAATCAAAACATGGGGTCTGCGGATCTTGAGGGTTGGGTTTTCGAAACTCGTGACTCGCAACTCGCTTCTCATCCCTCGCTGTCGCTCGGAACGCCCGCAGGCAGGCTCCTACCTCAAATCGCTTCTCTACGATCAAGCCTTGCCGCAACATTCAACGCCAATTCAGAAAACAGGATCTGCGATGAAGAAACCTCTTGCCACCCGATGGCCTTACCCCTTACCGGTAAAAAAAGGCGAAACCGTTCATTGGTGTTCCTGCGGCAAAAGCACCAATCAACCCTTCTGCGATGGCAGCCATAAAGGCACCGATTTCAAACCCGAAGCCTTCACCGCCAAAAAAGATTGCATCGTGTTTTTCTGTGGCTGCAAACAAAGCAGGAAAGGAATGCTGTGCGACGGTAGCCACAGCAAGATCAGTGAATAGTTAATAGTGAACAGCGCGCGAGCCTGGGTTGTTGTTGCTTGAAGCGTGTGCGCCGCTAACATGATGTTAGCGGGCGGTCGAACGGCGGAGATGCCCAGAGGCATTTCCGCCCCACGATGCTGAGATGCTTTTTGTAGGAGCCTGCCCGCAGGCGATCCGAGCGACAGCGAGGGATGAGAAGCGAGTTGCGAGTCACGAGTTTCGAAAGGCCAAACCTTAAGCCCCACAGACGTTTTTTTTTGATTTTGCCTTTCGCAACTCGAAACTCGGTACTCGTGAATCGCTACGCCCGGTTCGTCCCTCTAAAGGATCGCCTGCAGGCAGGCTCCTCCGGCACCTCACCACAGTGGTGCGCGGGCACAGCCTTTTCCGCCTCCACCACCGCCACACGCGCAACTATTCACTATTAATTATTCACTATTAATTGCTTTTTCAGCCCGTGTTGCGCAGCCCCGCCGCGATCCCTGCAATAGTCACCATCAGGGCGCTTTCCAGCGTTTCATCGCCATCCTGCTCACGCAGACGCGCCATCAGCTCGGCCTGCAACAGATGTAACGGGTCGGTGTAGGGATCACGCACCCGGATGGACCAACGCATGGCGGGGTTGTTTTCCAGCAAGTCCTCCCTGCCGGTGAGCCCACCCAGCGCGGCCACACAGCTGGTGAGTTTCTCCCTCAACACGGTGCCGAGCTGCTGCAGGCCGTCATCGTTACCCGCAAGACGCTGCTCGTACCAGGCCGCCACATTCAGGTCTGCCTTGGCCAGTACCATTTCCAGCATGTCCACCACGCCCTGAAAGAACGGCCAGTGCGCAGCCATATCCCGCACCCGTTCCGCCTGTTCCTTGTCGGCCAGCGCTTCTTCCAGTGCACCGCCCGTACCCAGCCAGGCGGGCAACATGAGACGGATCTGGGTCCAGGCAAACACCCAGGGAATGGCGCGCAGGGAACTGATACCGGCATCTTGCTTGCGGCGTGCAGGGCGACTGCCCAACGCCAACCGTGACAACTCGGTTTCCGGTGTGACCGTGCGCAGGTAACGCACCAGCTCCGGCTCATCCTGAACCACACCGCGATACCCCGCCACGGACACGTCCGTCAGGATCTGCATCTGCTCTCGCCATTCTGCCTGAGGCGAGCATGGCGGCAGCAACGTGGCTTCCAGGGTGGCGGCCACATACTGGGACAGGTTGAACACAGCCACCGAAGGCCTGCCATACTTGAAGCGGATGACTTCCCCCTGCTCCGTCACCCGGATACGTCCGGCCACTGAGCCTGGCGGCTGCGACAACAACGCCATTCGCGAAGGTGCGCCACCGCGGGAGATGGATCCGCCGCGGCCATGAAACAGGGTCAACGGAATCTGGTGTTCGGCAAACAGGGCGGTCAGTTTTTCCTGAGCGCGATACTGCGCCCAGGCCGCGCCCAGAAATCCCGCATCCTTGGCAGAGTCGGAATAGCCGATCATCACTTCCTGGCCCTGCGCCACCCGCTCCCTGTAGAAAGGAATCCCCATCAAGGCACGCATGGTGTGCTCAGCACCGTCCAGATCCGCCAGGGTCTCGAACAACGGCACCACTCGCATGGGTTCGGTAACACCCGCGATTTTCTGCAGCAGCATCACTGACAAAACATCGGAAGGGGTGGTGGCCATGGAAATCACATAGGCCCCCAGACCTTCACTGCCCTGCTCGGCGATGACCTCACAGGTATCCAGCACCTCGGCGACCTCAGGGGTACATTCCTCGCTGCGCCGGAAGGCGTCATCAATCAGCGGTCGGCGGGCCAGCAACTCATTGACGAGGAAGGTCTGGCGCTGATCCTCGTCCCATTCATGATAGCTGCCCAGTTGCAGGTAACGGGTAATGGCATCCAACACGTCGCTGTGACGGGTAGATTCCTGACGGATATCCAGCCGCAACAGGGTAATGCCGAAACAGTTAAGCCGCCGCAGGGTGTTCTTCAAATCACCGTTGGCGATATCCGCCAGCCCCACCGCCCGCAGGGATTGGTCGATCAGTTTGAGTGGCTCGAGCAACTGCTCACGGAACAGATAGCCTTCCCCTTCCGGTACTGGCAGGCCATCCACCTGCGCTTCCCGTTGCCGGCGGGTGAGTTTGAGGCGGCGGCGCACCTCCCGCAGTAACACCCGGTAAGGCTCATGGCTGGGCCCGGTCACCGCCAGCAATTCCTGGCTGGCGGCCTCCATGGACAGATCCGCCAACAGGTTTTCGATGTCCCGCAGGTACAGATCCGCCGCCATCCAGCGAGCCAGTAGCAACACTTCCCGGGTCACCACCGCTGTCACATTGGGGTTGCCGTCCCTGTCCCCACCCATCCAGGAGGCCAGCTTCACCGGTGCCCAGTCAGCAGGAGGCAGCGGCAAGCCGCGATCCGCCAGATGAATTTCCAGCTGCCGCACCATGTCCGGCACGGCCTGCCACAGCGACTGCTCAATGGTGGCAAAGCCCCACTTGGCCTCATCCACCGGGGTCGGTTTTTCACGACGAATTTCATCCGTGGTCCAGGCAGCCAGAATCACCCGCCGCAAACGGGCCCGGAGAGAACGCCGCTCTTCATCATTCAGGTCGGAGCGATCCAGCTCACCCAGCAGGTCCGCCATCTGGTCGTATTTGCGAATCAGGGTACGACGGGTCACTTCGGTCGGGTGCGCGGTCAGCACCAGCTCCACGGACAAATCATGCAGGGTTTCACCCAGCGAGGCGTCTTCAATGCCCTGCTCTTTCAGTCGAGCCAGTACATCCAGTAGTCCCTGATCCCCACCGGGATCGCCGGGATAACGTTGATGCTGGCGATGCAGGCGTTCGCGGTGGTGCTGCTCTGCAATGTTGCTCAAATTGAGAAACTGGCTGAAAGCCCGCGCTACTTCCAGCAATGTGTCGTCATCCAGCGGCGACAATAAATCCTTCAGGGTCGAGATAGGCGCGCCTTCTTCACTGCGGGTAGCCACCGATGCCTTGCGAATTTGTTCGATGGTGTTGAACAAGTCCTCACCTGCCTGCTGACGCAGACATTCACCGAGAAGATCGCCCAATAAACGAACATTGTCCCGTAATGGTGCATTCACGTTGTGATCCACGCTGCCTCCTTGGAGTGGCAAATAAGAAGTGGCACATGTCCTGTTATGACCCATTCATTGCTTCACATAACAGTTTTAACAAGATTACCCCTGCAGGCATCTTTATTCCTCTGTCTGGCTATCGCAACATAGGCGCCTCAGTCACAGGGACGCAGTATTATGAGCACAACAAGCCGCATCACGTCTGACCAAGGTGTCGTGCTTATGCAATACCTGGCCAGAGCGCTGTTTGCATTGCTGGCCGTTTTTTACTTTCACAACACGGACCAGTTTTACTTCGCCCTGCCCCAGGCGACGCCCTGGCTGCTGTTTTTCACCTATGTCGTGGTTCAGCTTGGCCTGCTGTTCTGGCGGCCGGCCAACAGTGATGCTTTCGCTTCCGCCATGGACCTGCTCACCCTGGGTGTGGTGATGCTGCTGGACGCGGGCAGCCCGCCGCCGACCATGGCGCTGCTGTTTGTGGCGGTCCTCAGCAATGGCCTGCTGCACGGGCTGAAGCGGTTTCTGGTCATGCTGGCTGCGGCAGAAGTCATGCTGGCCATCGTGCTGCCCGTCCGGCTCAGCTATGCCCCCACCCCAGACAGTTCCGCCAGCCTGTTTCTGGTGGCCGCCCTGAGTATCTGCATGCTGTATTTTGGCTTGATGATCTGGCGCAACCAGGTGCTGGCCCGGGCAGCACTGGAAGCCACCTGGCGGGATCCGGATACCGACTTCATCAGCCGCGAAGCCCTGGTGAGCACCGCAGGCTGGCTGGTACCGCTGCACGACCGCATTTCTTCCCCCCTGACGCTGGTGTTGATCCAGCATGGTGAACTGCCCCAGCTGGCTGACCAGGTGGCCCAGCGGATCCGTCGCAGCGATGTGGCAGCCCGTTACGATGAGTCGCAGCTGGCGCTGCTGCTGCCCTGCACTGCCACTGCGGCAGCCGAGCAGCTGCTTCATGACCTGCGTGACCGCCACCCGGGGCTTCGTGCGGCGCTGATGACCCTCGCAGATGGTGATGTGGCGCTGGAGCAGGCTCTTACGCACCTTGAGCAGAGCATGGCCCGTACCACGGAAGAAGACAGTCACTGGCTGGCCCACGCGGCACCGATCCACTGACGAGTCGATACACACCTTCACACACACGGCACTAGCGACCCGCTACACTGCATGAATGCTCCGGAGAGGACTGATCATGCCGTGTTTGCGGGTTTTGCTTGTCAGCCTGATCATCAAGGTGGCCTTGATGGCGCCGGCTGCGCAGGCGGAAGACAACACCACTGCCACCCCGAGAATTGTCGGCGGCACCGATGCGCCGGTTAATCGTTGGCCCTGGATGGCCCAGCTGGCCATCGTGGACCCCAACCTCACCGGCGGCTTTTTGCTTTGCGGCGCCAGCCAGCTGAGTACCCGCTGGATACTCACCGCCGCCCACTGCCTGGAATACAGCAATGGCGACCCGGCCGAAGCCAGCAATGTCTACGTATTCATCGGCGACAGCGACCGCAACAACAGCCCCCGCAGCGGCATACAGGCCCAGCAGCTACTGCTGCATCGTCAATATGCTCGCTTGAATCACGATCTTGCCCTGATCCGCATCCCGGCCCGAAGCAACAGCGAATGGCCCAGCATCATTACCCTGGACGACCACAACTCTCTGGAGAGATCCTCCTTCTCACAAAGAGATGAGGCCGTAACCGCACTGGGATGGGGCGAAACCGGCAACGGCATCAGTAACGACCTGCAGGAAGTCCAGCTGGACTACATTCCGCGCAGCCAATGCCGGGATTTATCGCCACTCACCATCTCGGACTTTGTCATTTGTGCAGCAGAGTTGAACCCGGTAAGAGGCAGAGACCAGGACACCTGTTTCGGTGACAGCGGCGGCCCGCTGTTCCTGGGCCGCGACCGCTCTCCCTGGCTGGCGGGCATCACCAGCTTTGGCGAACAGATCTGCGCCACTGGCTCCCCCGGAGGCTATACCCATCTGGCTGCTGAAACCGCAGAGATTGAAGCACTGACCGCCGGAGCCGGCTTCCCCCTGGTGGACCTGAACCTGTTCTGGAGTTTCCCTGCTCCCAACCGCTTTTACCTGACCCCCAGCGACAACAAGACACTCACCCTGACACTGGAGAACACAGGCGCCAACCTGATCACCAGCCCGACACTGAGCCTGTCCCTGTCGGGGGGCACCCTGGCCTCGGCTCAATGGAGCAACTGCAATGGAGGCCTGCTCAGTGGCAATCGCTGTACGCCGGTGAGCAGCCTCTCAGGGAGTCGCACCCAATCGCTGAGCGTCAGCGGCAATAATAGCCAGGATCAGGTCGTCACCGTTGCCGTCCAGGGCAGTTCGGATCAGGAAGATTATCGCCGACGCAACAACCGGCTCGAGCAAGTCATTGTCTTCTCCAACAATCCTGACATCGCGCTTGACGCCCGCCTTACCGGCAGCTCCAGCAATCGCGCCTCGGTGTCTGTGACCCTGCGCAACCTCTCCACCCTGAACGCCGCCACCGGTACCGCTGTGCAGTTCACCCTGCCGGTGGGCATGAATCTCGATAATGCCGCCACTCTCGGCTGTACCGGCACCAGCCCCGTCCAGTGTCCACTGGGCACCCTGGCCCCCGGTGCGGGAAAGGTGATTAACCTCAGGATCAGCAGTCCCAGCAGCATTGCTCGCACCCTCACCTTTCAGGGCACCCTGAATGAGCGGGATGTTCCCTCCGGCGATACTTTCAAACAGGTCCTCGTCAGCTTTAGCACCGGGGTCACGGCCAGCGCTTCCGGCAGCAGTGGCGGCGGTGGCAGTCTGTGGATCGGCCTGTTACTGCCATTGGCGGCACTCGGCCTTCGCCGCCCACTCCCTCAAGGCAGAGCTCTGAACTGCGGCAACGCTGCCAGGATATCCAGCGCATGACGGCGTTTGGCCGGATCGTACAAATCCACCGTCACCATCAACTCATCCACTTCCACCGTCTCCAGCAACTGTGAAAGCTGGCCCTCAATCGCAGGCGCATCGCCCAGCAACTGCAAGCCCAGAAAGCCTTTCACTCCGGCTTCTTCCTGGGGATTCCACAATCCCGCCATACTTTCCACCGGAGGGCGCATCCACAATGGCTGCCCCCGAAACAGGGCAAGAATGCGCTGATAACTGGTCGTACTGAGATAACGCGCCTCTGCCACAGAATCAGCGGCGATCGCCGGCACCGCCAGCATGGCGTGAGGTTTATCCAGATACGCCGATGACTGGAACTGATCCCGGTAAATCCGCAGCGCCTCACGATACAACCGCGGGGCGAAATGACCGGCAAAGGCATAGGGCAAACCTTGCTGTGCCGCCAGCTGCGCACTGTAGAGGCTGGAACCCAGCAGCCAGATCGGCACCTTCGTGCCCGCACCGGGGATAGCATTCACTGCACGGGAGGGATCCAGCGGGCCGAGCAATCGCTGCAGCTCTGCCACATCCTCAGGAAACTGCTCCGCGCCAATGCCATCACGACGCAGTGCCCGGCTGGTCATCGGATCCGTCCCTGGCGCCCGGCCCAACCCCAGATCAATACGACCGGGATAGAGAATTTCCAGCGTGCCATACTGCTCGGCAATCACCAGCGGCGGATGGTTAGGCAGCATCACGCCGCCTGATCCCACACGAATGGATTCCGTCTTCCCGGCAATGTGGCCGATCAGCACCGATGTAGCCGCGCTGCTGATGCCCTGCATATTATGATGCTCCGCCAACCAGAAACGCCGAAACCCCAACGATTCCGCATGGCGGGCATAGGCCACACTATTGTCCAACGTCTGGCCGATGGAATCACCTTCCCGGACGGAGGCCAGCTCCAGTAGGGAAAAGGGGATGGATGTTGACATGGACACTCCGGGAGGCAAATTCAGTGAAAGGTGTGACGTGACAATCAACGCTGCAATTGTCATCAGAAGTGGGGCCTCAGAATCGGATGACAACCCTGCTTATTTACCGAAAGAAAGGGTAATCTTGAATCTGCCGATACCCATACTCATTGCAGGTGGGCCCCTTTAATCGATTCACCGTCCGGGGGGGAATGATGATTCGGACACTTCCGCTGGCGCTCAGCATGCTGCTGGCCAGCCAAGTACTGCAAGCGAACACCGCCACACCACGCATTGTTGGCGGCGTAGACGCCGACGAAGACTGGCACACACTGGTTGCGTTGATCAGCAAGCCGCTAAAAGCCCAGGCCATCACCAACGGTTGGCCCTCACCGGTTTACGAGGCCCAGTTTTGTGGCGGCACCCTGCTCTCCAAAGACTGGGTAATGACCGCAGCCCATTGCGTAACGGGACAGTCCAGCAATGACCTGGAAATCCTGGTAGGAAGCCAAACCCTGGATGTGGATCCCTCAAGCGCATTGTTGAAAGATGTGGCCAGCATCCATATTCACCCCAACTACAGTAGCAGTACTGACCGAAATGATATCGCGCTGATTCGTCTCTCTGAGCCCGCGGATCCGGATGCTGGGGGAGTAAGCACTGCGGTACTGGCTCGAGCGGGTACGGATCGCACCCTGGATAGCGAACCCAGCTATAACGAGATTCTCTCGGCGCTGGGCTGGGGGGTCATCAGCTACGAGGGAGCGAATAAGGATCCTGAATACCCCAGCCTTCTACAAGAGGTTGCACTGGACTATCTGCCCAACTCTACCTGCCAGAATCTGTACAACCGCAATGCCAACAGCGAAACCATTTACGGATCGATGATTTGTGCCCGCGAAACCAACCCGGATACTGGCGATGCCTTTGGCGAAGACAGCTGTCAGGGCGATAGCGGAGGGCCTCTGTTTGTTACACTCAACCCATTGAACGACAGCCCTCAGGTGGGGGTCACCAGCTTTGGCTACACGTGCGGCGATTTCACTATTCCAGGCGTTTATACCCGGGTCTCCAGCTTCCTTGGCTGGATTGAACAGGTCACCTCCACCCAAAGACCACTGCGAGACCTGGCCATTCCTGCTGACGATCAGGATTACCAGGGGGTGGCCACGGTCCCCTTTTCGGTCACCATTGCCAACCTTGGCAACCGCGATGCAACAGACTTTGCTCTCAAGATTGAGCATGGCAGCTCGCTGACCCTGACGGAGCAACAAGCAGGCCTGAATTGCAGCAATACAAGCAGTACGCTAATGGAGTGCAGCTATACGGGAAGCGCCGTCACGGGCGGTAGCGATCTGGCAATGCCGTTTTCCGCCACGGATGCACTGGTGCGAGAGTCCGGCTCTGAAACCCTCTCAGTGACCGTCACACTGGACAACCATCGTGATTACCACCGCTTGAATGACAGCGGTCAGATAACGCTGGATTTCGGTTACCCATCGATCAGCATCAATGCAGAGCCGTTTTGCCTGAATCCGGGAGACAGCACTGTACAGGTGCGCGTCAAGGCGACACTCGTTAATGCCAGCACGCAGATTCATTCTGTGGACACACAATTGTCGGGCACCTTGCCAGAAAGCCTGACGCTGATTGGCAAAACTTCAACGAACTGTAGCATTGATGAGCTTCGTCAGTTCACCTGTGACCTGGGCAAGATAGAGGCGAACAACGAGCTGGTAGCCATTCTCGCGGTCACCGCCGTGCCCGAAACCCTGGAGTCGATACAGGTGGACGTGGACAACCAGAATGGCTTTACCAATGATTCCGTGCTGTCGCAGACCGTCGATTTGGACTTCAGTCGTGAAGACCTGCCCACCTGCCCCAAGATCAAGACACCGGTGAGCACCCTTCGCGGCGGAAGTTCTGGCGGCGGGGCACCCGCCCCGGGGATGTTAGTCCTGACGATGGGGCTGATCTACTGGCGGCAACGCCGCCGTGGTCATTAAGAGCCATCACAAAAAAGGCCCGGTCATCCAGACCGGGTCTTTTTGTTCTATCAATAAGAGTACATCTCCACCACGGTTTGCCAGGCCTCCCGGTAATGGGGCTCATAGCAAGCAGTTCGTGCTTCATCCTCCTCAAACTTCTGGAGGCACTCCCGATAACCGTCTGCGGCAAGGCGCGACACCATACTTTGGCGTTGCACGAGATCAATGTATCGATCGACAGAGAGATTGCAGTAATTGTTGGCAGGATCCTCGGTCTTGCATGCATCAATCATGGCCTGACGATAAGGCTCGGTATCAACGGAAACGCGGATGCCCTTACTGGCACAACCTACTACCAGGCCATACGGGTTTTACGTGGAAAATGGGAGAGCCTGACCCTCATGGCTGCTCCTCTTTACGTTTCTGGAGAAGCTCCATAGCCTTTCTAATTCGCTGCTTCGCGGCTGCAGCACGCATATCAACAAAACCCTGCTGAAACAGTTCTAGATCTTCAAGCAAAGCACCATTTTCCTGCAGTGCCCTGATATCGGATTTCAGCATATCCTTAATTGACATTTCCTCGGTCAGATAGGTCGTTGCCCTTCCCCCTGAACGCGAGTAAAGCACCCTAACGCCAAATCGCTCATCCTTGGAAAGCTTGCGGGTCTTTAGAGGCTTCCCATCTTGCAGATCAGAACCAAACATGCCTTTTGTAATCAGTTCCGCATAGTAGATATGCTCACCTGGCTTAACAGTATTGCTTGCCAATGGGTACTTTGAGACCTTGCCCGCATTCATAAAATCCAGTCGCTGCACATTGACATTGCTATCAGAGATATTGCGAATGGCGAGCAGGCCATTTCTGAATTCCGCTTCGAGGACATCACCTCGAATTGCATAGTCAAGGACAGGAACACCAGGCAGCTGCCAACGATCAACGGCCATGACGCCAGTAGTGACTATCCGATCACCATCCCAGCCTACAAAAACATCGCAACGCACTTCATCTAACAGATAGCGCATTCGCTTACCAGGACAATCAAGGGTAAAGGACACCAGTTGAGACGCTGGCTGAGTACGCAAAGCCTCCGTAATTGCTTCCACCATGGCGACAAGGTTTTCAAGCGTTTCAGCCCTCAAAGGAGTCTCCCGCCATGAAAACTGAGGCTCCACATCATAGAAAAAGCGGTCATCGATAGCATCGCTTTCATCAAAACCATCCAACTCCAGGCTTACCCTACTCTCCCGGTTTGCGATCGCTTCATGAATTTTTTCTTCAAAGGCCAGAATTCGCCCCATCCGTCCTGATAACGATCAACAAGAGATTTGAAGGTTTCGATATCCATCCTGGATTCCGCAGCATGACGCGCTTTTTCAAACTCCTCACTGTCGAATTTTGTCTTCCATGGCATGTTGCCCAAAAAAGGCTTCAGCCCCAGGCTGAATACCGTGCCAAAGAAGCCATCCACAACCAGGGGTCTGTTGCTGCGAAAAAGCGCGTCACTCCCTTTCGGGCATGTATCCTTGCCGATAAGCCGCTTGTAGCAACGTCGGGATTTACTGTTCCATGCCGCGGTACTTTCAAAGATATTGACCCACGGCTCTTCCGGGACAGCAGCGGAAGCAAAAGCCGAATAACGGAAATCACCTTCCCCACCTACCAACTTTCCGTAAAGAGAAGGCCGGGAGTTCTGCTCTTCAAGAGCCTTAAGATACTTCTCTACGGCTTCGAGCGGAGGAGTCACAGCCTGCTGATCTGCCTGCAACTGGCCTGCCACCATCAGGCAAGCCACAAACATGATTGCCATTATTCTGCTTTTCATTTCACCACCCGATCATTATGGAAAGTCGCACAAGATACGTTTAATCAAAGCAGTTTAAAGACGCCCTCGAGAAATTTGTGAGCTCAACCACATATTGCCCCAGCTAACTCAACCCATGGCTGATTTCCTACATACACTACTTTTTCTTTACTGTTATGATTTATGGTTTTGTGAGATATCAGCGTCACCCATTAAGCATCCAGTCAATATCAGAAAAAATATTCTCCCGAGCGAGCGGGCTCTCATTCCCCACAAGTAGAGTTCACGCAATGACCAAACGCCATAGACGGACTTTTTCTACAGCCAATGCCTAACTCCCAAGTCATCATCTCCAAACATCAAATGATATTTAGACCGCCATGCTTTCTCATTAGCAGCAGACGCTCAACGACAAAAGGAGGTCATGGCAAAAGCATGGTTTGACGGACACTACACACTTACCGAGATAGGCGAGCATTTTAGCTGTGGACAATCCACCGCCAACCGAGCCACAAAAACCTTTCGCGGGAAATTAAAGGCCAGCCCCTTGCTCACAGAGATTAGTTAAGGAGCTTTTGGTAGATCTACCAATTCGCCGGCATCCCAAATTGTTCCTGATTACCTGATCATTACCACACGGTTTATATTTTATCTTGATCCTTAAATTTTCTCTTTCGAGAACCGAGAAGAACAAGAAATGGAAAAACAAATAAGCAAAAACTCATCAAAACGGCTAGAGCGGCTCGTCCAAATGTAATTCCACCTTCATAACCATCCACTCCCTCAATATCAAGCCGAAAAGGATCATTACTATCAGAACTCTGAAAGTAAGCTTTCACAGTTCGCCCAACATAATCATGATTCTCTTTTGGATTCCTGCAACTCCCTCTCCTAGCGCCCACCGTATATGTTCGACCTGATTCACCAGCAAAATAAAAAAAATCTGATTTCCCACTGCTAGAACAATGATAAGACACAAATACGTCGTCAATCACAACAACACCTTCATCATCTGCAGATGGCGCGTTAACAAGAATGGCAAAAACGAATGCCGAACAAAAAATCACGCACAACATGATCTCCCAAGGCTCGGCATAGTAAAAAAGGTTTGATTTATTCATCACCATCGCTCAAAAAAATCGGGGGAACGCATAATTTTAATCGGCAAAAATAGTAACTTACCATCCCACCAGGCTTTGCCCCGCAATCCATTTACGCCCAGTCATCTGTGCGTACTCCTTCAGTCTATCCAACGCACCCAGGGCAATGGGCTGTCTTTGCTGTTTAGGCCTCATATGGGCTAACCATGCCTTCTCATCTATTCCCAGACGATCCAGCACACCCGCCGCTTGTGCGGATATTGCGCCTCGCTTGCCATCACGGACAGCGCGCCCTGTACTGTCCACCAGCGCCAGATAATCCATGAGCCGGAAGCGGCACACCGTATCGTCATCCTCTGCTTCGGCATTGCTGGCGTGAACCATGGGAAGAAGCGCTGGCCTTAGCTTATTGTCCTCATCACCTTGGCTGAAGGCTTCTGAACGCTGCTGGATAGACGTGTAATCGGACTCCCCGCCATATCCGCCCTTACAGGGTTGAGATCCACATAGGCCATGCACTGCAGCACCGCCTTTTCATCCAGCAACGCCTGGCACTTGTAGCGGCTTTCCCAGAAACGCCCCTTACAGCAGTCCTCTTCATTGGCTCGTCTGGCCAGGTACTCGTTCAGGCATTTCATGAACCAGCCCATGTCGTACAACCGCTCACGCCATTGAAAGACGATTTCTTCTGCTTTGAGGGATTCCGCATCCTCGGCCTCCCCTTTAAGCCAGCGCTTGACGATGAGAGGGCCACTGAAGAGCTGCATCCAGCGCTCAGCCTCTTCTCGATCCGACCAGGACAAGGCTTTCTGCTGGTTGATGCGTAGTACAAGGTGGTAGTGATTGGACATCACCGCATAAGCACATAGGTCAATCGCAAACACCTCTGCCAACACCGACAGACGATCCACAACCCACTGGCGGCGATGCTCATAATCCTGCCCGGAATAATGGTCCTTGCCACAAAGAAAGGCCCGCCGAACACAGCGACAGATACAGTGATAGCAAGACGTTGAATCCAGGGATACCTGGGTATAACGAGCGCGAGTCATGGTCAGCCTTCTTGCTTATCCATGACCCAAACATACTAGCCAAAAGGACAGCCCTGAATTTGCTAAAGACTCCAAACCTTGTAAGAGATCTTCCATTTCATGCGTGTCCTCGATCGACTTTCCGATCGACTTCTCGATCGATTACTCGATTACTTGCACTCCTTTGGAAAGGGTGCCATCCGGCGTTTCGATTACAAGGTGGTAATGATTCCCCATCAAACACTAGGCGTGACAAACCCAGTTAAAGTTCGACGCAACACAGCCAAGCAACGCCAGAAAACGCTCACTTCCTTCCTCATCCTCATAGATCGCCTCGCACCGATCCCGACGGGACGTCACATGGTAAAGTGCTCCCGAAAATTCAATACAGATTGGTCTAGACATCACCGCCCCCTAAACCAAGTAAAGTCTAACGTGTAGACTTGACTCCATTCCCGATTACCGTGACCCTCAAGCCCTAGACCCCTATGCTCTGTACACAGCAACGTCAACAGCCCGAGCGAGCATCTCTTCAGTAATCATAGGAACAAAATAAGGGCTCTTTCCATTAATAAAGGACTCTCTATAATCCATCAGCCGATTAAAATCCCCTAAAAAGGCCAATGCTGAAACATGCATCAACTGATTAAGCCCTCCACTGGCAACCCGCTCTGACCATTTTTTAATTTGCAAACCATTATCTTGAGCGGCCCACCAAGCCTTGGCTTCTTTATCAAGAAACAAAACATCCTCAACGCCGATGATTTCTGAAGATTTTTTGATTTCTTCCTGAGAAAGATATAACCGCGACCGTTTTTTACCATAAATTTTTTCCGCAATCTCATCAAACTCATCGGAACAGCAACCCAAACTCAAAGACAAAATTTCACAATTTAATGTTTTTTTGAATTGGTAGATTGCCTCCAAAACCTCTCCATCTCTTGAAACACATAAACAGATAGACCCTGCCGAATCTTTTCGAAACGACCAGCCCAGCCTCACGAAAGCATCTACGATTTCCATACTACAATCCCGGAACGGTAATTTGATAAACAGGGATACCATTTGGATAGCCTTGATCTTTCAAAGGAACACCAGCATCCAAGCCAAGACTTTGCGCGAGAGCACCCGACGGAACCGCATCACCGCTTGACACCTGTGGGTAAATAAAACTTTGACCACTACTATTCGTGGCATTGCCCGTTTTAATTTCGATAATCCCCCCAACCAATTCCTGCCCAGGCCGAACAAATACAATATCAGGCTTACAGCTATCTGATGAACATGCACTTGTAAACATAACATCGTTTTTAACTCTGTAGCCTTGAGATTGAAGCTGAGCGCTAATGTCAGCAACATAAGTGTCATGATGTTCACGATGCTGCAATATATTAACATCTGGTTGGCCCGCAGGATTTTGAACTTTGACCTTCACTCCGCCTGAAAGCGAGTAATAGCTACCGCCGCTATCTTTATATACAAGCAAACCATTATCATCAGCACCTACAGGTTCATATCTCCCATTTCGTGGCCCAGTTATGCTCCCATCCGCGTTCCTAGTATAGCCACTAGGCAATTTCCCAATAGGCATACTCTCTGTAGGTTTGACTATCCTAGCCTCAAGCAAATCATCTAATCTATTTAGAACCTTAATATTTGGCAGTCTATTCGCGCCATTTCCTAGCCCAAGAGCGATGGTGGTGTTATAAAGGTTTACCCCTCTGCGCATATCATCCAGCTCCAGATCATCCTGCGGCAGAGCAGGGTTATTCAGCAGGTTGGCGCTGTATAGCAGAGATTGCTGGAGGTGCTTCAGATCATGGTAGGCCTGAGTCGCCATAAGTGCTTCGGTGGACATACCCGGATTAGCATCCTGAATCGCCCGCAAATCATCTTTCGCTGCCTGGAATTGCCCCATCAAGGTTGGCACCAAAGCCTTGGCATCGTCGACAAATGCCTGATGATTACCACCATACAGCTGATTGATCAGCTTATAGGCCGCATCTGCAGAATTTAAGCTGCTGCTATCGTGAGCCGCTGCTTGCAGCACATTATTGACGTTACCATCAGCATACTGAAATGGGTTGTAGGCCGCATCTGCAGCAGTAACCTGACCCAGATTGAGAAGCTGGTTCTTATACTGCTCATGGGTCGCGGAAAAATACTGTTGACCTGTAGCCTGACCGTCAGCGCTTTGAATGTCTTGACCTGCCCCCAATTGGTTCAGCCAAGCTTCTGCACGCTCTCCAGATTTTGGATCAATGAACAATTCCTTGTTCCACTCCTCATCCACCATAGCCATAGCTTGCTCGGTCAGTTCTTTGAGTGCTTCACCTTCTGATAGACCATATTCTTCCGCATATTCCTTGTAGCTAACTTTGATTAACTTAAGCTCCTCCCGATGCAGCTGCCGGTTATACGCATCCGCTTGTTTAGCAATCCAGGCCCCATCATTGACGTTTCCATCTACTGCCACCGCACCTGCAAGGCCTGCCAGTTGTGCCCCGGCAGTTCGCCAAGCATTCACATTTTGGCTACCTCCAATGGCATTTGCCGCGCCAGACAGAGGAGTAGACAACAGCTGATTCAGACCTGCTGCAGCCGCACCAGTTGCAAAATCGCCGCTGGTGATGTTTGTAATCGCGCCGCCTACCGTGGAATGCATGGCCGTTCGACCCAAGCCTCCCTCTACGAAAAGTCCATAGGTAAAGGTATCCTTGCGAATGCCTGCACCCTCTGTAAGAAAATCAGCAGCATTACCTACTTGATTAAACGCCAAAGCAGAAAGCACGTTGTTGCCCTGACTCTCCAGATTCGCATTCAACGCATCGGTAAAGCTCGTTCCATAGATCGTGCTGCTAACGCCAGCATTCAGGCCAGCCTGAGCCGCATTGTGCAGAGTGAAGCCAGCCATTCCGGAGACAGTATCCAGATTAAAGCCTTTCGTCAGACCATTAATCGTGTCTGAATTTACCGCCCCTTCGCGGCCAAACGTGGCATACTTGTTGAACATGGCATCCAGGCCGACCGTCAGGCCCGCGGTAAGACCGGTGACCCCTAGCCCCTGATAGGTCTCGGAGTTATCCATGCTCTTCAACGCAGCATCTACACGACCTCCATTATTAATGGTGTTAGTTACTAGTGTCGTGGAGGCACTCACTGCCATTGCGGTTGCAGCAACGTTGCCAACGCCCGCTGCTCCTGTTGCCGATGCTGCAGCCATCAATGACCCAGAGCCTGCTGAAGCGCCCGCTGCCGAACCAATCGCCGCACTAGCTGCACCGGCCGTTACCGCTGCCATCACAATGGACACGATCAGCGTTGTCGCCACCCCCATGCTCTGGCTACTTTCATCCCAGCTATCGTGGATTTCCTGGACTCGATTCCAGTCCACATCCCCCCGGGCTTCCGCCTCCTTCAACCAGGCCAGATCCGGGTTATTCGCGACCATGCCGTCGATCATTTCACTGACCGTGCCCTGATCAATGTCTTTGAGGTCAATACTCAAGCCTTCCGCTGCCTGGATGGCCAGATTACCCTGGGCGACGATCTCGGACTGCAGCACGGTTTCATCAGTACGGCCTTCACTGGACATCTGGTTCCAGGATAAATCACCCTGACTACTTTCATGAGATTCGCGGTAAAGATCTTTGACTGCTTCGAACGTGATGTGGCCGCCACTCACAATGCTGATATCACCGCCGCTTTCAAGCCTGGCCGCCTGATAACGCTGGTCACCATCACTTTTGATGGTCAGGTTTCCGCCTGCACTCAGGGTGGTGCCAACATTGGTTACCGACTGAATTTCATCTCGCTTGGTGCTCTTTGCCCCGTAGTCACCGTCTTTATTATTCTCAAACAAGTGATAACTGGAGTTCTGCGCTGCCAGGAAGGCGATATCGCCACCCGCAGACAGTGACATATCGCCACCGCTTTGCAGGTGGCTGGCAATAGCGATGAGGTTGCCTTCGGAGGCTTTGATATCCAGGCTGCCGCCAGCATTAATGGCGCTTTGGCGCTGGTTAACCGTGCTATTGGTGATCTGTTTTTCTTCTTCGCTATCTTCGAAATGGTAGTTCTCGTACGACTCATTCGCAGCAGCACGGATCAGGATGTCGCCGGTCAATGCCGTCAAGGCGATGTTGTTACCTGCAGAGATATCCGAGCCGATGATGCCAATGCTATTACCCGCTGTGGCCACCACATCCATGGAAGCCTCAATGGTGCTGGCCAGCTGCCTTACTTCACTTTCTTGGTACTCACCTGCTGCATGTCGCCCATCAAAGCCCTCTCTCACTGCCAGGCTCTCAATCTGAATATTCCCTGCAGCCTGCAACCCGATGTTCTCACCCGCAATCCGGCTACCGGTAACCACGATATGCTCACCTGCATTCAGGGTGACATTACCGGTTGCCTCGATATTGCTGGCCTCACCATATTCGGTGCGCCAGTATTTATCCCCCTGACGTGTTTCTTCAATCAACGCAGAGTCTACTTCGTTGATAATGCTACCCTGGCTTTGCAGCGCGATATCCCTACCCAGAATAGTGCCGCTCTGGTTCTTGATATCGCCTTCACTGTCTACCAGCAGCAATCCACCGGCCTGCAACGCACCCTGATGGTTCACCACCCCTTTATCCCCGGCGATAAGCGTCATATCCTGTGCTGCAGCAATCACCCCGCTAT
This sequence comes from Alcanivorax sediminis, assembly GCF_009601165.1. NCBI lineage: Bacteria > Pseudomonadati > Pseudomonadota > Gammaproteobacteria > Oceanospirillales > Alcanivoracaceae > Alcanivorax > Alcanivorax sediminis. The sequence continues at coordinate 95,386 of NZ_WIRE01000002.1, read as the reverse complement.
TGCCGATACCCTCTGCTTCAAGCTGAATGCTGTTACCGGATATCACGGAGCCCTCGCGGGTGAGATCTGCACTACCAGGAGCAAGATATAGCACAGGCACCAGCACGCTGTGGCCAGCCACTACTTTTTCTTCCATCCAGACGATGTCGTGCTGGAGAGCGTTCACTTGATCTGGCATCAGGCTGACGCCAACCGACAGCTCCAGCACTTCAGCAGCGGCAACGGCGTTATTCATCAGCCAGCTGAACTGCTCCTTGTCGCTTTCGAAGTCAGGGTCGAGGAAGCGTGTTCCTGTTGCCGCAATGATGGCATCACGAATGAGTTGGGTTTCGTAATAACTGTCCCCCAAGCGTTTGGTCGTGACATTGGGTGTAAGACCCAGCCGGTCGATCAGGTACGAAGAACCCAGAAACCCATCCATGCTGGAAAACAGCGGATTGGTTTCAATCAGATAGGGGTGGTTCGGATCGAGATTGATCGAAAAGAGGCTATTGTGACGATCCAGTAACTCAAGCGTTCTAGAGGTGATGGTGTTGATGACACGTGCAATATCACTACCGCCCCAATCAACATAATCTTCCGGCGGCTCGGCGCCACCCCCGGTATCCTCACCGCCCGTATCCTGGGTTTCGTCAAGCGAATATTCATCCTGATCAAACTCGAAGCCTTCATCATCACGGGTAAGCTCCGCGTTTTCGATGCTATCTTTCAAGCTGCCGATAACACTTCCACCTGCGGCAATAACACTGTTGATGACCGTCGGATTACCATTTTCATCCAGCAAATCGACCGACTTATCCCGGTAACTGGTGTACTCCCAAGGCATCCAACCTGGGTCCGGGTTGTGCTTAAAGTTGTGCCAGCTTTTCCAACCAGATCGCACATTGAAATGCCTCTGCAAGCGAAAACTTTCATTGAGAAGCGTGTCACCTTCCAGGCGCATATCGCCCACAGATGCCAGCGTGCTGTATCGGTTATCGATAACATCGGCGTAGATGCTCATATTACGGCCAGATGATATCAACGAAGGCGAGTTGTCAGAATCCGGATCGATTACATCGTCGTATCGATTATTCCCAAACTGGTAATATTTAACGTAATTATTATCACAGGCCTCCCCTCCACCGCGCCAATCAAAGCGGCCTTCGCCACAGGCAGACTGCCAAACATTTAGCGTCCCCATGTGATTTGCCAACCGATCTTTAGTCCTGACTAGCATGGCATCATATTTCGCAGGCGCAATATCCTTAATGATTTGCGTAACCCGCGCGATGATCCACATGGTTTCTGCTAACGGGTTTTTGGCTCCCCCAACATTAATGGCTGTCGATTCACTCGTACCCGAATACTCGTAATAGCTGGGCGCTCGAGGGCCATTGTCTACATAGGTCACTACCCCGACCAGCTCCTTTCGGATTGCTTCAATCTGCGAAGTAGACAACCCCGCGCCCAGCGAGTTATTCAGATAATTGGTGTACTGGGTCAACCAATAGTTAACCGATGCATGACGCGGACTGGATGAGGAGGCGTATAGCGGGATCTGATAAACGTTCGGATCAAAGATGAACGCCCAATCATCAAGGGTTAGCTCCGCATTAGCCGCCATCAACTTGATAATGTCATTGGATGGATCACCGTCCTGCAGCGCCAGCCAGTTTGCTTCCAGAAGATCTGCCGCTGATACGTTGTAGTCTTTGCTCACGTTTATTTCGCGACTGTTATCAAGGTGTCGGGTAAAAATCGTGATATCCCCGTTCATGGAGACAATTTCACCCTGGTCATTTCTGACGAGATTGTTTTTTGCCAGATCCAGTGCTGCCTCAACTTCCTCTGGGGTCATATCCTCTGAAACCATAGGGTAGTCTGCCCCTATATAGATACTTCCCAGCGCCTGAATGCTCGACGTCTCATTGATCAACTCATCGGCAATCAACAGGGACATGTCACCACCGGAGCCAATCAGGGCTCCGCCCCGGTTTTGCAGCGTGTCTGACTGAATCAGGAGATTTTGTTCAGAACCCAGTACCCCGTCGCCATCAACCGCGTCAAGATTTCGCAGATTAGTCACACCTTGGGCAGAAATATCCAGCAGACTCTTTCCAACGACATTACCTGAATTTTGTATCGTGTTTTGGGCCGCAAGGATCAATTGATCCTGAGAGCGAAGAATGCTCCCTGTACTGTTGGTGATATTGTTCGCGCTTACAGACAGGCTGGTCTCAGCCGTGATAATGCCGCGATTCTGAATATCTGCTGACACGCTCTGCAAGGCAGAATCTCCACCGGAGATGATCTCGCCGTCATTAGCAAGATTGCCCTCAACAGTAACGGCAATTCCATCACCAGCACGAATTGTTCCAGCGTTTGAAATGGAGTCAGCGCTAGCCAGCAATGTCGAATCCGCCAGAATGTCGCCCTGATTTTCCAGCGCCGAGGCCACAGACACGTTCACATCAGTGCCCGCGATCTCGCCAAGATTGGTTAGCGTTTCGGTTTCCAGCGACAACGTTTCCGTCGCGTACAGCGCTGAGCCATCGCTGACCTGAAGCTCTTCCGCTGCTACTGCAAGCTGCCTGGCACTCACCTGCTCTGAGAGCACAGATAACGAATTGCCTTGCAACAACATCTGCTCACCAGCAACGGTGCGCCCATTCAGGTCGATGTCGCCGGTACTGGCGATCTGCATATTGCCCGTTGCACTGGCGTCAGAAAGGGACAGCTTCCCGTTTGCTGAGAGGTACATATCCCCGCTTTGTGCGGCGACAGGAGCATCCAGCCTTACTCCGACACCATCTTCATTGGCGATAAGGCGGATCCTGTTGGCATACATCCCACCCAGAGCAGTGGAATCAATAGCAAATTCAGGAATCTCTCCACCCACCGAATTCGCTGATGTTTCCAGGCTTTCGCGGTCCACTGTCTGTAAACCAGTAACGACATTAAGTTCCTTGGCATGAATCTGACCTGTCACCCTCACAGAGCGGGCAATCAAATCAAAGCGATCCGTATTGGAGGCATTGAGACCATTTTCACCAATAAGGATGTTGCCTCCCTGTACATCAAAGCCCTGCAGCCGCCCTCCTTCCATGATCGCCGTGCCGGTGGTCAGCGTGGCATGGCTGGTATTGATAAAGCCGCAACCGTTACAGGTAATGCCATTGGGGTTGGCGACAATTACATCCGCCCGGGCGCCACCGACTTCCATATAGCCTTTCAGACTGGACGGGTTGGTGCCGATCACTTCATTCAGGATTACGCTGGCAGAGCCATTGGTGAGATTCGGGTTACCCTCGATATAGCCGCCCAATTGGGTCTGGGTAAGCTGGCGGCTGTTATTCAGAATCAGGCCCTGGCTGCTCACATTGAGATCGTTGTAGAAATTCTGCGAGACACCCTGGCCATTGGGGTTCTGGATATTGACGATGGGCACGCCATTGGCGGCTTGATCCAGTGTGGGGCGGCCATTGGTGGAGTGCGTTGGGCTCACGGCTTCTGCGGCAGCCACCAACATCGGCTGCCAGATCAGCAGTAATGACAGACCATAGACCAGGCTGCGTTGCACAATGGACGCGTGTTGATCAGATTTCGGCATAGAGTGAGGCATGAAGCGTGTACTCGCTGTCTGTCAGTTCCGTTGAATGTTGTTCCATGGGCCAGGACACTTCAGTCGTGAAGCTCAAACTGCGGTAACCCAGCCGGACGCCCGTGGTGGCCGAGTCAATACGCGCAAACCCAAACTCATTGCTGTTGCCAGGTACAACCCCGGAGTCGTAGGCAACAAACGGGGTAACCGAGACCGGCCCGGTAAGCGGCGGATAAACATCAAACTGTACGGTGCCCGCCATGGCGGAGTTACCGCTAAGAGAAATATCCCGATACCCCCTGACCGCCGCGCTGGACGCGACGGAGAACCGTTCGGACGGGAACAAGGCGTCATCGCTGTACTGCCCGTTCAAACGGATCGACACTGCACCATATAACGGCTTTATGAAGCGATTGGCTGTAAGATATGTCTGATATCGCGTGTGCGAGATATCGGCAATCGAGATATCCCTCGGCAACATTGTCACTGGCACTACGGTGGATGCTGGCCCTGCTTGGCCTTCGCCACAAACGCTAAACATGTCAAAGGGCCGGCTCATGCCGGCCCTTCAGGTTTTGAGTAAAAATAGAGCTAACTCCAAGGTGAGCCCATGTTCCCATGATTATTTCATTATGGAGCTTGCGCTCCACATCGAGTAACACAACTGTAATTTGAGTGCGGCGATGATCCATCTCCAGCAAAGAGGGCCCCCACACTCCCCCAACCTGGTTGGTTTTGCGTCTGATCAAGCCGCATCGCCGTCACCCAATTAACCACCAATTTTTGAGAGATAGGGTCGAAATTTTGCACCACATTAAAACTCTGGCCATCCCTACCATGGACATATAGCCCATGATTTCCACCCAAGCCTTGCCCTACAAAATCACCGCTATTAACAGAGGAGCTACTAAGCAGCATGCCGTTACTGTGGAGGAAGTCATTGAATTGGTCCGCATTCACCGGGGAGCCGAACATATTCCAGGTGAAGTTTGGATTAGCTGCTGGGCCGAACACGATATTCTTGGAGAGCCCTACCGCGAGCAAACCTGAGTAGTTCAGCAAGTTACCCTGTGAGTGGTTGGCAAAATTTGCATGATCATCTCCTCTGGCCAGCATCACCTGATTCGCAAATATGCCCGTATCAACCGCCACATTTGTCGCCATCCATGATTGGCCGAATTCGATCGACAGTACGTCTTGAAAGCTTTCAAAAGCATCAGCAATCACACCTCGTGACGGGTTGTAATTCAGTGTCACCAATACCGACTGCTCAGGATTGCTTAACAGGTCATGGGTTTGCGTCACAGCGTTGTACGAGGCCAGCGCAGGGGTATTTAGCATGCCGTTTGTAGAATTCTGATAAGTAGCCGTTCCCGCAGCAATCGCCAGCGGGTTCGTGCTAACCATTGTCCCTGCCAGCTTTGCTTGCTGCGCAGAATTCATCAAATGATAACCAGGCGTTTCTGAAATCGGCACCCAGCCCAATTCCGGATTGGCCAGCATATAGGGATTGTCTGCCGAAGCAATCACCATCTGTTGTTGGTGTGCATCTCTCCCAGGCAATAACTGGCCTGGTAACTGTGCCAAAAGCCCGCCATAGTTCTGTGCGGTGGGCAGGATTCCCCATGCTCCGATTCTTTTATTGATTATCTCTCTCATCACCGTGGGGTTATCTACACCCGAGATGCGTACACCAAGGTCTACACCACGGCTTATCTCACCGCCTACTCCGCTAATCACTATCTGAGCATTGGTTCCTGAGTTTAATTGTTGCTCCACAATCTCGGCCCGACCCACTTCGCTGAAAAGACGATGATCTACCGTCACACCGAGGTCCAGCGCCCCAGTCTGCTGATCAAGCGTCACCACTTGCGACTCATTGATATCACGATTCAAAATGGCATAGTCAGCATGATCATCCAGACTCACTCCACCAACGGTGATATTACCCGCCCCAATCGTGGCCAGGGTCTGACCTTCCATGCGGCTCCCCGAATTCTGGAGACTGACTGTCGTTGTTCCGGTTGTCTGCTCCTTGCCCTTTAGATCTTCTCGCGTCCCTTCATATTCTTGCTTACCAACATTACTTACCTGCAGCCCAACACCCTGCTGTTCACTCTTACTGTAATCGCGCAGATCTTCGACCGTTAATGTTTCCGTAGTAAAATTCAGATTGCCATGGTCCACTAACGCCAGCTCACCAGCCTCAGCACTTTCTTCATAGCTGGCATTGGCGATCATGCCACCGATCAGGGTAGTGTCCCTGGCCGTGACCCGGCTGTTTTCGCCATCTGCCACCAGAATGGCACTTTGCTGATTGGTGCGCGCGCCTTCGCTGCTTCCTTCTGCCATGTTAAAACCCGCGCTGCCGCTAGCGGGTTTTCTCTCGTTTCCAGCACCAGCGATCCCAAGATTTGCTCCCATGCTGCTGTTGCTGCTGCTGTAGGTATCTTGCAGACTTTCAATATGTAGTGCTCCGGTTTCGATTTCAGCAGAGTTGGCGGTGATAAGGCCACCTTTCACCGTCAGGCTCTCACTGTTACTGGCCAGGTGGCCCACATTGAGCTGGCTATTAACGTACTGGGTAGCCTGACTTTGAGAGTCCGCTTCATTAAAACCGACATTGGCATTCCAGCTACCCGCCCCGCTGCCACTGACACTGAAGCCGGCAGTCTGGGTTTCTTGTTGGTAACTGCTGCTTTGCTCATTGGTTCCAGCACCGATCAAGATATCGGTGGCATCAAGCACCAAGAGGCCCGCATTAATATCACTACCGATGATGTTCGCCTTATCGGCATTGATACTCATCGCAGATGCAGACAAGCTACTGCCTTGCCAAGTCTTCTCGTTCGAGAAACTGGATGAGGTCGTTTCTGAATGTTGGGCACTAGCACTGGCATAGAAACCCGTGCCTGCTGTGGTTGCACCGGCAGCCAAGGCCTGCATGACGCCCAATTCAACTTGAACAAAGTTTGCGGAGGCAGCGGCAAGCATAACCCTGTAATCCTCCAGTGCCTCCTTCGCCAACTCGCCACGCTCTACCCTTCTCTCGGCGTCTTTCAGAGAATCTTTCGCATCGTCTACTGCTTTAGCAGCCTCATCGATTCGCTTAACGGCATAGGCAGCATCCAGATAGGCATTGCGCACGCTCAATGTCAGCTCGCTAGTCTTTTCGGTAAGCGTTTCACTGACGGTTCGCTCATCCTGCACCCCCGTGATATTGATCTCTTCCCCGGTCAGCGAAAGGGTTCCATCTTCCCCTGTCGCATACAGGTCTGCATTGATGAGGGTGATACCACCTTCGGCTTCAAGGAAAATCTGGTTTGCGCTGATACTGCTGCCAGTGTGATTGATATCTCTGATAACAGTGGCTTGCTCAAGCTCCGTCAGCCTTAACCCGCCAAGGCTGATTTCATCTTCTTTCAGGGAAGGATCAATGCTGGAAGCTGTTTCGGTGACATCCCGCTGGGTGGTGGTGGTGTCTGTAACTGCCGTATCCAGCAGAATGTTTTCTGCCAATACGACGACTCTTCCACTTTCTTGATCAGCGGCGATGCTGGAACCTGTTACCGCAATGTCATTCTGTGCCGATAGCTGAACATTCTCTGCCTGCAAGCTGCTTCCAACCTGTCTGCTCTGCTGAACTCGGCTTTCGACATGCTCCGACAACTCAATTTCGCTCTCTTTACCCGCCAGAGCCAAACCCGGCATGTAAAGGGCACCGAGTCCGATCATCGCTGAGCTCACCTTTGCCAGATCTTTTACTGGTCCGCGTAGCTCACGCGTTCTCACACTCCAACTTTCATTCTCCAGTGTCACAGTACCAATATTGAGGTTGTCGATACTTCCTCGCTCAATGATTGGGTGGCCATTCTCATCCAGCTTGAGCGCACCATTTTCATCTTTTGCGAACGCGGCTTCGCCAATGGTGAGATTCCCCTGAGCCTCGAGCTGGGCCGCGCCCAAGGTCACGTCATCTTGCGCATTCAGAGACAGGTCCGCCCCGGAAGTCAGACCAGCCTGAGCCAGGGTTTGGTTGATGCTCCCTGTATCACGAGTTTTTACTCTAGCCAGATTTTTGTCAGTAACCTGAGTGCGTGAAAATTCACTGCTTACACCGGATATGATGTTGATGCTCCCTCCAGACTCTGCACTCACTCCTTCAGCGCCGTAGCCATTTGAAGCAACAAGATCGATATTCCCCGTCTCCGTCTTCAGGGATAATTGCCCACCCGCCTGGAGCAGGCTTCCAACCTGACGCTGGCTTCTATTTTCAATTTCTAGAGTTCTGCTTCTGTCAAAACTGCTATCATTTTCCTCATAGCTATAGCTGTAGTCAGAATCATTCGCCGCCAACAGGGCTAGATCACCTTTCGCCATCAGCGACAGATCTTCATCCGATTTAAGGAGGCTGGCTATTGCCGTCAAATTGTTTCCTGCGGACAGGGAGACATTGCCACCACCATTAATTTCACTTCCCTGCTGACGGACACTACGTTGGATGTTATGGCTGGTTTCGCCATCATGGCGAACACGAAAATCATAGCTATTGCTGTTCTGTGCAGCTGCAATAAGCATGTCATCGCCTGAAGACAAACTAATGGTTCCATCACTGGAAATATTTGAGCCAATGATTGAAAAATCGTTAGCAGCTTCTGCCACGATATCCATAGTTGCACTGATCTCGCTTCCAAGATGCGCTACGCTTGACTCAGACAGCGCCCCTCCATGGTAGCTGCCTGACCGACCGGACTTGCTCTCAACGGTCTGGACAACAATATTTCCATCTGCATCAAGCGAGATCTCGCCACCTTCGAGGCGACTCCCTGAGATAGCAATATCTCCACCCGACTGCAACGCAAGTGACTCAGACCCACCTATAACAGCAGCCTTGCCAATATCAGTAGACCATTCACGACGCCCCTGCTCCTGAAGCTCGTGCAGACGAGTGAAGCGACGGTTGATAATATTCCGGGCACTTTTGATCGCGACCTTATCCCCATCCAAGACACCGCTGACATTAACGACATCGCCTTCAGAATCGATATTTAAATAGCCATTACCAGTAACGGTTCCTCCTACGTTCTGCATGCCACCTTCGTTCAGGCTCCAGTCAGCGTTGTCGCCATAGATAATGGTTCCTGAATTAAAGATACTGCTGTCATCGATAAGCATATGACCGCCTGAAGCGATCAATGCCCCGTTATCATCAACACCGATGCTTTGAGGAGTCAAATACAATTGCGGGACCAGTACCACCTCACCCGCCACCTCTTTTTCAACCATCCATACAATATCTTGAGTCAGTTTATTAATCTGCTCAGGACTTAGCGCCACCCCTACCGAAAGTTGCAATTCTTCAGCCGCAAATGCGCCATTCTCAAGAAGAAAACGGTACTGTTCATTTTCGTTCGTATATTCATTGCTAAGGAACACTCGCCCTGTTGACGCGATGATCTGTTGACGTATCAGCTGCTGCTCATAGTAGCCATCCCCCAATAACCGAATAGCATTGTCTGGCTCCCATGCCAGCCTTTCCAACATGTACTCGGAGCCCAGCAAGCCTTCTTGACTGGCAAAAAAGGGATTCGTTTCAATCAGATATGGATGATCAGGATCACCAATAGAGAAGAGACCACCATTTACACCATCAAAGTAGCTATCGTAATTATAGGAACTCCCCGATCCATCACGGACAGCAATAATCTCTTCTTCAGAACGCCCCTCTTCCTCTCGATGCCCAAAATCCCCATTGAAAATGGTGGAATCCTCAATATCCATATCTCCACCAGAGATAATATTGGCCCCAAGTATTTCGGTGGACTCAAGAGGCCGCTTGGTGCCTTGACCATCTTTCAGGTACCCGAATAGCTGGGTATCTTCACTGTCAATCAGATTGTCGGGGTTGTAACTCGGGTTATTCCTGTTCGGCACCAACCACATAATTTCTGCTGCAGGATTCGCTCCTGCACCACGGTATTCTGCACCTCCAGAGTAGTTGTTCCTGTTATAGGGCATCACATCCCATAAAACATAATCAACATGCCTGTCATCTGCGATGCCGATAATCGTTCGATTATTTGTCAGTACATATTCACCAGAATGCAGCCCCACGTTTTCCAGCTCTTCAACATTGAGAGTCATGTTTCCGAACGAAAGAATGTCGCTGGCTTCGTTGACCAACGTATCCCCCCCGACGAGCAAGTCATTCCCCGCCACCAACAAACTACGACCTGTACTCGCGTCATCCAGTTCACGATAAAAATATTCGTTCAGGGTATAACGCATATTGAAGTGCTCCCTCGCGCACTCCAGACATGTATAGGTCAAACTACCTTCATAGAGGGTATCTTCCCAGTCAAGCACATCTCTGATATTGAAAACTTGACCGGAAAATATACTGACATTACCTAGCCCTTCTATTCGACCGGATCTATTCTCGACAACATCAGCGCTTCCATTATTGGCAGCACTTATTGATATATCCCCGGTTGTATAGATATCCGCTAGTCGATTAGTAATACTATTTGCTTCGAGCGATATTTTATTATTGGAAAGTAGCGCAGCACCTGCATCATTAAGAATCGAATCTGCTTTAACGCTCAGATGCTCACGCCCTCCCAGCGTTCCGGTATTTGTCACCGAATTAGCGGATACAGTAACCCCCTTTTCTGCAACGATTGCCCCCTCGTTGAGATACTCATCTGCAGTAACAGAAAAGTCAGATTTGGCGAGTGTTGCACCCTGAGAATGAACTTGGCCTTGTTCTGCGGAGATTAAGATATCACCAGCAGCAGCCAGATCGCTGTGCTGGATATTCCCATCCGACGTCAGCACCAAATCCCCATTCTGGGCCGCGACAGGCGCATCCAACCTCACCCCCACGCCATCTTCATTGGCTATCAGACGAATGCGATTGGCATACATGCCGCCCAGCGCAGTGGAATCAATCGCAAAAGACGGTTTATCCCCATCGGTAGTGACATTGCTGGCCTCCAGCGTATTACGGTTCACCGTTTGCTGGCCGGTCACAATATTCAGTTGGTCTGCGTGCAGCTCACCTGCCACCTCTACAGAACGGGCAATCAGATCAAAACGGCTCGTATTGGACGCATTAAGCCCATTCTCACCGATATGGATATTACCGCCCTGCACATCAAAACCACTCAGGTTGCCGCCTTCCATGATCGCCGTACCGGTAGTCAGGGTGGCATGGTTGGTATTGATAAAACCGCAACCATTACAAGTAATACCATTGGGGTTGGCCACCACCACGTCTGCACGGGCACCACCGACTTCCATGTAGCCGTTAAGACTGGAGGGGTTCGTGCCGATGACCTCATTCAGGATTAAGTTGGCCGATCCACCTGTAAGGTTAGGGTTGCCCTCAATATAGCCACCCAGTTGTGTCTGGGTCAGCTGCTGGCTGTTATTCAGAATCAGCCCCTGACTTCCCACATTGAGTTCATTGTAGAAATTCTGCGAGACCCCTTGCCCATTGGGGTTCTGGATATTCACGATGGGCACGCCATTAGCGGCCTGATCCAGTGTGGGGCGGCCATTGGTCGAGTGCGTTGGGCTCACGGCGTCTGCGGCGGCCACCAGCATCGGCTGCCAGATCAAAAGCAATGACAAACCATAGCCCAGGCTGCGTTGCAAAACAGGCGGCTGCTGATCAGATTTCGGCATAAAGTGAGGCATGAAGCGTGTACTCGCTGTTTGTCAGTTCCGTTGAATGCTGTTCCATGGGCCATGACACTTCCGTCGTGAAGTTCAGGCTGCGAAAACCCAGCCGGGCCCCGGCAGTTGCAGAGTCAATGCGTGCAAATCCCAGCTCATTGCTGTTCCCAGGCACTACACCTGAATCGTAGGCAACAAACGGGGTCACCGAGACAGGGCCGGTAATGGGAGGATAGAAATCAAATTGAACGGCAGCCGCCATGGCGGAATTACCATTAAGAGCAATATCCCGATACCCCCTGACCGCCGCACTGGAAGCGACGGAAAACCGTTCCGACGGGAACAACATATCATCGCTGTATTGCCCATTGAGCCGAATGGATAAAGCTCCATATAACGGTTTTATGAAGCGGTTGGCTGTAAGATATGTCTGATATCTCGTGTGCGAGATATCGGCAATCGAGATATCCCCCGGCAACATCGTTGCCGGCCCTGACCCTCTACCCTGCTCATAGGTAAAGGTGCCCGCCAACTGGGTATTACCCCACAGGTACTTGGCATTGAATCTGCCACCCCAAGCACGCAAGTGGTAACTGCTGACCCGAATTACCGCATCTTCAAGGCGGTTTTCAGTGTCGGAATACGCGCCCAGCAAGGAAAGCGAGAAACGCGCCTTGTTGCTTCTGTAGAGGGTACGAGTCAGCTCCAGCCTGCTGGTATCCGTCGCCCCCTCGGATTCGAAGGACTGGAAAATCCCATCGATAGTATTCTCATACTCCTGGCGGTTGTAGCTTAACGCCAGATTCCAGTAACCGTGGCTGATGTCATAACTCAAACCCGAGCCCCAGGCCTGATCTGAAAACTCCGTGTCCAAGTCGGTATTCAGGGACAGGGAAATGCGATCCGGAACGCCGAGCAAGCCCCCCCAGTCAAAGCCGGCCTGAGCGGTGCCGTGGGTGATATCGCCGTAGTGCTCTTCATCCAGCACCAGGGTGCCCCGATAGCGCTGCGGCCACTGCGCCTGCCCGAGGATGATCGTTCCGCCCTGCTCCTCGCCGGGGGCCAGATCCATATTGGCATCGAGATGAGGCAGCCTGGCAAGGGTCTCCACCGCTTGCTCAAGATCCCTGAGATTGAGGAGATCGCCCTCCGACGCAGGAATAGCCCATTCCAGCATATGCCGGGACAGCCCAACCGCCTCAAAGTCTTCTACTCTGCCCGGCACGATCAGGAGCAGCAGGCTGCCAGTGGACACATCCTGCTCAGGAATCAGTACGCGACTGGTAATGAACCCCTTATCGATGAGGAGATTGGATAGGACGGCTTGCAGGGTCTGGATGTCCTGCATGGTCATGCAGCTACCCTGGGGCTGCCTGGCCACCTTGGTTATCCGGCGCCCAAAGGGGTGCGCCTCACCATCCAGCGTGGTCAGTTTTACGGTCTCGATGGCAAAGCAGGGCGCTGGTGCGTCAGACGCCTCGGGCAGGGGTACTTGCAGGGGGATCTCCTCCCCTGGCACCTGCATTTCTTCCAGGTGCTGCTGCTGACGCTGACGTTCCTGCTCTTGCAGACGGTCGAACATGCGCTGCTGCGCGCTGGGTTCCGCATTGACGGCCCCAACGAAGAAACAGCAAGCAGCGAGCACACCACCGCTAAAGAGTGCTTTATCCCCCAACATGGCTTTCCTTGCCTTAAATGATCACAATAGGAACGAGCAACGCTGAGTTAGAGTTATTAGCGCTGACCTCATTCGCAGCCGCGCATCTTACACTTTTGGGTAAACAAACGTGAACAGGGAACGATCTTGGCGTGAAACGGATCACACTGAGGCTGACGCTATGGCTTTTTGCCATCATGCTTTACTCGCAAGCGAGCGCCGCATCCATTGAGTCTTCATTAAAAACACTAGGCCAGACAGCCGCGACCGAAAAGGAACTGGAGGCCGCACTGCACGGTGCCCGCCACCTCAAACCTGCTGAACGTTTTGTCATCGAGAACCAGTTAAGGCTCCGATTGGCAGCCTTACAGATGCAGCAACAGGACTTTGAGCAGGCACGCAATACTCTCAAACAAATCAATACCGAAAGCCCGGCAGCCTTGCAGGCGAGTATGCTCATGGCTGAGAGCTATCGGCTAACCGGTCAGCCTGCCGACGCCCGAAGCTGGTTTTTGCGTACTGCCCAGCATTTTCCCTACCGCGCAGCGACACTGAACGGGTTGCTCAGTGCAGCACATGATGCACAGGACAATAACGCCGGACTGTCTGCCGCGCTCTATTCGGAAATCAGCCGGCAAAGCCTTTTCGCACTTGGCCAACTGGACCTGTTTCAGGAAAGCGGCGAGCTGGATCCGATGGCGATTATCTTCCCATCGCATCTTGATGAGGCCGTTCGCAAAACCCTGCTGCGACGGAGCTTGCGACATCCCCGCCATAATTTGCTGGCACAAACTGGCCAGCTCAAGGAATCCGTTACCGCTGTCCTGGCGCTGCGGCGACGCCACGATGTACTGAATAGCGAGCTCAGTGAATTAAGCCAGACTCTTGGCCAGTACCAGCAGCAACAGCAATCCATTCTGCAGCAGGTGGCAGCCGGGGACGCTCAGCTGGCAGCGCTGATGGCGCAAGTAGTGCCGAATGATCTGGGGCAGGAACAAGTCCGAATTCGCCAGCAGATCACCCGGCTCCGCAACCAGCAAGCCCGGCTGCGTGCGCAATTGGCCTTTATCGAGAGAAGCCAGCAGGCACTGCCCGCCATTGCCCGGAAACTGGAAAAGCAACTTCAGGATCTTTATCAAAACGCGCAGCAGCAACTCAGCCAAAGCCATGCTGCCGTCACGGACATCCTTGAAGAAACCGTTGCCCAATACCGTGCCGAACTGTCTGACCTGGCCGCAGAGGCGCAACTACAGCGATCTGAACTGCTGCTCTCCTCAAAGTGATCATGAACATGCCCACACTGAAATGCCCAAGCTGCGACCAGATCCTCACCCTCTCTGACAGCACCTGGCAGTGCGAGTCAGGGCATCGTTTTGATCGTGCACGGCGCGGCTACACCAATCTGTTGCTGGCCCAGCACCGGCGTTCCCGCTCACCCGGCGATGACAAGGACATGGTGCAGGCACGCACGGCATTTCTGGAGCTGGGCCGCTACCAGCCTCTGGCTGAGATGCTGCTCAGCAAGCTGCCAGCGGAACCCGAAGGCGACTGGCTGGACCTGGGCTGTGGCGAGGGCTGGTATACCGAACGGTTCGCCCGTCAGCTTGGCGCTGAGCAGGGTGTCGGGGTGGATATTTCCAAGTTCGCCATTGATGCCGCGGCCAAACGCAACAAGGCATTAACCTGGCTGGTGGCCAGCGGCGCGCGGCTGCCGCTGTTTGATCAGAGCATGCAGCGGGTGGTGGTGCTGTTCACCCGCTTGTTCACCGATGACATTGCACGGGTGCTGAAGCCTGGCGGCGAATTGATCGTTGTGGGCACGGGCGAGCATCATTTGATGCCGCTGCGCGAGGCCCTCTACGAAGATGTGCGCCAGTCTGGCTTTGATGCCGGAAAGTTTCTGGATGACCGCTTCTCACTGATCGACAGCGAGGAAGTCACATTCGAATGGACGCCCGCAGATGAGCAGGAACTGCAAAACCTGCTGACCATGACTCCTCACCACTGGCGCGCCAAGCCTTCTGCCAAAGCCGATATTGGCAAGCTGGCGGGCAAGGCCATGCCGGCGCACTTTATAGTGCAGCGGTGGGCGAGAGTAATTAATAGTTAATCAGCCCCTCGCCTGCCAAGTACTGAGTCAAGATACTCCAGCAGATGATCCGCATTCCCCACGGGTGCCCGATACGCCAGGTGGCCATCCGGGCGCATCAACCAGAGACGCGGGCCGTGCCCGAACGCCTTGGCGAAGTCGCCTTCATGGTCCTGCCAAATGCGGGTGGTGCCTTCGCGAGGAATCTCGGCATGGGGGGTATGCTGGGCGGCCACCACGGTCAGGTGGGCACGATTGCGGTAGTCCTGACCGAGCCGATCACTGAACGCATAGAGCACCAGTTTTTCGTTGTACTCCGGCTTCTCACTCAATTGCAGGATCAGGTGATGCACCGGCTTGCGCAGCAAATCATGAAGCTGATGCAGATGACCGGTTCGCACGGATTTCAGGCTCGCATCCGGCAAACGATCACCGGGCAGCGGCCCTTCCCGTCGCCAGCCCAAGTCGGATTCCGGGCCACTGGTCACGATGGGAGAATGGCGGTAATGCACATCCAGCTGACTGGCGGTACGCAGTATTCGGCTGGATAACCGGTTCCGACCACCCGCCAGTTTCAGCAGGGAATCCCGGCTTCGTCGCAGTAACGGCAGTTTGACCAACGAGGCCCGCGACAACATGTCCACACCGTAAATCATTTTTTCCGCCACGGGGCGCCGCTCCTGCTCATAGCTGTCCAGCAGCTCCCCACTACCGTAGCCATTCAGGTAATACCCCAGCTTCCAGCTCAGGTTGAACGCATCGGCCAGGCCGGTGTTCATCCCCTGCGCACCCAGTGGGCTCTGTACATGAGCCGCATCGCCGGCAAGATACACCCGGTTACGGCGATAGTGCTGGGCCAGGCGGCGCTGCACCGAGAACTCGCTGATCCAGCGTGGCGAGCCAAGATCCGGCTTCTCTCCCAGGATCGGCGCCAGCCGTTCCTCAAAGACGGAAACCTCCAGTGGCACGTCCGGCGGTGCGTCGGTGGCCATGATCAGCCGCCAGCCGGTGGGTAGCGGCAAGGCAATCAGCAGTCCTTCTTCCTGCAGAAAACCATGGGAGCTATCACTGCGCCAGGGGCTCTCCCAATCCACATCGGCCAGCAGGAAGTGTTCGCTGTATTCCACACCGTGGAAGCCGAGGCCAAGCTGCTGGCGTACGGTGGAACCCACGCCATCGGCACCCACCATCACGTCGGAGTGCAGGGTCTGCACCGCTGTTCCCTGGCGAATGCGGGCAGTCACTCTGGAGCCATCCTGGGTGAAATCCAGCAACTCGACCCCGCGAACCAGCTCGCCACCCAGCGCCTTGAAACGCTGAATAAGCGCCTCTTCCACATCCGATTGCGGGCAACTCAGCACCCACGGGTAGGGGGCATCCAAGGACGTCAGGTCCAGCTCGAACAGAAAGCCGTTGTCGCCATACACCGACACCGCCTTGAGCACCCGTGAGGCCTTGCGAATCGGCCCGAGGACATCCATGGCGGCGAACACTTCCAGGCTGCGCGAATGCAGCCCCAGCGCCTTGGACCAGGGAGACGGCGCGTCCAGACGATCAATGATGGTGCAGGCAATGCCCTGCCGACGCAGCCCAATGCCCAGTGTCAGACCCGTGGGCCCGGCCCCGACAATCAGTGCCTGCGTCGTGCTGCTCTCCGTAATGGCGATGGTACAATCTCCTCATTCTGCATTCTGGCCAACGCCCAATGACCCTGAGCCCACCCACCCGCAAGATCATCCATGTGGACTGCGACTGCTTCTATGCAGCCGTTGAGGCCCGTGATGACTCATCCTTGCGTGGCAGGCCAGTGGCCGTAGGGGGCGATCCTCATCGCCGGGGCGTGATTGCTACCTGCAATTATCCGGCGCGGCACTTCGGCGTACATTCCGCCATGGCATCCTCCACGGCGCTGCGGCTGTGCCCGGACCTGGTTATCGTGCCACCCAATTTCGACAAGTACCGTAAAGTGTCTGCCCAGATCCACGAAATCTTCAAACGTTATACCGCGCTCATTGAACCACTGTCACTGGACGAAGCGTATCTGGATGTCTCCCAGAGTGAACAGTTCGAGAATAGCGCAACACGCATTGCCGAAGCGATCCGCGCGGAAGTCCGCCAGCACATAGGCATTACCGTGTCCGCCGGTGTGGCCCCCAACAAGTTTCTCGCCAAGGTGGCCAGCGACTGGCGCAAACCTGATGGCCTGTTCGTGATCACCCCCGCCCAGGTGGATGACTTTGTGGCCAGCCTGCCGGTCAAAAAGATTTCCGGTGTGGGGCGTGTCACCGCAGAAAAGATGGCCAGCCTGAACCTGCACACCTGTGGAGACCTGCAAGGTTTGAGCCGGCTGGAGCTGGCGCAGGCCTTCGGCAGCTTCGGTGAGCGGCTTTACCATCTCAGCCGGGGCGAAGATAACCGTCCGGTACAGACCGGCCGACGGCGCAAGTCCGTGTCGGTGGAGCGTACCTATGACAGTGACCAGCCAACCCTGAAGGAATGGCTGCGGGAACTGGACAGCCTGCTGGACAAGCTCAAGGAACGGTTTGCGAGGCTGGATCAGAACTACCTGATCAGTGGGCTCACCGCCAAGGTGAAGTATCAGGACTTCGTCAGCCTGAGTTGCGACATGGCCGGCACGGACCTGGACCGGGCGCACTTTGAAACACTACTGGAGCAACTGTGGGAACGCCGTCAGGGGCCGGCCAGATTACTCGGGATTGGCGCCAGACTGCGGGATATGAAGGCCCCACAGCAGCCGGATCTGTTTCCTGAGGAATGGGACAGGGCGCTGCGCCAGCGGCGGGGCAAGACCTAGGGACAAGCTACAAGCGGCAACACGGGGAAAGGCAATCGTCACTTTAAGGTTCTCGCTACGCGCTGATAGGTGGGAGCCGCGGAGACCCCAAAGGCTTTCGGGTTACGAATGTAGGTTCTTACTCTGAGTCACACCGGAACTGGCAGCACGAAGCGAAGACATTTCCGGTACCCCAAACCTCCGCTTCGTGTTGTAGCTTGAAGCTTGCCGTTCTCAGTGCACCGAGTGCCCCACCCGCTCCAGCAATTCCGCCGGCATCATGCCATCCATCAATTCGCGGCCACGCTGCTTGACCGGCTCCATCTGGCTGTCCAGGTAGGTATCCAGGGTGGCGACACAATCCGCACAGCGGGTCATCGTGTCGGAATCGGGGTGCTCCGCCAGAGCTTCCACCGCCCTTTCCAGTTCATTGAGATACTTGAGCAACATGTCGTGCGCCCTCACTTCCAGTATTCATGCCGGGGATCGGCAGCCTGTCCAGATTAAGACACTTTCAAGACAAGCACATGACAGAAGTCATGCAGCCAGTATGCCAGTGCCGATATCCCTGTGACGCACACCCGGTGGCAGCGTTCCCCGGGGAATGTAAAAAAGCAGGCAGCCACCCCCTGCTTTCCTTCACAAGCACCCTGACAGCCTTTGCGTTAACCTAGGGGCTGTTTGCGAGGAAACACACTTTATGACCAAGACGGTATCAACAATTGTTGCCCCCGAGGGCAGCCTGGAAGTACTCAGCCAGCACGAAGTGGAGCGCCTGCGGGATACCTCCAGCAGCGGCCTCCATGATCTTTTCCGGCGCTGTGCGCTGGCGGTACTGAACTGCGGCACGCCCACCGATGACAGCCGCGAAGTACTGGAGACCTACCGGAGTTTCGAGATCGAGGTCATCCAGGAGGACCGCGGCCTGCGGCTCAAACTGGAGAACGCCCCTGCCGGTGCCTTTGTGGACGGACGCATGATTCGCGGTATCCGTGAACACCTGTCAGCGGTACTGCGCGATATTGTCTATGTATCCAACGAGATCCAGAACAACGACAGCTTCGATCTCAACAACAGCCAGGGCATCACCAATGCGGTGTTCCATATCCTGCGTAACGCAGGCGCCCTGAAATCCGGCTCCACCCCCAACATGGTGGTGTGCTGGGGGGGCCACAGCATTTCCCGTGAAGAATACGACTACAGCAAGAGCGTGGGGTATCAGCTCGGGCTGCGTCACAAGGACATTTGCACCGGCTGCGGACCCGGTGCCATGAAGGGCCCCATGAAAGGCGCCCATGTAGCCCATGCCAAACAGCGTTTCGACGGCGGCCGTTATTTGGGGATCTCTGAGCCTGGCATCATTGCCGCCGAGGCTCCCAACCCGATTGTGAACGAGCTGGTGATCATGCCAGACATCGAAAAACGGCTGGAAGCGTTTTTGCGGGTGGGCCACGGCATCATCGTGTTCCCCGGCGGCGTGGGTACCACGGAAGAAATTCTCTATCTGCTGGGCGTACTGATGCACCCGGACAATGCCGATATGCCGTTACCGGTGGTATTGACCGGCCCGGCCAGCAGTGCCCCCTACTTCGAGCAGGTGGACGCCTTTATCCGCGCCACGCTGGGAGACAAGGCCGCTGACCGCTACCAGATCATCATCGACGATCCCAGCGCTGTGGCCACGGCCATGTGCCATGGCATCGACCGGCTCACCCTGTTCCGCCGCGATAATGACGATGCGTTCTATTTCAACTGGCGCCTGACCGTGCCGCTGGAATTCCAGCAGCCGTTCATACCGACCCACGAAGCCATGGCCGGTCTCAATCTGGGCAATGATCAGCCGGTACACGAGCTGGCCGCCAACCTGCGCAGAGCCTTCTCCGGTATCGTTGCGGGCAACGTGAAAGAACAAGGCATCCACGCCATTGAACAGTATGGGCCTTACCAGCTTCATGCCCCCGGCGAGCTAATGACCCGACTGGACCACCTGCTCAACGCCTTCGTCGCGCAGCACCGCATGAAGTTGCCGGGAACCCACTACGAACCCTGTTATGAGTTGATGGGGTGAAAGGCAGCGGGGAGTCGTGGGCTGTGAGCCACAAGGAAAACCCGGCCATACACACAAAGCGATAAGGCAGTAGCGAGTCACGGGTTTCGAGTGGCGAAAACCTTTAAACAACGCGTTTTTGCTTTTGCCTTTCGAAACTCGCTTCTCGTTACTCGCAGCTCACCGCTCGCAAAAACGAAAACGAAAACGAAAACCAAAAAGCCCCGGTAAACCGGGGCTTTTTCGTTTCAGCTCATCGCTGGCAGCGGCCTTAACGCGGCTGCATACGGATACCGCCATCGATACGGATGGTTTCGCCGTTGAGGAACTTGTTCTCGATCATGTGGCAAACCAGCTGACCGTATTCTTCCGGGTGCCCCAGACGCTTGGGGAACTGGGTCATTTCGATCAGCGGCTGCTTCACCTTGTCCGGAGCAGCGTTCATCAGCGGGGTATTGAAGATACCCGGGGCGATGGTGTTGCAACGGATGCCCAGCGGAGCCAGATCACGGGCGATCGGCAGAGTCATGCCGACCACTGCACCTTTGGTGGCAGAGTAGGCAACCTGACCCACCTGACCGTCGAAAGCCGCAACGGAAGCAGTGTTCACAATCAGACCACGCTCGTTGTCTTCGCCCGGCTCGTTCTCGGCCATGGCCGCCGCCGCCAGACGGGTCACGTTGAAGGTACCGATCAGGTTGATCTGTACCACCTTGCTGAACACACCCAGGTCGTGAGGCTTGTTTTCACGGCCAACGGTCTTCATGGCAGAGCCTACGCCAGCGCAGTTAACGGCGACATGGACAGCACCGAACTTGTCCAGGGTGGCTGCAATGGCCGCTTGTACAGAGGCTTCGTCGGTCACGTCGGTCTTGATGAATGCCGCGTTGTCGCCCAGGTCCGCAGCAACCTGCACACCCTGCTCTTCATTCAGGTCCAGGATCATCACTTTGCCACCCTTTGCAACGATAGCCTGGGCAGTGGCGTGACCGAGACCGGATGCGCCACCGGTGATAACAGCAACTTTATCGGTAATGTTCATATGCTCTCCTTGGATGTGGGGCCATGAGGCGCCAATGAAACACAAACAATGTGACCCGTTTTTCAATGACGCCGAAACAATGCCCGGAGTATACCCACCACTCACAAACGGCTCATTGTTGCTTTCGCTCAATCCGCCAGTGTTTTAAGGTGAGATTGCGTCAATGGAGAGTGGCGCATGACTCCAGGACACGGGAGGGAAAACCTTGCCAGAGACCGTCCGACAGGAAAAGACATTCACGCTGGGGCGCACCTACACACGAGTACGCCAGTTCAGCGAGCAACTATGTGCCCCGCTCTTGCCGGAAGACATGGGCCTCCAGGCCTGTCCCGACGTGAGCCCGCCACGCTGGCATCTGGCCCATACCACCTGGTTCTTCGAGACGTTTCTGCTGATCCCGCACCTGCCCGGCTACCTCCCTCCCAATCCGGCTTTCGAGTACCTGTTCAACAGCTACTACAACGGCATCGGAGAGCAATACCCTCGTCCGCAGCGCCACCTGCTGTCGCGCCCCACCAATCAGGAAGTCATCCGCTGGCGGCATCATGTGGATCTGGCCATGGGGCAACTGATCGAGGCACGCCCTGATCTGGAAGCACTGGTCACCCTGGGCCTGAACCATGAACAGCAGCATCAGGAACTGCTGCTGACGGATCTGAAATACAGCCTCTCATTCAATCCACTGGCCCCGGCGATTGCGCAGGCACTTCCCGCCCAGGGTGAGCCGGCGCCCGCCCTCACCTTTCAGGACTTCGCTGGCGGCAAAGTTGCACACGGCGCCACCCCGGAGGACGGCTTTTGCTTCGATAATGAGCAGCCACGTCACCCCATCTGGTTAAGCCCCTACCGGCTGGCCAACCGTCCTGTCAGTAATGGGGAGTTTCGGGATTTCATCAACGACGGCGGCTACCGCCGACCTGAGCTGTGGTTATCCGATGGCTGGGCCTGGGTACAGCAGCACCAGATCCACCGACCGCTTTACTGGCAAGGTGACCTGCTTAACCACTGGACATTGGCAGGTGTTCAACCGATCAGCCCCGGCCAGATTCTCGCCCATGTGAATTACTACGAAGCCGATGCCTATGCCCGCTGGGCCGGCTACCGCCTGCCCACAGAACAGGAATGGGAACATGCCGCCAGACAAAGCCAGGCAGAGGGCAGCTTTGCAGACCATGCCCGCTATCAGCCCGGCATGGCGACCAGCGCGCCCCTCAGCCACATGCTCGGTGACGTCTGGGAATGGACCGCCAGCGCCTACCTGCCCTACCCGGGTTTTCAGACAGCAGCAGGGGCGGTCGGTGAATACAACGGCAAGTTCATGTGCAACCAGATGGTATTGCGTGGCGGCTCCTGTGCCACCAGCCGGGATCATATCCGGGCCAGTTACCGTAACTTTTTCTACCCGCACCATCGCTGGCAGTTCAGCGGTATCCGGCTGGCAGCCGACAACTAGACAAAGAACAACCCTGCCCTCAGAGGTGATCATGAAACAGGCAATGCCGGTCAATGAGCAGCAACTGGGCCCCAATCTGACCTTTTACGACCTGCACCCTCCCGCCACCGATATGCTGGAGGAGGTCACCCGTTCACTGACGGCCCCACGCCCTCACTTGCACCCCAAATACTTCTACGATGAGGCCGGTTCGCGCCTGTTCGATGCCATCACCACCACCGAGGAGTACTACCCCACCCGCACCGAAGCCGCCTTGCTGGCCCGCTACAGTAGCGAGATTCAGGCTCAGCTGGGGCACGCGAACACGATAGCCGAGCCGGGTGCCGGCAGCTGCCAGAAAGTGCGTTTACTGCTTGAGCGCTGGTCCCCGGAGCGCTATATGCCGCTGGAGATTTCCCGGGACTGTCTGCTGCAGTCCACACGCCAGCTGTCGCGGGATTTCCCAGAGGTACAGATCGATGCGGTCTGCGCCGACTACTGCCAGGCCCTGTCACTACCTGCAGACAACCTGCCGGGAGGAAGGGTGGTGTTCTTCCCCGGCTCCACTATCGGAAATTTCGACCCCGCCGAGCGCTCTGCATTCTTGCGTGGACTGCATCATCTGGCGGGGCCCGGAGGAGCACTGCTGATTGGCGCTGATCTGCAGAAGGAGGCTTCCCGACTCAACGCGGCCTACAACGATGCCCAGGGCCTCACCGCCGCCTTCAACCTGAATGCGCTACATCATCTGAATAACGCACTGGGCTGCCAGTTCGATGTGAACAACATGCGCCATGTGGCGTTCTATAACGAGACGGCGCAGCGCATTGAAATGCACCTGGAATGCCTGTGTGATCAGGAATTACACCTTGGCCATCATCAGATCACTCTCAAAGGAGGCACCCGCATCCACACCGAGAATTCCTACAAATTCACCGTGGAAGGCTTTACCCGGGAGTTGATGGACGCCGGCTTTCGCCCCAGAGGCTGCTGGACAGATTCCGACGACCTTTTCAGCTTGCATCTGGCCTCGACTGACTAATCTGATCATCCCGGCGTGTCGTTTGGCGATAGGCAATAGTGTGAACTGAGTCTGGTAACGGTATACTGAACCGCGTTCTCACCCCCTAACGACCAAGAATGACACCAATGCCACGATGGGGAGTGGCCGAGGGAGCCCGGATGCTTGAACTGATCAGCGCGGCGCGCAGACGTAAACGCCCGCCTACACACCAGCTATTTGATGTGGTCACTCTGGAATTTAGAGTAGGCCTGCTGGATATCGACCTGAACATGCATCTGAACAATGCCAAGTATCTCAAGTTCATGGATCGAAGCCGACTGGAACACGCCGTTGTTACCGGCAGCCTCAATCGCATGATTGAAGCGCGCTGCAACGTGGTCGTAGCCAACACCGAAATTGCCTACATCCGTGAACTGCGCCCCTACCAGCAATTCCAGGTACACACCCGCATCCTTGGCTGGGATGACAAGTACGTCTACTACGATCAGCGCTTTGAATCCCAGCGCAAGCTGCATACCCATGCCCTGGTGCGCGTGGTCAACGTCCACGGCGGCAAGTCCATCAGCCCGCAGTCGGCCCAGGACATCACGGGTATGCACCTGAACTCTCCGCCGCTGCCAGAGTATGTGGAACAGTGGAAACGATTGCTGCAGTCGAAGAAGCGGTTGACGGAAACGGACTGACTGCGAGTTTCGAGTTTCGAGTTTCGAGTTTCGAGTTTCGAGTTTCGAGTTTCGAGTTTCGAGTTTCGAAGATCAAACCCTGAACCTTCGCACTTGCGAAGTTTTCTCTTTCGAAACTGGCTACTCTTCACTCGCCAACCAGGAAAACCAAACCAAAAGCCCCGGATTACCGGGGCTTTTGCGTGTTGCATGCAGTGTAATGCGTGATGCGTTTATTCAACCGAATACGTATAGAACGGGGCCCAGCGAGGCTCCTTGTTCATCCGGTCGGCATAGTAGACACCTGGCTCATCCAGACGCAGGTCGGCGATTTCGCGCAAGGCAATCGCTTTAGGCACTTGCTGGAGCGGACCAGACTGCTGGTACTCTTCCGGGTTGGCCACGATCTCGGTCAGATCCAGCGGGCTCAGTTCGGAGTAGCGGAAGTAATAGTCCTTGCCACCCTCAATCTTGAGGTCCATGTCGAACACCATCTTCAGGTAAAGCACACTCAGGGGACGACGGGCATAGAATTCATGGGTGCCGGCAGGCAGCTCCAGCCAGCTGTAGGCACCGGCCTTGAGGCCGAACAGCTGGGTAGAATCCAGGAAAAATACCGGCGCCTGCACTTCTTCATACCCCCAACGGGTAATCGGCCGGTAGATGTAAACCATGGAGTTACGAGGATCCAGGGACTCAATCGGATCGAAGGTCTTGCCACCAGGCGCATCCAGAAAGGCCCCAGGCGTAGAAGGAATACCCATCCCTACTCCGGAACACCCGGACAGCATCAGGCTGAGCAATGCCAGCCACACAACCAATCGCATTATTATTCTCCATTGGTACCGTGGCTCTTGAACGGCCCGGACCTGTTATTATTGCGCCTTTCCTGCCCGCCCCCGGGATTCGGGACAACCGGGAGATTGCGAGGCTTGCCAATATAGTGCCTTCAACAATCGCTAACTATGGCCGATTTGACCGTTTTGCTCAAGATAGCGGCAACCAGGTCCCGTCGTCACTTTACAGGCATCCAGGCTCCCCGCCCCGCAGGGATTTCTGGTAATCTTTCGCCATGTCCGTAAATCGTATCCGCACCCCCTGTATTGGCGTCTGTTCCACCGTGTTTGGCGACACGGTGTGCCGTGGCTGTCGCCGCTTCAGCCATGAAGTGGTGGACTGGAATGCCTACACCAACGAGCAGAAGAGCATTGTCTGGAAACGGCTCGATCTGCTGCTGTGTCAGGTGGTAGACAACTACTTCCAGGTGGCCGATGCGACTCAGCTGGCAGAGCAAATGGCGTTCCAGAACCTGCGTTACCAGACTCAGCTGTCTCCCCAGGGATGGATTCCGGAGCTGCTCAAGGCCGCCGGCAAGCAGGCTATCCCCTACGATCGCTTCGGATTGATCCCGCTCTCTACCACCCAGGGCCTGACCCCGCGTCAACTCTACGAGCAAATCAGTGTCGAGTGCCATGCGCTCTCCCAGGCCCACTATGACCGCTCCTATGCTCGCCCGGTAAGGCTCGTTGCCGAACTCACCGAGTTGGCGGCACGGGAAAAAGGGCTGATCTAGTTTCGAGTTTCGAGTTTCGAAGATCCAACCCCGTAACCCTGATACCGACAAGAGTTTTGCCTTTCGCAACTCGCCACTCGTCTCTCGCAGCTGCTTTCATTTGTCCCAATCTGACTCTTCACCCCCCCTTTCACCACTACATCAAGCAATGGCACATTAACGGAATGAACATTCATTATTCATTTCGCAGGTGAGCCATGGCTACAGCCACATCCATCGCAAACACCGCTTCCCGCCCCGCCAGGGAAGGGGGAAAACGGGAACAGATTATCAAGGCAGCTTTGCAGGTATTTGCCGAGCACGGTCTGCATGGCACCCCTGTCCCCCCCATCGCCGACAAGGCCGGCGTGGGTGTGGGCACCCTGTACCGGTACTTTGACAGTAAGGAAGCGCTTATTAATGCCACCTTCTGTGATGCCAAGCAGCGCCTGCAGGATCGGCTGCTGGCGGATCTGGATCTGTTGAATCCCAGCCGCGCCCTGTTCGATACCCTGTGGGCCAGGCTTACCGCCTTCGCCCGCGAAGAACCCCAGGCATTTCAGTTTCTGGAAATGCAGGATCACCACAGTTACCTCACCCCGGAAAGTCGCAGCTGCGAACAGGCCCTGCTTATCCCGCTGGGCATGATGGTGATCATTGGGCAACGCAATGGCCTGCTGAGTGACCGGCTCAAACCCGATCTGGCCATCGCGCTGTTTTGGGGCGCCTTTGTCGGCGTATTCAAGGCAGAGCGACTCAATTACCTGACGCTGAACAACGAGGACCTGAAGCAGGCACGGGATGCCTGCTGGCTGGCCATCGCCAATCACCACCCTGAAGGAACAACCCCATGACGCACGCGACTCTCTCAAGACCCGCCATCATGAAACCGGCACACGTTGTGATCACCGGTGGCGCTGGCGCCATTGGCAGCGCACTGGCTGAACAGTTTCGCAGCCATCATCCTGACGTAGCCCTCACTCTGGTAGACCTCAATCCGGAGGCTTTGCAGACCGTGGCCAGCCAGCACGGAGCCCATGCCGAGGTATGCGATCTCACGGACATCGACGCCCTGCCCGGCTGGTGGCAGTCCCTGGTGGAACGTCATGGCCCGGTGGATGTGCTGGTCAACTGCGCCGGGATCATGGACATCATGACCCTGGCCGGCACTGGCTGGGAACGAGGCAAGCGCAGCATGGACATCAATTACATTGCCCCCATGCGGCTTATGGACCTGGCAGTGCCCGACATGATTGAGAAACGACGTGGTTGCGTGATCAATATTTCCAGCATGGCAGGCCGGGTGCCCATTCGCGGTTGCAGCTACTACGGCGGCGCCAAGGCAGGGCTGGGCATGGCGTCCGAGATTGCCCGGCTCGACCTGAAAAAGGAGGGCGTCAACGTGGTCACCGTATACCCCGGCCCGGTGTACTCCGGACTGGAGAGCCATGCACGCAATCAGGTCAAGCGCGGCGCGATCTCGCGCTTCATTCCCACGGGCAAACCGGACGTGCTGGCCGAGCGCATCTATCACACCTTCCACAAAGGCGGTGCGCGAGTGATCTACCCGGATGTCTACAGCCTGGCCAAACAAGTGGCCAACCTGAACCTGACCAACAAGGCCATGGACTTCTTCAGCCCACAACCGAACCAGTGAAGCGGATACCAGCATGACACAGCAAGCAAACACCCCCATTCATGACGTACTGATTGTCGGTGCGGGCATTAGCGGTATTGGTCTCGGCATCAAGCTGAAAGAGGCCGGCATTGATAACTTTGTGATTCTGGAAAAGGCAGCGGATCTGGGCGGCACCTGGCGGGACAACACCTACCCCGGCTGTGCCTGCGATGTACCGTCCGCCCTGTACTCCTACTCCTTCGCCCAGAAACCGGACTGGACCCGTGCCTTTGCTGGCCAGGCAGAAATCCTGGCCTATGTGCGCGACGTGGCAGAGCAGCACCGTATCCCGGACAGCATTCACTTCAATCAGGGCGTGGAACGTGCACAGTGGCGCGAAGAGAAAAGCCTCTGGGAAGTGCAAACCGCAGATCAACTCTATTTGGCCCGCACCGTCGTGGCGTGTTCCGGTTATCTGCATGAGCCGATCATCCCGGCCATTCCTGGCCTGAAAGAATTCAGCGGCACCCTGTTTCATTCCTCTCGCTGGGATCACGACCATGACCTGGCAGGAGAGCGTGTCGCCGTCGTCGGCACCGGCGCATCCGCTATCCAGTTCGTGCCGGAAATCCAGCCCAAAGTGAAACAGCTGACGCTGTTCCAGCGCACTCCACAATGGGTGCTGCCGAAACCGGATCACAGCATTCCCAAAGTGGAAGAACACTTTTTCCGCCTGCCCTTCACCCTGAATGCCTGGCGCAAGATGCTCTACGGTGGCTTTGAAACATTCGGCATCGGTTTCCGCCGGCCAGCCATCCTCAAACAGATTCAGAAGCTGGGCCTTGCCCACCTGAAAGTGGCCATCAAGGATCCGGCACTGCGCGCCAAGCTGACCCCCGATTACACCCTGGGTTGTAAACGGGTACTGATGAGCAACAACTATTACCCGACGCTGAACAAGAGCAATGTGGACGTATTCCATACCGGCCTGAAAGAAGTCCGCGGCAATACGCTGGTCGGACAGGATGGCAGCGAATGCGAGGTAGACACCATCATCCTCGGCACCGGTTTTTTCGTCACCGAACCGCCCATTGCCAATCACATTTACAACGCTGCCGGGGAATCCCTCAGCGACATGTGGAAAGACGGCATGCAGGCCTACCGTGGCACCACCATTGCCGGGCTGCCCAATGCGTTTATGGTGCTCGGCCCAAATCTGGGTATCGGCCACAACTCGGCCTTCATCGTGATTGAAGCGCAAATCAACTATATCGTCAGCACCCTCACCACCATGCGTGATCAGCAGCTGCAACGCATAGAGGTCAAAGCGGAAGTGCAGCGGGACTACAACCACAAAGTGCAAAAAGACCTGCAAGGTACGGTCTGGAACACTGGCGGTTGCTCCAGCTACTACCTCGACAAGAACGGTTTCAACAGTGTGGGCTTTCCCTGGAGCACACTGGAAATGCAGCGACTGCTGAAGCAGTTCGACAGTGACAACTACACCCTGACGCCGGCCACCCAGCCCGTCTTCTAGCTTGTAAAGGTTAAGACCATGCCCAAAGACAACACACCCTCCACACCACGCCGCGCTCTGGTACTGGGCTGCGGCGGTGTCGCCGGCGGCGCCTGGAGCATTGCAGCCCTGCATCATCTGGAGCAGCAACTTGACTGGGACTGCCGCGACGCCGATGTGCTGATCGGCACCTCCGCAGGCGCGGTGCTCGCCGCCCTGCTTGGCAGCGGCATCAGCGTCGAGCAGCTGCTGGCCTGCCAGCAAGGGACCAGTGACCGCTGCCAGTGGAATCATGACACCGACACCGGTGGCGCCCTGCCGCCGTTGCCAGGCGCACGCTTCACCGGCAAGTCTCTGGTCATGAAAGGGCTTCGCGGCGAAGTTTCCGCACTGACCGCCATCTGTGGTGCGCTTCCTGCCGGCCAGTTCGACATGCACGCCTTCAGAAAGCTGATCAACGATGCTGCCCACGGCAAGGACTGGGTCGATCACCCGGCCACCTGGATCATGGCGGTGGATACTGACACCGGCAAACGCATTCCTTTTGGCAAGGGTGGCGCTCCCAAAGCCAGCATCGCCGATGCGGTGTGTGCTTCCTATGGCGTGCCTTTCTGGTGCCCCCCTGTCACCGTGGATAACCGCAGCTACATTGATGGCGGCGTGGCCTCGCCGGTATCGGCAGACATGCTGGTCGACAGTGCGGTAGACGAAGTCATCGTGCTTGCCCCCATGGCCTCCCGACAGCCAGACAAACCCTGGCATCCATTCGAACGCATTGAACGATCGGTTCGCCGCTACATGACGTCGGTGGTTGACCGGGAAGTGGCAGCCCTGGAAAAAGCCGGAAAAAAAGTGATTCGCATTGAACCCGTTGCCGAGGATCTGAAAGCCTTCGGTTACAACATGATGGATCCGGGCAGAAGACAGCGGGTACTCAAGACTGCCCTGGGTACCGCGCCCTCCACAGTAAAGACTGCCCTGGCATAGCGCATTCGAAAGCCTGTCGCCGGCAAGCAGCCCGTCTCCACGGGTAATCCAGATAAAACAAAGCCACCATAGCTCGGTCTATGGTGGCTTCAAGGGCAGACCTTCACGTTATCAGTACTGGCGATCCGGCGAGGGACAGTCTACGCCATTAGCAGAATCTGCGTTTTCTGGCATCAGCACACTGATATTCCAGGAAACATTGAGCTTGCTTTGAATTGCCGAATCAAACTGCTCTTTACCAAAGGAGTGACTACCTGATTTGGTCTGTGTTTCAAGACTGAAGTTATCTACATCATAAGTGGAGGTATGTTCACTGCTTCCTACCGTCACTTTTCTCCAGGTACCTGCAACCAGCACCTCAGGCTGATTAAGGAAGATTTTCATTTTGCGACTGGCATCAAGCTTAAAATAGAAAGGGCCATAATCATCTGGATGACGAACCTTGCTGTACAGCCACTTCTCATTGTTCGCATCAGGAAAATCCGGATCCTTGATGATCACACTGAAAGCGACTTTGGAATCATCCGCAACTTCATCTCCGATGGAGAATTTCACACCGACACATACATCCGAGCCATCGAGAGGGTTCAGCTTGAGCTTACGCTCATCGAAATCGGAGAAGGCATACTTGTCCTGGTCGGTATTGGCAACTTCAGGATTGGTTCCTGCCGTTCTTTCGGCGCCATCCAGAAGCAGATCGCTGTCTGCATCCGCTATGAGCGGATCGGAAACCACATCCAACGGATCCTGGCCGACCACTCGCACAGTCCAGCCGTCCAATTCAGCCTGGTCACCCAATTTGTCGCGGTCAGTGTCCCAGTGCAAAGGATCTGTCTCAATGCCGGCAGCGCCGCCAAACAACTCTTCTTCATCCGAACGACCATCGCTGTCGGTATCGCTTACTCTGGGGTGGGTCCCGTTCTCACGCTCTAGTCCATCCAGCAGCAGGTCGCCGTCTGTATCCGGGTTGGTGGGGTCGGAATCCGGAAGCAGCCCCCCGAACAACGTAATACAGTCCTGCAGATCAGCAGCATTAAGACTGCATGTTCCTGTCACTTCAACATTTTGGCCAGGGATGATAAGGGGAGAAATGATCGTTGCCGTTACCGGCCAACCGTTGTTCTCCTCAAAGCCTTTCAGTCCATCGCCATCGAGGTCCTCCAGGTTACTGATATCATCGATCGTCGGGTTCGCGAACAATGGCAGTTCACCACCATCAGACACCCCATCTCCATCACTGTCCCGATCCAGCGGGTCGGTCTTGCACAACACCGGCCGTAAATCAGGGTAAGGAGAAGGCGCCGGTGCCGCTGTGGGTTCGCAAATCTCATGATCCCTTGTGGTGTCTGCAGGTAACAGGCTACTCCCCACATCCTTGAGGAAGACCAGATACCCGTGGATCTCCTCGAAATCGGTCAACCCATCGCCGTCTGTATCGCGTTTCTTCGGATCAGTGCGATAGAAGCTTTCCGGTGTTCCGGCGATCGCCTCGTTGCTGTATTCCTGATCATCAGTAAGACCATCGAAATCCGTGTCATCCGAATTACAGCTTGAAAAGGCTTCATAGTTTGTCCCCTTAACCAGCTCGATCGTCCAGACATTAGCCGGATTCTCTCTGGCCCCTGACGGAAGTCGAGGCTCGCCAAAGACTTCAAAATAATCACTAAGGGAATCGCCATCGGAATTGGCTTCGTTATCGGAGCAACTATGCAAAGCCTCTAGGCGGGCAGGAATCCTGTCACTGTCCCTGTCCTGCACATAGGCCATGCTGATACCGGTACCGGAGAACAACTGCTGATCATCCGCTTTAAGATCGCCGCTACCGAACGATAGCGCCCCACCCATGATCAGACCCGTTGGCGTCAGTATGGTCCAGCCACTTTGCGTCTCAGGGTTTCCCTCACTTTGTCGGATTCGGGTAATACGCTCGATACCACTGGCATCCACCGTGGTCGCATAGCTATTGAAACGCTCAGCTTCGTTCTGGGTATCATTGCCGGCTGCGTAGTGCTTTAGACCCAGTACATCCTGCATGACATCATGAAAAACAACGCCGATATTCTTTCCGGCAGGATCAAACGCCAGTGGACTGGTGGTGTCAGAATCCAGAAGACCATAGTAATAACGCAACTCGCTTTCGCTGATCCCCGCCTGCACCGCCAACTTGCTCGCCAAACGCCCGACCGGCTGACCAAAACTACTCGCCACACGGTAGTATTCCGTGGCCGGCTCTCCACCAAAGTCCAGACTTAGAGAAACCGTTCTATCAATCACTTCCTGGGAACTGAAAGCAAAGTTCCGTCCACTCTCATCTTCGATATTGTAGTTGGCGATCTTGAAGATCACACCACTGGGACTCTCCATCAACCGCTCAACCTGACCCGGAAAGATATCCTTGGCAGAGAAAATCAGCG
The DNA here is from genome assembly GCF_009601165.1 of Alcanivorax sediminis. Classification (NCBI taxonomy): domain Bacteria; kingdom Pseudomonadati; phylum Pseudomonadota; class Gammaproteobacteria; order Oceanospirillales; family Alcanivoracaceae; genus Alcanivorax; species Alcanivorax sediminis. Next base: position 63,289 of record NZ_WIRE01000002.1, on the reverse strand, counting down.
GCCCCACTTCGCCTCGCAATGGCCCGAGATTGAACTGGTTATCTGTAGTATCGGCTGGCACCAGAGTGGCTACCGGCACATAGTTTCCAGGGTTACGGACATCATCCACCAACGCAGTGATCTGCAAGTCTTTAAGAGTAAAAGCCACATCCCCCGCAGTGGACAAATAAACCAGTGTGCTGATCCTCGCGTCCTGGACAGTCCGGGTCACACTGGTGCCCTGTGACACTTCCTGTGAACTGGCCAGAGACTTGTTGTATTCTTCCTGCGTGGCCTTGGTGCTTTCGTCAGACCAGGATGAAGACCAGCTATGTTCATATCCGGCGCTGACTTCCACGCTACCGGACAGTTTGAAGCTGGGCTTGATGGTGTTCAGCTCATAACCCTGCTTCACCGTCACACCGGCGGATACCTTGTCGTTGACCTCTGACGTTTTCGAGCGTGTTCGTGAATCACTTTGCGACAGCGTGCTGGAAACCGATATATCTTCAGAGGTCGTAGCACCTTCTTCATCGGTTTTCTCTAACCGTACATCCAGCTCCAGCCCAAGACTCTCCACCCGAATGACCGGCTGTGGAAGATCTGCAAGCCGGGCATTACGGTTAGCCAGAATCACTTCATCGCCATCCGTAATCTGGTCACCATCGGTATCACTGAGCAGAGGGGATGTTTTGAAGAAGGACACCTCGGAACCATCTGAAATGCCGTCGCCATCAGAGTCCTGACGGTTCGGGTTGCTGAACAGGCCATTGAATTCGTGCGCGTCAGCAAGACCATCTGCATCGCTGTCACGATTACGGGGGTTGGTACCAAGATTTCGCTCCTGGCTGTCGCTCAGGCCATCTTCGTCCGTATCAGGATTCAAGGGATCACTGCTGACTTCCCGTATGTCTTCATCGCCGCTAGTGTTATATGTCCTTACCAGCCAGCCTCGTTGCTCATCGTTATCAGCAAGACCATCACCATCGGAATCCACAATTCCCGAACCGCTGGCAGGACTACCGGCAAACACCGCTGAGTTCGCGGAAACATATCCCAGACCAGTAATGGGCGTCACTTCTATCTCACGCCCCTGGCGATCTGTCACTCCCACAACCGTCACCCGGTATGTGACTTCGTTCTGTGAAAGCGTGGTCAGCATCACCGCAGTTCGCGTGGCATTGGCAAATTCGGCGCTGAGCACAGTGAGATAACCCGTCTCACCGTTCACATTCTCCTGTACTACAGAGTAGTTACCGGCTTCTTCCACGGAAGCGGACATGGGCTTGCTAAAACTTACCCGTACCTGAGTATTGCCCGTAGAGATGGCTCCGGTGACCACAGGGGGAGAGGCAGGCGTCGTTGGAGGTGGCGCCACACTGACATCGTCACCAAAGCAACCGGAGAGAGCGGCCGATAACAGTAATACAATTCCTACAGGGCGGACGGTGGAAAACATGATGCTCTCCTCATAAGTGATTGGTAACGTGCATGCCTCATGAATCCAGGCAGAATATGTATTTCATCGATGGGTCACGATTCCGGGAAAGACTTCCCCATGTCATAGCCCTTGATCAGCTCCTGACAATGCACGCCTTCATCAAGATATTTCTCAATACCAAGCAGTGTTAGCTCGGCCCGGCGGCCGCCCTCATGGGTACGATCAGCCTCACCCGAGCCGGGTAATACCCATTCGCCATAACCCACTGCGTGAATACGACTGAGAGCAATGCCTGTCGAGGCCAGATAATCGCGAACCGCTCGGGCTCTTACCTGTGACAGGGCATAGTTATAACTTTCCGTCCCTACTTCATCAGCATGGGCGCGAATTTCAATTTCGATATCATCGGGAAGCGCTCGCAACTCTTCGCTCAGCGCATCAAGACGGCTACGGCTTTGCTCACTGAGGGCTACGGAGGCGGTGTCGAATTCCACGCCGTCAAAATGAAGAATGAAGTCATCACACTGCATGACAACTTGCTCAGCCATTTCAGGTTCCGGTGCAGTCAACACAGATTCAGGTTTTCCGCCGGGATAGAAGTGTTTGACGAGACCAACAGTTGCGACCTGCAGCTGTGAATTGAAGTAGGTATAACCAGCGCGCAACTGCCAGCTATCCGCTGGTGCCCAGCGCAGGCCCAAAACAAGATAGGGGTCGGTTTCGCTGTCACCTTGGACATCGGCATAATAACGGTATTGGCGATCCAGCGAGGCAACCCCAGCCTGAACAAAGGCATCAAGTGCTGGAGCGTATTCATGACGCCAGGTAGCTCCGACACCATATACCTCAAGGTCAGCGAGCCCCCGGGTTGCACCGGTTTCCCGGGAGACGACGTCGGCACTCCCCGCATCCAGCCAGAACAGCTCAGCCCCCCAACGTGATTCAAATTGGTACCCGGCAAATAGCCCCTGTGAAAAGCTGCCGCCCTGATCCCCCGTCAACGTTTCAGAGGGAACATCCAGATCCGAAATAGCAATCCCAGCTCGGTACCCCACATAAAAGGTGCGATCTGGTGATGCCTTCCAGGATCCGGCATAAGTGGAGGACCCTGCCACAACGAGCAATCCGCTGACCAAAAGCGCTACAGGCCAAGAACAGATCATCAATTGGTGCTCCCTAAATCCCAGACAAGGTCCCCACCTTGACGTCAGTACTCTCGATGTCAGAAAGTGAAAGAACGATCATTCACGTGGCAAACATTGTCAAAATCTGTTCATCTGCCGTTTTGGGAGTATAGGGAGCCCACAAAATCACCTGCATCCCCCATTGGTGGGAATTTCAGATTCAAAGTCGATGATTTTGTATCCAGCAGAAAATGGCTTGATGATCGCTAGACAGGCAGAACAACACCCACGCATGCACTCTGCACACATGAGTGTCGCCATTACTGAGGTCGGATTGGCAAGGAATGAAAATGTCGGCTGACGAGCGGGATGAAATCTCAGTGCGTGGACTTAGGACTCCCCTGACTCATTCAGCCCATCGTCGATAATGATCTTGATGTCTTGCATGGCGTTACGGACTTCGAGACTTTCCGCATGGGTGAGCACTCCCAGCACCAGTGCTCCGGCAACCAGCAACACGAGCCACAGTAGCGACCACTTCTCTTTCTCAATCTTCCGCCCGCCACCCACCGCGCTCTGATCGGCTTCATCATCGTGACGACCATGACTGTGCGACCTGCTATCCGTCATAAAAACCTCCTGTGACATTTCCCGTTCTACGCTTGAGAAAGACCGGCTGCAAGGCAATGAAAGAGCGAAGCGATAACTGGAAAAACAGGAAAGGCAGAACGAAAAACGCTGTGAGCATCTAAGGCAAGCCACAGCGACTCGCCATCAAGGCAGCAACAGATCTGCCTCTATCGGATGATAGTCATTGGCACTCTCGATCAAGGATCGGGCGGTTAACGACTCCACCCCATACACCTCGGTGCGCACCCCCGGGCTCACCTTGATCGCCGACAGCAGCACATCAAAATCCCCATCCCCGGACAGCAGTACCACCGTGTCTACCTGCGGCGCATGGGTCATCACATCCACCGCAATGCCCACATCCCAGTCGCCTTTGGTGGAGCCATCGCTGCGCTGGATATAGGGCTTCAACTTCACAGTAAACCCCAGGTGCCTGAGCGCATCCTGAAACCGGGTCTGGCCATCATCACCACGCTCGGTGGCATAGGCCAGGGCCACCACGATATCCCCCTGCTGCGAGAGCGTTTCCCACAGGGCTCGATAGTTGAACTGACGACCGAATGCCTGGCGGGTGGTGTAGTAGATGTTCTGAACGTCGGCGAAGACGGCGATGCGAGTCATTTCACTTTCCAATGGCGGGGGAAATTTCCGAACAATGAAGACTAGCACAACAGACTCACCACACAGGGCCCGTTCACACATGCCAACCGACTGCATGTTGCGTGAAGCGTGCTGCACCCGCATAGCGGAAACGAAAAAGGCCGTAACAGCGAGCTGCTACGGCCTTTCTCTTGTGATGGTGCGCCAGGAGGGAGTTGAACCCCCACACCTCTCGGCACCAGAACCTAAATCTGGCGTGTCTACCAATTCCACCACTGGCGCAATGGGCGGTTATTCTAGCAGGGAATTTCGCAATTACCACCGCTTTGCGCGGCGGTATCAGCCGCCCTGCAAAATCCGGTACAGGGCCTGCAGATCCTTGTCGATTTTGGTGACCTTGGTCTGCAGGGCATCTACTCGAGGATCCGCTGCCGCCTTGACCGTGGTCGGCGCGGGCGCGGGGGCCGCGGTCGGGGCCGGGCGGCTGGCCAGCGTTGTTACCCGTCCTGAAACAGCCTTGAGGCTGGATTCGACTTCGGCAATTCGCTTTTCCAGCTTGACGGTTTCACCGTCATCCTGGCCAGCCTTGGCCACCGCCACACTCAGGGTACGCACCCGGGAGCTGAGCTCACGCAGGTCGTCACGCAGGTTGGCCAGCGCTGAAGCATCCACCGGTCCACCACTGGCTGCGGGCTCCCGTACAGTGCGGGGCTCCGCATCGGCGGCTTTCTCGACAGTGGAGGCCAACTGATAGTATTGCGCCTTGAGTTCACTCATCTCGCGGCCCAGCTGCATATTGCTGACCCACTGCCAGACAGCCAGCAACAGGGCCACGCAGGCGATACCCAGTGCCAGCCATACGGTACCTGAGCGACTGCTTTCCGAGACACTGACAGGCTGTTGTCTTCGGTTGGTGCGCAGAGGCACGGGCTCATTGCTGGCGGGTTCCACAGGCGCACTGACGGCCAACACGTCCTGGTTCAGCCCCTGCAAGCGTCGTTCTTTGTTTTCTGGCAACTTGGCCATGACAAAATGCTCTTTGTCTTATTGTTAAGGGGAGCCGTTGGCTCCCCGCCCCCGATGTATCGTGTCTAGCGGCGTTCCAGCTGGTCCAGGCGATTGTTGACCTGAAGGCGGTAGGCATCAAATGCCGCGACGGCGGCCTCCGTGTCTTCAACCCGCCCTTCCAGGGAAGCGAGCGACGCCTGGGCCTTGCTGATCTTGCCCATGGCCGCATCCAGATTCTTTTGCTGGCGTTCTACCTGGTTCAGGTTTTCCACCAGCACATCCAGCTGAGTCTGCATCTGGCTGATCTGCGTCTGCCATTGCTGACTGCTCTTGTTCACCGCAGTGACCGCACTTTCGACCTGCTTTTTCAGCGCAGCAGCGTCTTTGTTGATGTCAGTAATCTTACCATCGACACCCGCCTGCGCTTTTTTGACGTCGGTCACAGATGCGGTCAGCGCTTTGACTTTTTTGATCTGGGCATCCAGGTCGGCGCGGTTGCGCTTGTTGCTCAGGTCCCACAGCTTGCGGAGTTCCTCGCCATTCTGCTTCAGCGCCTTGCCATGCCCGGCCACAATATCCTGCAGCTTGCCGGATGACTGATTCAGGGTCTCATCGGTGGCAGACAGCTGGGATTGCAGGTTACCCAGCTGTTGGCTGGATTCGGTCAGACGATTATCCAGCTGGGCCTGCAAGCCGCCTACCTGTTTGTGAAACCACACTCCCATGACGGCCATCAGCACAACCAAGACCAGACAGGCGGCCATCCAGCCGCCGCTACCACCGCCGCTGGGAGCGGGTTTGGCCACTGGCCGGGAGGGTTGTCCCGGCGGCTTGCCTGCCGGTTTGGCCGGTGCCGGTTTCCGTGCTCCTGCCTGAGCGCCCCGGGGGGGTGTTTTGCGGTGATCATCCACCGACACTTCGTCCAGATCCCCCAGATTGACTTCACGATCTCTTGTCATTACTGCAGCCTTACCTGTGTGCAAACGCCAATACTACCGGAAATCACAATGCCAAGACCGTGATTTCCTACTCCTGTTCGCCCTTCTCCGGCGCGAACAGTGGTTGCTCGGTGGCATAGTAGATCGGCTCACCGACCTCATGTTTGCCTTCGGCATTCTTGATGAACGGGAGGAAAATCACCCAGGGGCGTACAGCCCGATGATCCACTTGTGCCCAGACACCGACCACCTTTTCTCCGGCATCGTTGGTGATTGTGTGCAACCGATATAGGGAAAGCATCTCCACGTCGGGCTGCTCTTCACCGATCTGGCGTAATTTCATGAACAGCGCCTTGGCCCAGTCCTCTTCTGACGGCGCCTTGTCGCGATCCCCAGAATAGCCCACGGCCTTTACTTCGCCATCCACGGTGAACAAGCCGAACGGATACAGACCGCCGGACTTGGCAACGGCCTCCAGAGCCTGCCGGATGCCCGCCTGGGCCAGCACATCCATGTTCTTCTGTTCTTCTGTTTTTTCTGACTGACTGTCTGCCTGTTCCTGGGCCTTGGGGACTTCAGCCAGAACCGGCTGAAAAACACCCGCAAGCAGCACCAGAATCATTGCCGGGAACCGCATATCTCACCTTTATTGTTGTGTTCTGCCTGTCCTGTGGACAACCAGATGGGCATTTATATCCCGAACGGCACGCTACCAGAGTTACCAGAATGCCGCCATAACACCACAAAAAAGGCCGCAAAGCGGCCTTTTTTGTGGTCTGAACGGCTTCCCTCAAGCAGGGAGGACGCTCTTACGCTGCAAAGTTGGCAGCAGCGAAATCCCAGTTGATCAGGTTCCAGATGGATTCCAGATACTTGGGACGGGCATTGCGGTAGTCCACGTAGTAGGCGTGCTCCCACACATCTACGGTGAACAGCGGGGTCTGGCCCTTGCCGTGTGCAATCGGGGTATCCGCATCGTCAGTGTTGACGATTTCCAGGGAGCCGTCGCTGTTCTTCACCAGCCAGGTCCAGCCGGAACCGAAGTTGCCGGTCGCCTTGGCGTTAAACTGGTTCTTGAACTCTTCGAAGGAACCGAAGGCGCTATCGATGGCTGCCGCCAGGTCACCGGAAGGCGCACCGGCACCGTTCGGGGTCAGGCTGTTCCAATAGAAGGTGTGGTTCCATACCTGAGCTGCCTGGTTGAACAGACCGCCTTCAGCGCTGGCAATGATCTCTTCCAGAGACTTGCTCTCGTTCTCGGTGCCTGCGGTCAGTTCGTTCAGCTTGGTCACGTAGGCGTTGTGGTGCTTGCCGTGGTGGAATTCCAGGGTTTCCGCAGAAATATGCGGTTCCAGAGCGTTCTTTTCGTACGGAAGCGGCGGTAGTTCGAAAGCCATAGTCATTTCCCCTGACATTGTTTGCCCTGCTGCTTGGGCAGCAGGTAAGAATTTCTCCGTCGAGAGCGCATGGCAACGCTTGACGGTTCACGATGATAACAAGCTCCCGGTAATAATCTCCACTGTCCTCAGGCTTTCAGCACAATAGCAGTACGCTATGAAAAAGCCTGAGTGTGACCGGCAGGTCCAAGTGACATGGGGCACCCTACCCTTGTTTCAAGTACAATGCGCCCCAATTTTATGATTCACGTTTTCATGATTGTCATGATTGTCATGAAGTCAGTTAACTTCGGCAGGAGAAAAACATGTCTGATGATGCCATCGTCATTGTAAACGGCGCCCGTACCGCCATGGGCGGCTTTCAGGGTTCACTGTCTGGCGCTACCGCCCCTGAGCTGGGCGCAGCGTCCATCCGTGAAGCGGTGGCCCGTGCCGGCCTGAAGCCGGAAGACGTGCAGGAAGTCATCATGGGCTGTGTACTGCCCGCCGGCCTCAAGCAGGGCCCTGCCCGCCAGGCCATGCGCAAGGCTGGCCTGCCCGACAACGTGGGCGCCACCACCATCAACAAGCTGTGTGGCTCAGGCATGAAAGCCACCATGTTTGCCTATGATTCCATCAAGGCTGGCACCAACGACATCGTGGTGTCCGGCGGCATGGAATCCATGACCAACGCGCCCTACGTATTGGACAAGGCCCGTGGCGGCATGCGCATGGGCCACGGTCAGGTGTATGACCACATGTTCCTGGACGGCCTGGAAGATGCCGAAACCGGTCGTCTGATGGGCTCCTTCGCCCAGGAAGTGGCTGACAAGCGCAGCATCACTCGCGAAGACATGGACAATTACGCCATCGAGTCCCTGAAGCGCGCCCAGGCGGCCATCGAAAATGGCTGGTTCAAGGACGAAATCGTTCCTGTCACCGTGAAAACCCGCAAGGGCGAGGTGGTGGTTGATACCGACGAGCAGCCCGGTAACGCCAACATCGACAAGATCCCGACCCTGCGTCCCGCCTTTGCCAAAGATGGTACCGTGACAGCCGCCAACGCCAGCTCCATCTCCGATGGTGCCTCTGCCCTGGTACTGGCCCGTGAATCCGTAGCCAGCGAGCGTGGCCTGCAGCCTTTGGCGCGCATCCTGGCGCACGCCACCAACAGCCTGCACCCGGGCGAGTTCACCCTGGCGCCCATCGGTGCCACTGAAGCGGTACTGAAGAAAGTGGGCTGGAGCGTGGACGACGTGGATCTGTTCGAGATCAACGAAGCCTTCGCCATGGTTGCCATGATGCCGATGATTGATCTGGGAATTCCCCACGAGAAGGTGAACATTCACGGCGGCGCCTGTGCCCTGGGTCACCCAGTGGGCTCCACCGGTTCACGCATCATCCTCACCCTGATCCACGCGCTGAAGCGCACTGGCGGCAAGCGCGGTGTGGCCAGCCTGTGTATCGGTGGCGGCGAAGCCACTGCTGTGGCCATCGAGCTGGTGTAACTCACCAGACGCTGGACGCTAGATGCCAGACGAAAACGGGGCCTTCGGGCCCCGTTTTTTGTGGGCGCTCTTCCCTGCTGCCTGCCCGGCAAAAGCGCCTTCTTATCGACACGCCCTCTCAAGCCCCCGAAACATCTGCTTTCACTTTCAAACTCTGTTGCACTTTATCCGCTGAATTGGACGTAAGGCGTATACGAAAAGCCGCCGCTCCCCTGTACTCTGACCGGCTAGTCACCGATTTGGGTTGAACCACTCCCGGGAGCACCATGACAGCATTACCCGTTATCACCGCCATGGGCGGCATCAATGCAGCAGGCCGTAGTGCCCTGCATTTCGGTTTTCAGCGTCTGATTTTCGACGCTCTCCCGGAGCTTCAGCGTCAGACCACCCTGCGTGCCCTCGCGCAATTGACTGGCCGGGCGGAAGACTCCCTTCTCGACGGCACCCTGATTCGTGCTCTGCCTGCAGAGCACCGCCTGCATGCCGCCATCAGTGGCACCAGCGACATTCCCGTCACCCTGGAAATGCGCAACATGGACCTGCCTGAACCGCTACCCGCGGGCTGGCAGGTCACCCCCATCGACAAGCGTCGCAGCCGCGTCACCCTGCCCGCCGGGCTGGGCATCAATGTGCCGCTGGACGCGCCGCGCCGGGTCAGTGCCGCCGGTCAATTGCCGGACGGATTCGACCCGGGCGAACTGTATGCCTCGCGCAACCATCCCCGCGCTCTGCAGATGGCCATCTTTGCCATCAGTGATGCGCTGGGCGACCTGGGCATGGACTGGGCCCAGGTCGCCCGCAAGGTGCGGCCGGACCAGGTTGCGGTTTACGCCAGCAATGCCATGTCCCAACTGGATGATCATGGTTTGGGCGGCGTCATGCGCTTCCCGCCCAATGGGCACCGCATCACCTCCAAGCAGGTACCGCTGGGGCTGGGCGAGATGACGGCCGACTTCCTCAACGCCTATGTGCTGCATTCCGTGGGCACCACCGGCGGCATGCTGGGGGCCTGCGCTACCTTCCTCTACAACCTGGAGAAAGGGGTTCAGGCCATTCGCAGCGGCAAGGTTCGGGTGGCCATTGTCGGCACCAGTGAAGCGCCATTGATTGCGGAAGTCATGGAGGGCTACCGGGCCATGGGCGCCCTGGCGGAAGATCAGGAACTGGCGGCGCTGGACGACAGCCCACACCCGGATGTACGTCGCGCCTGCCGCCCATTTTCAGATAACTGCGGGTTTACCATGGCCGAGTCGGCCCAGTTCACCATCCTCATGGATGATGCTCTGGCACTGGAGTTGGGTGCGGATATTCTCGGCGCGGTACCGGATGTATTCATTCACGCTGACGGAGCCAAGAAGTCCATCTCGGCCCCTGGCGTGGGCAACTACCTGACCATGGGCAAGGCGGCGGCCCTGACCCGGCAGTTGATCGGCGCCAAAGGCTTGCAGCAGCACAGCTTTGTTCATGCCCATGGCACCGGCACCCCGCAGAACCGGGTGACCGAGTCCATCATTCTCAATCGTGTCGCGCAGGCCTTTGGCATTGAGGCCTGGCCAGTGGTCGGCATCAAGTCCTATGTGGGGCACTCCCTTGGCAGCGCCGGGGGGGATCAGCTGGCGGCCACGCTGGGCAGCTTTGCCCAGAGCACTCTGCCGGGGATCCGCACCATTGATCACATCGCCGACGATGTGCACCGCGACAACCTGAATATCTGTCTGCAGCACCAACAGCACGATGACTTGCAGGCCAGCCTGATCAATTCAAAGGGGTTTGGTGGCAACAATGCGACCGCCGTAGCACTGTCCGCCAGCATTACCGAAGCCATGCTGCGTCAGCGCCATGGCGGAAAAGCCATGACGGCCTGGCAACAGGCCCGCGAAACCACTCTGGCCAGCAAAGCTCGCTTCGCCGATCACTGCATCAGTGAACCACCCAAACCGGTGTATCGTTTCAATGAAGGAGTGCTGGGTGACGAGCATGTGGTCCTGAGCGGGAAGTCCGTGAGCCTCAACGGCGGCACAGAGATGCCCTTCGACGATGACACTACCTTGAACGAATTCCAGCTCAATCGGGATTGACACAAACGCGTTGCAAGACCCCATGCCTGCCTGACGATCGTTTCCCGGTGATCGTCGGGCGAGCATGGTTTTTCTGCACAGGGCTACTGCACGCCCACTTCGAACGCCGGCGATGCCCACCCCTGTCGTGACTGGCGGGCATCCGTGCTGATGACATCTCCACCGTAGATCACGGTTTCGTCATCGCCATATTGCAACCAGGTCTCGGTAGCGGCAACGCCCTGCCCCGGTTGACTGTAGTCGCAGACACCCTGCGGGAAGATCTCCGCCACCTGCGCGGCAAAGGCCTCTGCATCCAGCGCCAGCGGATAGTCCGCCGGGTCCACCGGCTTCAGCTGGCACTTGTTGGTGAGGGTACGAATATCGTCCCCGGCCACCGTTCTTGGCGTGCCAAAGCGGGTCTGGATCAATAGCTGTTGCAGCTCCACCAACGGATCAGTGAGCGGGGACAGCAAATCGCCCACCGTACCCAGCAGATCACCAACCAGCGGCAACTCTGACACCACCGGCAACTCACTCACATCCAGACCACAGGCTTGGCCCGTGACCGCGTCTACCACGATACCGGCTTCCGCCGGAGGGGGCGGCAGCAACGACAGGTCCAGCCCGGGAATGATCGGGTCCGGATACAACAGATTGCCGGTGAGCGGCACGATGGGGCCGGACGGATCAAAGATGGAAGACACGGACAGGCATCGATCACGGGCATACAACGGCTTGTGCGCAATTACCTTCTCTTGCACGCTCAAATCACTGCTGTCTGCTTCCATTTCAGACAACCAAAGGTCCATGGCCAGCAACGCTTCCGTGGTGTAAACCGTGTCGCCAATCAGGGGAATCGGCCCGTACCAGATCACATGGTTGTCGGCGTGCCCCTGAGTCGCTTCCAGTCGCGCGCGCATCTGCCAGGAGTGGTAGGCATCGTGGGCAATACCTGGGTCTGGTCCGCGCAGGTCAATGATCGGCACATTGGCCAGATGCTCTGCCGTGTTGATGGCACCGGTGCGGTAAGCGTTCTTCAGGGCCTGGGTATCTGCCACCGTGCGCTCGGCCTGGTAGTCAATGTCTACCGACAAGCCACCGATTTCACGGTTCACCTTGAGGAACTGGTCACCAGTAATCAGGCCGCTTTGCAGGGATTGGAGCCCGTACTGCACGCCCACATTATCCAGCGGAATGCCACCAAAGCCTTCGCCCAGTAGTTGTTCGTTGGGGCTCCATACTTCCACCGCGCGCGGCCCGAACTGGCTCTTCATGTAATCCAGCAGGCCACATCGCAAGCCATCCGGGCGCTCCTGTGCATCATATACCGGCACCCCTTCAGCCAGGCCCGGACAGCTCTCCTGGTCCGGGTAGGCGGAGGGGAAGAAGGCCAGATCTGAAATCAGCGGATTAAGTGGCAGGTGCCCGTAGAATGCAGACCACTGCACCACCGGGATCACTTCGGCGCTGAGCAAGCTGGCGAAAACCTCCTGGAACCCCTCTTCATCCATGGCCAGCTGATTACCGAAATAGTGGCTCAGCAAATTGTAGTCGGCGAACTGGGTAGCCGTGGTCCACACGTCCGGGTAGGAGCACTGCACAATCATGCCCTGATAAATCCCCGGATAGGCGTTAGCCACGTGCTGTTGGGTAATGGAGCCCCCCGAGCAACCGGTGCCAATGGTGTAACGAATCTCCCCGTACTGCTCGACGATACGCTCCTTGGCCATCATCAGGGATTCCGCGGCTGTGACCAGATTGGCGTTGTGTCCCAGGTTGGCCTGGGCGGTGGAAAGCGTCATGAAGCCCCGGCCCAGCGCGGTGGTAATGCTGTCACCAATCAGCAGACCAGCAGTGCCTGTGCCACCGCCAGAGAGGTCGCCCACCGGTGGGTTACCCATGCCATAACTCACACCCACATTGCCGCCATGATGGATCAGCAACTTGTGGTTCCACTGCGGCTGGGGATTGAAGGTGTCCCAGGGCTGGTCAGGTTGATACAGCGTCATGATCAGGTAGCGATCACGATTCTGCACCCCCTCCTCAAGGCGAATAATGAACGGGACGTCCACCCCTTGGTCCGTCGTCACCCGGGCGATCTCTTCGTCAGCGGGCGGGTTGGCAGGGTCATAGGGCAGCACGCTGTCGGGCAACCCCGGGTTTTGCGGATCGAAGCTGGTGATCAGGGTTTGTAGCTTGTCGGCGGGCACATACTTGAAGGAGTACTCGGCCGGCTGATTGCATTGCTCATCCACCGCGGCTGCATTAGTGCAGTTCCACGGCTGGATCTGCGGCCCGGAGATCACCGGCCCACCATTGGGATGATTGATGATCTCGCGATCCAGTACCGTCCCGTTGCCAAGAAAAGCACGCAGCGTGTTGCGGCCCAGCGCCAGCCCGTTCACCAGCGCCCTTCGCGTGCCAGCCTCGGTGGCCACCAGATCCATCTCCAGGGGCTGGCCATTGAGGGACAGTCGGGCCTCCTTCAGCTGCTCAGGATCCGCCGCCACGATTTCCACCAGGGCATCACCATCGCTGATCAGATCCGCGCGGTTGGACAATACGCGGATTTCCCCTTCACCCTGACGGGGAACTTCAGGGATATTGGGTACAGGTTTGGAGGGGCCCGCATTATCAGCTACTGGCGCCGGAGAGGAAGAGCCTCCCCCACCACAAGCCGCCAGAACGGCGCCGAGCGTGAGAACGCTCAAAGTACGTAAAGTCATTGCAGGCTCCCTGGCAATCAACAGATTGCATCGTTGTTGTTTTGATACCTGCAGCGATTTTCATTGTCGGAAGACCATGAGACAGTTGGCTCCCCGTTGTGGCTTGGTTACGCGAGCCCACAGTTTGTTGTACTTTCGTACCACATAGAAATGCCGAATCACCGAATCGGCTAGCAAGCCTTAACTGATAAACTACAGCCATGACCCGACTGAAACTCACTCTCCTCCTGTTGCTGGCTGTCATTCTCGCCACTGCGCTCTGGCATCGCTATAAACCGCTACCCAAGGGCCTTGCTGTCCACTCCCCCGCCTACCCCGCGACGAACCTGGCGTTACTGGTAGACGACACCTGGGAAACTGCCGAGGGCACAAGAGGTATTCGACAAACAATTTTCAACGAAGTCTTTCGTTTGATCGACCAGGCACAACAGCAGGTTGTGGTGGACATGTTTCTGTTCAATGACTTTCTGGGGGCGGGAAGTGAGGTCTATCGCCCGCTGGCAGAACAGCTCACCAACGCCCTGATAGCCAAGCGCACCCAGTCCCCCCCGGTATCAGTGGTGCTGATCACCGACCCCATTAATACCCTTTATGGTGGACTGGAGAGCAGGCATCTGACGCAGCTACGCCAGGCTGGCGTCACCGTTGTCACCACTCCATTACCGGCCCTTCGCGACTCCAACCCTGGCTGGTCCGGCTTTTGGCGACTGTGCTGTTCGTGGGCGGGGAACAACGCCGAGGGCGGCTGGCTCCCCAACCCCATGGGCCCAGGCAAAGTGACCCTGCGCAGCTATCTCACACTGCTCAACTTCAAGGCCAATCATCGCAAGACACTGGTCGTGGATGAGGGTAATCAATGGACCGGCTTGGTGACCAGTGCCAACCCCCACGATGGCAGCAGTGCCCACAGCAATATTGGCTTGCGCTTCAGCGGGCCGGCGGCAGAGGCACTGCTGGACTCCGAGCTGGCCGTATTGAATATGGCAGAAGAGAAACGCCCGTCATTACCCCTACTGGAATCACCGCAGGAAGCGGATGATGAGTCGTCGTTGGAGATCCTGACGGAGGCAGGCATACGGGATGCGCTGCTGGATACCGTTAACCGGGGCATGACAGGTGACCAGCTTTACGTGTCGGTATTCTACCTTTCCCACCGTCCTCTGATTCAGGCGATCAAAAGAGCCCGGCAGCGAGGCGTGAGCGTTAAGGTATTGCTGGACCCCAATAAAGATGCCTTTGGGCGAGAAAAGAATGGGGTCCCCAATCGTCAGGTCGGCAGTGAATTTCACGACAACGACATCGACGTTCGCTGGTGCAACACCCAAGGTGAGCAGTGCCATACCAAGATGCTGATGATGACCCACGGCAACCAATCTGAGCTGATTCTCGGCTCAGCCAACTTTACTCGCCGGAATCTGGACAACCTGAACCTGGAAACCAGTGTGCGACTGATGGCACCCGCTAACCATCCGGTGATGCAGGAGGCAGCTGAAACATTTCTGCACCGCTGGGAAAACCGCAGAGGGGAAAAACACAGTCTGGATTACCCGGCCTATGCGGATGACTCCGCCTGGAAAAAAGCACTGTATCGGGCAATGGAGTTCAGTGGCTGGAGTAGTTTTTAGCTACGAGCTATGGGTTTCGAGTTGCGAAAAGCCAAACCTTTACCGATTAGCGGAACCGGGTATTTTTGACTTTCGCTTCTCGCCACTCGCTACTGCTCTGCTTGCGGCACTTCCTTTGGCGGACGATGCTGGTACCAGTACCCTGCGCCAACCCCGCCATTGATCAGCCACGCCGCAGCAATCAGTCCTCCGGTCAGGGGCCAATGCCAGCCCTCCGCCAACAGATCAGAACCCGGGATCGCCAGGAGGAACAGCACCGTTTCCAACACCGCTAACAATAGCGGCGCAATGATTCGGGCCAGGTAATGCAGCTCAATACCAAGCCAGCGCAGCAGCGCTGCTGACATGCTCAAACCAAGCCAGACCACGATCAAACCACCAATGATCACTGCCATCTTGTCCACTCCCTCAACGTCATCGGCATGGTAGGCAGCTCTGGCCACAAAGGCCAGTGCTCAAGCGCGTTCCTGATCTGGCGAGAAGCTGAATATCTGTTCACGCAGGGCCATAAACTCTGATACCTCCACGGGACGGGAGAAAACATAGCCCTGCGCCCTGTCACAGTTCAGTCCCTGCAGGGCCTGCACGGTTTGCCAGTCTTCCGGCCCCTCTGCCACCACTGTCAGTTTGAGTTCGTGGCAAAGCGCGATGACCGCACTAACGATGGCGTGGTGTGCCTCCTGTGTCAGCATGTCATAAACAAAGCTGCGATCAATTTTCACCTCACTGATGGCAAACTGGCGCAGGTGAGACATGGAAGAGTAACCCATGCCGAAATCGTCAATACTGCACGTCACTCCCATTGAAGCCAGCTGAGCAATCACCATGCTGACCCGCTCTGGCTCACTGATCATGGACGTTTCGGTCATTTCCAGACGCAGATCGCGGGCGTCACCACCAAAGGAGGCCAAGGCCCAATCCACCTTCGCGCACAGATCCGTTTCCAGCAGATCCACGGCGGATATATTTACGCTCAGACAAGTAGGCATTCCCTGACGGCGGAAGTCCGCCGCAAGGCGCACCGCTTCGAACAGCACAAACTCTGTCAGGGTTACCACCAGGCCGGCCTGCTCCAGCAACGGCACGAAATGGGCAGGGGAAAGCTCGCCCAACTCCGGGTGACGCCAGCGTACCAGCACCTCTGCTCCGACCACCCGGCCAGTGATCAGCTCCACCTGCGGCTGCAGCATCACCCGCAACCCCTCACGCCCGGAGCGACGAAAATCCCGGATGATGAAGAGGTTTTGTGGATCGGGGTCCATACTTTGCTTGTATTCCATCCAGCTACGCCCGGAGCGGCTGGCAAAGGCCATGGCCGTTTCCGCCTGTCGCAGCATCTCTCCCACATCTCCCCCCGTGGGCGGGCAGTGTGCCAGCCCGATGGTGAAGCGGGGTTCCAGCTCAAGTCCATCAAAGACCAAGGCGTTCTGGTCCAGCAAGCCATCCACCAGCGCGGTCTTGTCCTGGGCCAGCAGCGCAAACACTCCCCGGCCCATGTAGCAGAGGGCAGCAAACCCTTTGCGCTTTAAACGCCTGGCCACCTCAGAAACCAACATCTCACCCGTGCCGAAGCCCAGCGAGCAGATAAAGTCATCAATCTCCGCCAGCTTTGCCACCATCAGCACATGTGAAGACCCCTTGCGCTCCGCTCTCAGCAGATGTGCCCGCACCCGGGAGACAAACTCAGGGCGGGTTGGCAGGCCGGTCAGGCGATCGTGATACTCCCAGTGGAGCATTTCCTTTTCCGCATGAGACTTACGCACACGCGCATTTTCAAGCTGCCAGGAAAGCCGTCGCACCACGGCCCGCAATCGCCAGGAGTAGGCGTAGATCATCAATAACAGCAAGCCCACCAGGGCCGCGCCGAGGATCAGCCAACCCGCGTACTGCTGCCAGTATCCGGGCCGGTTCCACTCAATCTCCTCGCGCCATCGATGATAGATGTCATAGTACTGGCCAGTGGAGACCACCAGCCCCAGCTGCTGCTGCAGCCAGGAATGCAGCTCAGGCTGCTGACGTGACACGGCAAACACGTAGGGGCGGGGCCAGAGCGGTGGGCCAAGCACTTGTATGGGCAAGGACTCACGACTGATTGTACGGTTGCTCACCGGCTGCGGCAGCAGGGCAACATCTGCCTGCTGGTCGATAACAGCCTGAAGTGCTGCGCGGTAGTCCTCACGAATCACGGGCACCACATCGATGTTGTTGGCCAGCAAGGTATCAGCGGCATAGCCGCCATCCTCCAGAGCAACACGACGTCCCTGCAAGGCCGCCAGATCAGGAATGCCATCGCTCCCTTGCAGGCCATAAATGCCATGGGTGACAAAATAGAATGGGGTCGTAAAGAGAAAGTCCTGCGCTCTGGCCGGGGATGCAAACATGGCTACCACATCTACCTCACCGCTGCGCAGTCCTGCCAATGCCGCCGGCCAGTCCATCTGCAAATTGCGCGCTTCTCGCCCGCCCTGTGCCGCCATGGCCCTTCCCAGATCCACAACAAACCCCTTGGCATGGCCGTTTTCGTCAAGCCACTCAAAAGGAGGATAGTTATCGTCTCCAGCAAAACTGAGAGGTGCACTCCGGCCCTCCTGTGCTCCGCAATCCCCACACAGCAGGAGCACAAGGGCCAGCATTACCCCATTAAGGGGCTTCTTTCTTATATTTCTTTCCGCCACTTCGTGTCTCCGCCAACCCTGGCCTGACGCTATCTCGCGGTAAACAGGAGCCTGCTAACCAACTCCCACAGGCAACGTCACCAGACAAAGGGCGCCAACCCGCCGGAAACGATGCGCTTTCTTGTATATGGGTTATACCTCCGTGACCGTCAAGTCAAGAAAGCACTCATCATTACTGGAGAAGATAGCCTGGGGGATGGGGTTCAAGAAGCCACGATGCTGCGCCCGTGCCGAAGCAACATTCCTTCGCGCACAGCCCTGGGCAGCCCACGAACAACCAGCGCATAGGAATGATCAATCATGCGCTGCAGTTCGCCCTCAGGGACACTGCCATTCAGGCAGACCGTATTCCAGTGCTTCTTGTTCATGTGATAGCCGGGTTGAACAGCAGGGAAGATATCCCGAAGGGCAAGCGCTTGATCCGGGTCGCATTTGAGGTTCATGCGCCCCTCCCCGCCCGTCTCTGACAGGGTGGCAAACATCTTCCCCTTCACTTTGAACACGGCCACATCGGGGCCAAAGGGGAAGTCTTCAATGGCTTCGGGTTTACCGAGCAGATAGGCACGAGCGGTATCGACATCCATGTCTACCTCCAATACGAATGCATGCCCAAGGCACGAGTTTCGAGTTTCGAGTTTCGAGTTTCGAGTTTCGAGTTTCGAGTTTCGAGTTTCGAAGAGCAAAACCGACACCCGTCACAGGGACAAGGTGTTTTTGATTTTCGCTCCTCGAAACGCGTAACTCGCAACTGACATCACCGCCATGCGAGTGGGCGTCTGGCAGGACCGATTTTCACTATTAACTATTAACTGCCGGTCAGATTTCCCGCGTCTCCCGGAACTGAATATCCGGATGACGTTCCTGTGCCAGCTGCAGGTTGACCCGGGTGGGCGCCAGGTAGGTCAGGTGTCCGGCCCCGTCACGGGCCAGATTATCGTGGGCCTTGCGCTCAAAGGCGGCCATCTCACGATCATCCTTTGCCTCGACCCAGCGAGCCGTGGCAACACTCACCGGTTCGTAGCGACAGTCCACACCGTACTCGCCTTTGAGTCGCGCGGCGACCACATCAAACTGCAGGGTACCCACCGCACCCAGAATCACATCGTTGTTGCGCAGCGGGAAGAACACCTGGGTAGCGCCCTCTTCCGCCAGCTGAGTCAGCCCCTTGTGCAGCTGCTTGCTTTTAAGCGGGTCATTAAGCACCACGCGCTGGAACAGTTCCGGGGCGAAGTGGGGAATGCCGGTAAAGTTCAGCTCTTCCCCTTCCGTAAAGGTGTCACCAATCTGGATGGTGCCGTGATTGTGCAAACCGATGATGTCACCGGAAAACGCCTCTTCCACATTGTCACGCTCACCGGCCAGGAAGGTCAGGGCATCGGCAATGCGCACATCCTTGCCCGTGCGCACCTGCTTGAGCTTGATACCCTTCTGGTACTTGCCGGAACAGATGCGCATAAAGGCCACCCGGTCGCGATGCTTGGGATCCATGTTGGCCTGGATCTTGAACACGAAGCCGGTCATCTTGGGCTCGTTCGCCGCCACAATACGTGACGTGGCATCACGGGGCTGCGGTGCTGGTGCCCACTCCACCAGACCATCCAGCATGTGGTCCACACCGAAGTTACCCAGTGCGGTACCGAAGAACACCGGCGTCAACTTGCCAGCCAGGAAACGCTCAAGATCGAACTCATGGCTGGCGCCCTGCACCAGCTCCAGGGTGTCACGCAGCTCCTGTGCGTAGTCCGCCCCTACGGCTTCATCCAGTTCAGGGTTATTGAGCCCCTTGATCTCACGGACGTCTTGTACCGTATGGCCTTGACCGGTCTTGTAGAGCACGGTGGTATCACGCAACAGGTTGTAGACCCCCTTGAAGGTCTTGCCCATACCAATGGGCCACGTAATCGGGGCACATTCGATATTGAGCACGTCCTCGATTTCATCGAGCACCTCAATACCATCACGGACATCCCGGTCGAGCTTGTTGATGAACGTCAGAATGGGGGTATCACGCAGCCGACAGACCTCCATCAGCTTGACGGTCCGCTCCTCTACCCCTTTGGCCGCATCAATCACCATCAACGCGGAGTCCACTGCAGTGAGAGTACGGTAGGTATCTTCAGAGAAATCAGCGTGGCCGGGGGTGTCCAACAGGTTGACGGTGGCGCCCTTGTAAGGGAACTGCATCACCGAGGTGGTCACCGAGATGCCCCGCTCCTTCTCCATCTCCATCCAGTCAGAGGTGGCGTGCTTGCCGGACTTCTTGCCTTTCACAGTACCTGCGCTCTGGATCAGGTTTCCGTACAGCAGCAGTTTTTCGGTAATGGTGGTCTTACCGGCATCCGGGTGCGAAATAATCGCAAAAGTGCGGCGCTTGGCCACCTGATCTTGCAGACTCATGAAACAGCTACTCTGACTGGAGATTTCGAGGGCGCGAGTATACCAGTGTTGGCGGTGGCTTTGACCCCTCCCCGGTCAGACCAGCCCGGAGCCCTTGAGCTGGCGCTGGCGCATCAACAGATACAGGGCAAAACCCACCGCAACACCGGGGAACAGCCCCAGCAACAGGGCCAACCAGCCGCCACGGATGCGATACTGCTGGCGCTCGAACATCACCCAAATGGCCAGGATCACCCAACACAGGATCACGTCGGTGGAATAACCAGCCGCATAGGGGTTGGCAAAGCCTGCGGCAAAGGCGCCGAGGATGTCCGGGTTCTCCAGCAACGGTGGCCCGGCCAGCACAGCCAGAGCAACACAGAAAATGAGTGCCACCAGCACCAGTAAGCGGCGAAACAAGGATTCAGACATGCCGGTCTCCATCGGTCATTCCATTGAGAGCCCTATGGTTGGAAATTTGCAGGGGAGTGTCCAGCTTTTACGCACCATTAACAAAGGATGCCAAAACGGCATTGGGCGCATCTGTTCACGGTGATAGAGTGAAAGCTCTTTTACCGACGGATATCTCCCATGGTCCAGTTTGCTCGCATTACCTCCCTCCTTATCATCAGCCTGTTCATGGTGGCCTGCAGCCAGGCCCCGGGGGAAAGGGATGCCCGCAAGGTGCTTCAGGCAGAACTGGAGAATGCGCATCTGGCCGAGCTGCTGAACATCAACAGCGTGGAAAAACTCAATGGTTATCAGGACAACGATGGGCGCTACACCATCGAAGTAAGCTACCAGCTCAAAGCCACCGCCTCGCTCTCCGACTACGCGGCACAGGTCAAAGGGGACGAGAACCTGTCCGGCATGGATCGCTTCGCCATGATCATGACGCTGAGTGCCCTGCGGGTGGAATATGGCAACTTCGACAAGGGTGACACGTTTGATGAGCAGCGCGTACTGACTTTCCGGGACTCTGAACAGGGCTGGATGCCGGTGGAATAGATAGTCGCGAGTCGCGAAAGGCAAAAAATAGCACTGTTCTGTTTTCGAAACTCGCTACTCGCTACTCGCTACTCGATACTCGTAACTCGTAACTCGAAACTCTATTTATGCCCGCCGGACAGCAGGCACTGCATCAATACCGCATTCTCGTGCCCATCGCCCTTGCGATAATAATTCTTTCGCACGCCACACACTTCAAAACCTAGCTGCCGGTACAGTGTCTGGGCACCGGCATTGCTTTCCCGCACTTCCAGATACATCACCGTCATGGCGTCCTGGCGGGCGTCATCCATGGCTTTTACCAACATCATCCGGGCAATGCCGCGGCGCTGCCGGGCGGGCGCGACAGCCACGTTGAGCACATGGGTTTCATCCAGAATGCGGGAGAGAATCAGGAAGGCAACGGGTTCATCATCATGACCAACGACAACCTGGCACAGGTAGTTGGCATTGTTGAGGCAGTCACGGAAGTGGCTGGTGCTCCAGGGGGTAAGCTGGGCCGCATCTTCAATGGCCTGCACCGCGTCCAGGTCTTCCAGTTCCATGGCCCGAATGGATTCAGGCCCGAACACGGTCTCAGACACCGTCAAAGCCGTGTTCCTGCATGGCCTGCCAGCTGGCTTTCTTGTGAGTTGCCGGGTCTGCCAGCATCTCACTCAGCGCGCTGATCACCAGCGCGCGTTGCCCTCCGATGTCAAAACTCTGGTAGCGAGGCTGATTGAATAGCGCCTCATTGAGGGACTCCGGCAGGGCCAGCAACACCCGCTCGCCACCGGTCTGGTCACACAATCCAGCGATAAAGGCAGAGAGCGCCTGAGCCGCCTCTTGCGCTTGCATGGGCTGATCGGTCAGCGGACAGAAGAAACGCCGTGGCCGCCCCGGACGCCCTTGAAACACGGCCAGCAGGCTGGCCATGAGCGGCGCTTCGAAACGCCCCAGTCCCGGGGCCTGGGTATCTTCCTGGGCACACAACAGCCAGGTGCCATTACCCTGATGTGCTTCCAGCGTAAAGGTCACGCTGTTACCGTTCGCCGCCACTGACTCAGGGGGTTGGGGGGCAGGTTGCATACCCGTTTCAGCTGAAGTTTCGACCGGTTCAGTCCGTTGCACAGGCGCCGGTTTCGGTGCCTCCAGGCTGTCCTTGAGAGAAACCGCAGGCGAACTGCCCTCAGCGCGAGTTTGTTCCGCAGCCGGGACAGAACCGACAGGCTCCCCGGCACTCACATGAGCCTGCGCAACGGGAGGATCCTGCTCCTCTTCCCAGTCCAGCCATGGCGAAGGAGCGGCTCCGGGCAAGGGCGCACGGGCAACCCAGGGCGTCAGGCCCAAAGCCTTGAGGTAACTTTGCCGACTGGCTTCATTCATCAGCCGCTCCGCAGCAGCCAGCGGGCATCACGCCACATGCCTGCGCGCCATTCTCGATTCTGTGCTGCCGGGCTGTCACCAACATCCATGGTCATCAGACTCCGTCAGCCGCCTGCGGATGGGCCTTTTCCAGGCCCGCCGCAAAGTGGTTCAAGGCATTCAGATAAGCCTTGGCGGAGGCGGTAATGATATCAGTATCCGCACCGTGACCATTGACGATACGCCCCCCTTTCTCCAGCCGAACCGTCACTTCGCCCTGGCTGTCAGTGCCCGCCGTGATCGCGTTCACCGAGTACAGCAGCAGCGTGCTGTTGCTGGTTGCCATGGATTCAATCGCCTTGAAGGCCGCGTCCACAGGACCAGCACCGGTCGCTTTTGCTTCCTGCTCCTTGCCATCAATGGTCAGCACAATGCGCGCTTCCGGAGTTTCACCGGTGCGTGCAGTGGCTTCCAGCAATACCAGCTTGAAACGCTCGTCTTCAGCCGCCTTCTTGGTATCGCTGACCAATGCCTGCAGGTCTTCATCAAACACTTCGTGCTTCTTGTCCGCCAGATCCTTGAAGCGCTGGAAGGCCTCGTTCATGGCCGCTTCAGAGGCGAAAGTAACGCCGAGTTCATCCAGACGGGCGCGGAAAGCGGCACGGCCGGAGTGCTTGCCCAGCACCATGCGGTTGGTATGCCAGCCCACATCTTCGGCGGACATGATCTCGTAGGTTTCGCGATGCTTGAGCACCCCGTCCTGATGAATGCCGGACTCATGGGCAAAGGCATTGGCACCCACGATGGCCTTGTTGGGCTGCACCGGGAATCCGGTGATCTGCGACACCATTTTGGATGTCGGCACGATTTCCAGCGCGTTGATACCGGTGTCCACATTGAACAGATCCTGACGGGTGCGAACCGCCATGACGATCTCTTCCAGAGAGGCATTGCCCGCCCGTTCACCCAGACCATTGATGGTACATTCCACCTGACGGGCACCAGACTGCACCGCTGCCAGGGAGTTGGCCACCGCCAACCCCAGGTCGTTGTGACAGTGCACAGAAAAGACGGCCTTGTCCGCATTGGGAATGCGGGTCAGCAACTGGGCGATGGTGTCGCCAAACTGCTCGGGAATGGCGTAACCCACGGTGTCAGGAATATTGATGGTCCGCGCACCGGCATCAATCACGGCCTCGATGATGCGACACAGAAAGTCGATCTCGGAGCGGCCGGCATCCTCACAGGAAAACTCCACATCCCCCATGTGATTACGGGCGTGCTTCACTGCCGCCACGGCGTGCTCAATGACCTGATCCGGCTCCAGGCGCAGCTTGTGCTGCATATGGATGGGGCTGGTGGCAATAAAGGTATGGATTCGTCCGGATTCCGCTCCCGCCAGGGCTTCTGCGGCCCGGTCGATATCACCCGCCTTGGCCCGGGCCAGAGAACAGATGGTGGATTCCCTGATCGTATCGGCGATGGCCTTTACCGAGAGGAAATCGCCCTGGCTGGCGATAGCAAAGCCGGCTTCGATGACATCCACCTTCATACGCTCAAGGGCCTTGGCGATGCGCAGTTTTTCGTCCTGGTCCATGGTCGCACCGGGGCTCTGCTCACCATCACGAAGGGTGGTATCAAAAATAATCAGGCGTTCTTTGCTCATTGGTGTCTCTCGCAATATCTGGGCCATCCGGCCGGGGCGCACATCATGTCCGCCAAAGGGTTGTGGAAATTCTACACCAGTCGCAGGGCTCGCAGCACGGCCTCACGCAATGCTTCGCCCACTTCACGGCCCTTGATGCCTTCTGCCAGGCGCAGGGTTTTACCCTCCGCCTCCACCTGCAGGGTCATATACTCGGTCTGCCGGCCATTGCTGGTGCTGCTCATTCCTGATTTCAGCACCAACTGCTCCGCCCTCAGCAGTCGCCCTTCCCTGCGATAGAGAGGAATCCCAAGCCAACGGCGCACCACCCGGATCTCACTGCCGCGGATCCACACCTGCAGCCCGCGGGCCAGGGTGTAGACGGAGCTGAAGACAATCAAGTAACCAATCAGTCCGAAAATACTCCCCATGAAATAGAGCATCACCCCTTCGGAAGCGGCAGCGATAAACAAGCCGGTACCGACACCGGCGAAGATGCCCCCAAACAGCAGCATCCCCAGTTTCATGCCCAGATTCCTGCCGGGGCGACTCTCCAGATACAGTCCTTGCCCGGTCTGCTCGACGCGAATTTGTTCACTGGCCGATTCCACGGCTTGCAACTCTCGCTCGCGACGATCCGCCATCGAATGGGACTCGGGCAATTGGTAACGGCTGGCGCCACTGCCAGCCACCACCGGGATCTCCCAGCTGCGCTTCAACTCCCGTCCTTCCAACTGCCCTTCCAGCGACACCCGCCAGCGGATCCAGTCTTGCCGACCGGAGAGACTTCGCTCACGTTCGCGTGTGGCAGGCTGATCCGCCGGCGCATCGAAGCAGAACTGGATATCCGTGCCCGCCTGACGCGGTACACAGTAGGCGCGCTGCTCCGTTTGCCAGAGAATACTTTCGCGGGTCTTGCGGTCCTTTCCTGAGCCGCTGTAGTAAAAGCGAACACAACTGAGCCAAACGCTCAGCGATGCGTCGTCTGGCACAGGCCTGCCCAGATGGATCTGCCCGCCGACTTGACCACCCGCCTGCCCTGGCTCCGGGTCCATCTTGAGCGGGGTCGGCCCGAAGAACCGGTAGTTCTGGCGCATTTTCCAACCCGCAAAAGCGATCCCCGCGCCCACCAGCGGAAACAGCAGCACCAACAGGATGGCAAAGTCACCCCGACTGACTTCTTTCCAGATCTCCAGATAGGCAGGCGATGGCAACAGGATAAAAATGGCGCCAAAGCCCACCAAAAACCAATGGCCTGACTTCTCCTGACTGGAATAAAAGCCGGTCTCGGAAACCAGCGCCGCGTCTTTACTGCCACGTCGCATCAACAACATGACACCACCGCCCACCAGGGCAAACACGCCACCAAAGGTGAAACCGAAGATCACCGAGCCCCAGCGAAAGGTGCGGTCCAGATAAGCCTCATGGGGCGCATCCGGATTCACCCAGGCGCTCACCGTACGGTTGTTTCTACGGGCTGTATCAATACGACCATAGAGCTGCTGCCAGTAGTCGCCGAAGTTGTCGGAACCACTGTACTGACTCACCTGGCTACTCGTGTAATCCACACCACGATATCGATAGCGGTAGGTGCCGCTCACGCTATAAGTGGTGGAACCATCTGAGCGATGGGAATGGAGGTTGCTGCTGAGCACCGTGGCCGGCACGCGATCCCAGCTACCGGAATCGATATATTTGGCAATCGGGATCACCGCCACAAACAACATGACAGCCAGACCGGCCGCCAGAAAAATACCACCAAACAGGTAACCGCCAATCCCGCCTTTCTTATTCTGTTTGCTCTCGTTGACCGACAAACCATTCTCCCCCTTTGATAAATCCCCAAAGGGCCACACCACTAATGGCCCCGTAAAGATGGGCATTTACATATACACGCCCGTTAATCCAGTTTTGCAGATAGTCCACGTCATAGCCGGGCAAGTGTTCACTGATCATGCGCCCTACAATCACCGCCAGCACCACCGAGTGCAGCACCGGGTTGCCCCGCCATCCCAGCAGCAGGCATAGAATCAGCAGGCCATGCAGAATCCCGGACAGCCCCACATAGTGCATCAACTGGCCATCGATAAAATACAGCGCAAGCCCAGACGTGAGTCCGCAGAAAATCAGCCATGCCCAGAAACGAAATCGATCGAGTAGATCTTCAAAAAAATAACCGCACAGCACCAAACCGGACAAATTGAGTAGCAGATGCCAGCTATTGAGGTGGACCAGGTGGCAAGTAAAAACCCGCCACACCTGCCCCGCTTCGATAGCCGCCCGATCAAACGCCAGCCACGGGTTCAAAAACTGATGCTCAATACCCAGCACCGCCAGCACCACAGCAAAGGCAATAAATTGGGGACGCAGTTTTTTGTCTCTGGGTTGCATGGGGAGTCCGATACGAATGAGTCGGTCATTATGGGGAGGGAGTACCCGGACAGGCAACCAGGACAGTTCAAAGTTGCAAGTGCAAAGCTAAAAAGCATGGGGCCAGCAACAACACTGCTCCTCTTCGCTCCCACAGCTCCTTTCTTGTAGGGCCTCTAGCGTGTTGCATGTTGCGTGATGCGTCCAGCAGCCGCGGAGCGGCCAACAAAAAAGCCCCGCACAAGGCGGGGCTTTTCGAAGGGTCGAATGACCGGCTGATTTACATCATGCCGCCCATACCGCCCATGCCACCCATGCCGCCCATATCTGGAGCGCCACCGGCGTTTTCTTCCGGCTTGTCAGCCACCATGGCTTCGGTGGTGATCATCAGGCCGGCGATGGAAGCCGCAGCCTGCAGCGCAGTACGGGTTACCTTGGCGGGATCCAGGATACCCATTTCCAGCATGTCGCCGTACTCACCAGTGGCCGCGTTGTAACCGTAGTTACCGGAACCGTTGCGAACTTCCTGCACGATAACAGACGCTTCAGCGCCCGCGTTGAAGGCGATCTGGCGCAGCGGCGCCTGCAGGGCGCGGATCGCGATGGCGATACCCGCGTTCTGCTCTTCGTTGTCACCCTGCAGGTCACCCATGTTGGCCAGCGCACGAACCAGCGCCACACCACCACCCGGTACCACACCCTCTTCTACCGCAGCACGGGTTGCGTGCAGGGCATCGTCGACGCGGGCTTTCTTCTCTTTCATTTCCACTTCGGTGGCAGCACCGATCTTGATTACGGCAACACCGCCAGCCAGCTTGGCCACACGCTCTTGCAGCTTCTCTTTGTCGTAATCAGAAGAGGAGTTTTCAATTTCACGACGAATCTGCTCAACGCGGCCGTCGATATCAGCCTGCTGGCCAGCGCCATCAACAATGGTGGTATTTTCCTTGTCGATGTTCACTTTCTTGGCCGTACCCAGGTCTTCCAGGGATACGTTTTCCAGGCTCAGACCCACTTCTTCACTGATCACGGTACCACCGGTCAGGATAGCGATATCCTGCAGCATGGCCTTGCGACGATCACCAAAGCCCGGCGCCTTCACCGCAGCACACTTGATAATGCCACGCATGTTGTTCACGACCAGAGTGGCAAGCGCTTCGCCTTCGATGTCTTCAGCGATGATCAGCAGAGGCTTGCCCTGCTTGGCCACGTTCTCGAGAACCGGCAGCAGTTCGCGAATGTTGGAGATCTTCTTGTCCACCAGCAGGATGTAGGGAGATTCCAGCTCAACCTGCATCTTTTCCTGGTTGTTGATGAAGTAAGGGCTCAGGTAGCCACGATCGAACTGCATCCCTTCAACCACTTCCAGCTCGTTCTGCAGGGACTGGCCTTCTTCAACGGTGATCACACCTTCCTGGCCCACTTTTTCCATGGCCTGGGCGATGATTTCACCGACGGACTTGTCAGAGTTGGCGGAGATGGTGCCAACCTGCTCGATGCTCTTGGTGCTGTCGCACGGGGTGGACAGCTTCTTCAGCTCTTCCACCACGGCAGTTACTGCCTTGTCGATACCGCGCTTCAGATCCATGGGGTTCATGCCAGCGGCAACAGACTTGAGGCCTTCATTCACGATGGCCTGGGCCAGCACGGTGGCCGTGGTGGTACCGTCACCCGCTTCGTCGTTCGCCTTGGACGCCACTTCTTTTACCATCTGGGCGCCCATGTTTTCGAACTTGTCTTCCAGCTCGATTTCCTTCGCCACAGACACACCATCTTTGGTGATGTTGGGCGCACCAAAGGATTTCTCCAGCACCACGTTGCGGCCTTTCGGACCCAGGGTGACTTTAACCGCGTCAGCCAGGATGTTTACGCCTTTGGCCATACGGGCACGGGCTTCATCACGAAACAGTACTTCTTTAGCCATTGTTCTTTACCTCTGCGAAATCTTTTACATCCCCGTTACCGGGTGATTGTGGTGTTCTTGATCCAGCGATCAGGTTCTTAGCCTTCAGCCCTTAACCTTCGATGACGGCCAGGATCTCGGATTCGCTCATGATCAGCAGTTCTTCGCCTTCCACCTTCACGGTGTTGCCGGCGTACTGACCGAAGATCACCTTGTCGCCCTTCTTCACGTCCAGCGGACGCACATCACCGTTTTCGGTGATCTTGCCGTTACCGGCGGCGATCACTTCACCACGGGACGGCTTCTCGGTGGCAGAACCGGGCAGCACAATACCGCCAGCGGACTTGGTTTCTTCTTCTTCACGGCGAACCAGCACGCGATCATGCAAAGGACGGATGTTCATTTTCCTTAAACTCCCAGTTTAGTTCTGATGACATCCGAGCCCACCACTCTGGCAAGGCTCGGCAGTCCGAATTAGCACTCTAATGAGTCGAGTGCTAATCATAGTAATGATGACAGCGCAGTCAACAGCCAAGTCGTGCTTCGCTTTGACTGTCTGCGGGCTCAGGAATGGGGCTTGCCGGTGAGGATTCAAGGGGGGCGGGGGCAAAAAATCGCTGGGCAGGCATATCAGTGGGCGCGCGCAGGCACCCCTGACAGAGCAGCGAGGTACGAGTTTCGAGTTTCGAAAATCTAAATCAAAACCCGTGTTTTGCTCTTCGCAACTCGAAACTCGTACCTCGCTTCTCACCATGGAAGGCCTTTCTGTGGGAGCGTGCCTGCACCCGAAAAGCCTGGCAAAGACTTCGCTGGCAGGCCGGCTCCCACCGTAAATCAGGCCCTGCCTAAACGGGGGTACGCGCCAGAGCAACCAGCGCTTCACGGACCTGAACGGCATCCTCGGCACGGTTGGCGAAAGGCAGGCGGTGCAGGTTGCCTTCATGCAACAGCCAGCTCCCCCAGGGATCCACCGCCAGCATCACCGCCCCTTCACCGGGGCAACCCAGCAGGCTCAGGTAGTGATCACAGGCATCACTGTGGTCCGCATTCATATGTTCCACCATGCCCTGCTCGCGGGCCAGATCCCAGCCATGTGCCGGCAGCAGCGCTGCCCCCTCCAGCCACGCGGCCTTGCCGAACCCTGGGATCCAGCGCACTTTTAAGGGCCTTAAGGCATAGAAGTGGAAGTCCAGCTGCAGGTAGTCACGCATGTGTGGGAATACCTGCAGAAACCGCTCACCAGCTTCCACGGGTACCTGCTCAAGCTCTCCGGTCACGGAGAGTCGCTGTGCTGCCTGCCAGTCGCTGTGTGCCTCCTCGACCCACATCAGGGAGACCGCAGGGTGATGACGGATATTAACGGTATGCTCGGCCAGATCGCTCATCAGCATGAGCAGGCTCCCCTGTCCATCCGGCACCACATTCACTGCAGTGGCGAGGGGCTGCCCCTTGCTATCCACGGTGGCCAGTGCCGCATGACTGTGCTGATAGACAAAGGCCCGGGCCTGCGCAATCTGATCCATTATCGATTCCTTGCTGGTTCTGCTTTCCTGACGTTTTTCCCCGCTTTCCCGGGGGCCTGAGCAATCCGGTCATTGGTCTGGCCGGGGTCGACCACCATAATCGCCCTCATCGAGAACCGACAGTGTAAGGAATCACCATGGATCTGAACCAGAAAGTGATTGTAGTGACCGGTGCGGGTCGTGGCCTGGGCCGCGGTATTGCCACCTACTTCGCCGGCAAGGGTGCGCGCATCGCCTGTGTAGACCTGAACCAGGAAGACCTCGACGCCACCGTCGCCGCGTGCAAGGAAGCCGGTGGCGACGCCCGTGCCTACATCGCCAACGTTGCGAAAGAAGAAGACGTTGAAGCCCTGTTTAACAACGTGGGCAACGATTTCGGCGCTCTGCACGGTCTGGTGAACAATGCCGGTATCACCCGTGACGGCCTGCTGGTGAAGTTCAAGGACGGTGAAGTAGTGAGCAAGATGAGCCTGCAGCAATGGCAAGCCGTGATCGACGTGAACCTGACCGGGGTATTCCTGTGTGGCCGTGAAGCCGCCGCCAAAATGCTGGAGCTGGGCACCGAAGAAGGCGTGATCGTCAACATTTCTTCCCTGGCCCGTCACGGCAGTTTCGGCCAGAGCAACTACTCTGCCGCCAAGTCCGCCGTTGCAGCCATGGCTGAGGTGTGGGCGAAGGAACTGGCCCGTTACAACATCCGCACCGGCGCCGTGGCCCCGGGTACCATCAACACCGACATGCTGGCCGCCATGAAGCCGGAAGCCCGCGAGCGTCTGGTGCAGGCGGTCCCGCTGCGTCGTCTGGGTGAAGCCGAGCACATCGCGCGCTCCGTGGCCTTCATCTTCGAGACCGACTACTTCACCGGTCGATGCATCGATATGGATGGCGGCCTGCGTTAAACGCTGCATGCGCCATGCGTGACGCAACACGCAACACGCAACACGCAACACGCCTGCATGATCAGCTGGCGACAATAAAGGGCAAGCCTTCGGGCCTGCCCTTTTTTTGCGTCAGGCGGCATCAGGCATTTCCCCTTGCAGCTTGACGCTTGTGGCGTAAAGCTTTCCCTTATGAACGATGAATTCCGAGACGCCGTCTACCAGATCGTTGCCGCCATCCCGGCAGGCAAGGTCAGCAGCTATGGTGCGGTGGCCAGACAGGCCGGCTTTCCGCGCCATGCCCGCTTCGTCGGCCGGCTGATGAGTCAGCTGCCGACGGGCAGCCGTCTTCCCTGGCACCGGGTGCTCCGCGGGGACGGGCACATCGCCCTGGCCGGCACTCCGACAGGTGAAGTGCAAATTCAG
Source organism: Alcanivorax sediminis (assembly GCF_009601165.1). Taxonomy (NCBI): domain Bacteria; kingdom Pseudomonadati; phylum Pseudomonadota; class Gammaproteobacteria; order Oceanospirillales; family Alcanivoracaceae; genus Alcanivorax; species Alcanivorax sediminis. The sequence goes on along the minus strand of NZ_WIRE01000002.1, from coordinate 32,126 downwards.
CGACTACTGGATGAAAATGTCCCGGTCACCGGCGGCCGAGTGGCCAAAGCCTATTTTGTGACGTGGAACGACTGAACCCTCATCGCTCCCCGGAGACAAAGTGTCTATGATGATTCCTTCGCCCACCGGAAGAGCCTGTTAATCCATCCATGCCCTCACAAACCTCCAGCTGGCAGCAGTCGTTGAAAGCCTTCCTGCACCCCCGTGTCGTCACCATGTTTTTTTACGGGTTTTCTGCCGGGATTCCGTTACTGCTGATTTTTTCCTCACTTTCTCTCTGGCTGCGTGAAGCCGGTGTGGACCGCTCCACCGTCACCTACTTTAGCTGGGCCGCGCTGGCCTATTCGTTCAAGTTCCTCTGGGCACCGCTGATTGATCGACTTCCGGTTCCGGGCCTGACCCGCTTGCTGGGCCGGCGCCGAGCCTGGCTGTTGGTGTCGCAACTGGCCGTCGCACTATCGATCTTCACCATTGCCCAGGTCGATCCTACCCAGCCCGGCGCCCTCAACCTGATGGCACTCACCGTAGTGATGCTGGGCTTCACCGCGGCTACCCAGGATATTGTGATTGATGCCTACCGTATCGAGTCCGCCGGGGTAGAGCTCCAGGCCCTGATGTCTTCGTCCTACATCGCCGGGTACCGGATAGGCATGCTTACCTCCGGGGCCGGATCACTGGTACTGGCCAGCCAACTGGGCTCCACCAGCGAGGCCTACAGCTACAGCGCCTGGCAAACCACCTACGCCTTGATGGCCCTGACCATGCTGGTGGGGGCTATCACCACGCTGATTATTCGCGAACCGGAAAACCCCAGACCATCATCCAGTCAGTACAACAGCCGGCAATACCTGCGCTTCCTGAGCATCTTTGTGGTCGGCATAACGACTTTCGTGGCCATGTACATTGTGACTGGGCCAGAGGCTGCAGCGTTACGGAGTGCACTCAACGATATCGTCCACAACTCGCCCCTGTCAGGCCTCATCGTCGAGTCTTGCCGATTGGCTCTTGCCATCGCGGTGGTCCTCATGGTCGTGAAACTGATGGCACTGACTCCACTCTATGAACAGCAGCTGGTGGAAGAGAGCTACATCGAACCCGTGCGGGACTTCTTTCGCCGTTACGGCACCCGGCTGGCGCTGGTGATACTGCTTTTTGTGGGGTTTTACCGGATCTCAGACATTGTTCTTGGCGTGATTTCCAATGTGTTCTTTGAGGACATGGGCTTTACCAAGACCGAGATTGCCGCCGTGGTCAAAACCTTCGGCCTGTTCATGACCATCGCTGGCGGCTTCCTTGGCGGCCTGCTGGCTGTTCGCCATGGCGTGATCAAGGTGCTGTATCTTGGTGCGATCCTGACCGTCGCCACCAACCTGCTGTTCCTGTGGCTGGCCCAGGCCGGCCACGATATCCGCATCCTCTATGTGGTGATCTCGGCCGACAACCTCAGCGCAGGATTGGCCAGCGCCGCCTTTGTGGCATTCCTGTCCCAGCTAACCAATGTGTCCTTCACCGCTGTGCAATACGCCATCTTCAGCTCACTGATGACCCTGCTGCCGAAAACCATCGGTGGCTACTCCGGCAGCATGGTGGATAACCTGGGTTATCCTGGCTTCTTCCTGCTGGCCAGCCTGATGGGGGTGCCCGTGCTGGGACTGATTTATCTGATCCAGCGCAAAGGGGCCTTTAAAGAATGATTCCCACTTCGTATTAGGCTAATTTTCAATCAACAAAAAACCGGCTATAGTTCACAGATTACAAAAAACAACAAGAACGCCAATGAACTCTGCCGAAATGGAAATTCTGGTCGTCGATGACGCCCGCTTCTCAGCGGCGGTGGTCAATCGTACCCTGGCTGCCGCCGGTTACACCCACATTCGTCATGCCAACAGTGCTCAGGACGCGCTGGGTCAACTGGCCCAGCAACCTGCAGATCTGGTGGTGGCCGACTGGCTCATGCCAGGCATGGACGGGCTGGAATTGACCCGTCGCATTCGCCAAAACGACGAAGCCAGTAACCGCTACACCTATGTGCTGCTGCTCACGGCCCGGGAAGGGGTGGATGCCCTGCAGCAAGCCTTCGATCAAGGTGTCGATGACTTCGTCTCAAAGTCTTCCATGACCGAGCAACTGCAGCATCGCGTCATGGCCGCCGACCGAATCATCCAGCGCCATAACCGGGTTCAGGCCGACTACCAGCGCATGCTGACCTTCAACCGTCAGCTCAAGAAACAGGCCCTGGTGGACCCTCTCACCGGCTTTGGCAACCGTCAGGACAGCAACCGTTCACTGCAAAACGCCCTCAAGCAAGCAGAGAAACGCGGCGGCGCCGCCTGCCTGATCCTGTTGCGTCTGGAAGAATTCGAGTCCTTGCAGCAACAACGTGGCCAGAAGGTCATGCAGCAAGGGGTGCTGGCTTTCAGCCGGCGACTGCGCCAGTCAGTGCGCCCCATGGACACCCTGTGCCGAATCCAGCCGGATCTGTTCTGCCTGATTACCTGGCAGCCAGACCTTCAACATTGCGATCCCGGCAGCTTCCGGCGTCTGTATGAAACCCTAAACCACCGTGCTTACCAGACCGCTGCCGGCTTCATCAGCCTGCAGGTCAGCATGGCACTAACCTGTTCCGAGGGCGCCATCGAGCCTGAAAAGCTGTTTGAAAAAGCCAACGCTGAGCTGACGTTATCCGTTTCTGAGAAACGTATTGTGGCTGCCGTGGCCAACGGCTGACCCGGGACATCACTGCGGCCTTGTACGCGTCAGACCCCGGCCAGCCGCTGACCCAACGGCAGACTTTCAAGATCCGCTGTCATACCATGCAGTCATGACACCCCCACTCCCCCACTGGTATTTACTGGGCGCCGGCAACATGGGCACCCTGGCCGCCTGGCACCTGCTGCAGGCGGGGCACTCGGTAACCGTTATCAAGTCGGGGAACGGCGTGTCCCTGACAAAAATCCTGCAACTGCCGGATGGGCATAGCACGACCTTCACACTCCCGGTCCTGGCCCCGGAGGCCCTGACCGGCCCCATCGACCACTTGCTCGTCGCGGTGAAAACGCCCTATAGCCAATTTGCCCTTTCGCCCATTACCCACCGAATCCACCCAGACAGTCTGGTGGTTCGTTTCCAGAACGGCCTCGGCGCGCTGGATGGGCTCCTGCCAATGGGGGTGGCCATTGTGGATGCTGTCTCCACCAGCGCGGTAAAGGGCCAACACCCACATCACCAGATCGTTGCGGAAAACACCACCTGGCTGGGCGGTCCGATTGACGAACCTGGCTGGTTCAGAGAGCTACAGTCCCACTGGCCCAACTTGCAGTGGTGCGAAAATATCCATACGCCGCAATGGAAAAAACTGGTGGCCAACGTGGTGATCAATCCCCTGACTGCGCTGCATGATGTGCCCAATGGTCACATCGTGGACAACCCCGCTCTGCGGCAGTTGGCCGAACAGCTTTGTGCGGAGGCTGATGCCGTTCTTCAGGCCCTTGACCCCAGCTGGCCCGGCCACTCACTGAACAGCGTGCTGGCAGTGGCTAGCGCTACCGCAGGCAATACCTCTTCCATGCGCGCGGACTGGCAGCATGGCGCCATTACCGAAATCGAGGCAATCAATGGTTGGTTGGTAAAACAGGCTGGCAGGCTGGGGATCCCCGCTCCGCATAACCGCAGAATAGTGGCGCTACTGACAAAATAACGCCGCCATCAGAGATGGCGTCCTGGTTCCGGGCCCTGCTCAGGCACCGCTAACCAGGCTTCCCTCCCCACCAGTTACCTCTCAACGCTCACCTTTCACTTCGTCCTTTCCCCTTATATTTGTCATGGATTTACCGCTATGCACTGGAATTGCTGAGCGTTTTTCGCCATCGTAGCGGGCATTAATCAATGTTGTGGAACACCGATGCAACGTAATCTTGTTTTGGCAGCCAGCCTGCTCATCAGTGGCCAGATCGTGGCCAGCAACGACATTCAGGCCGTGAAGGTCAGTGGCGCCGCCGGCCTGCAGCTGGCCAGCGAGCTGCCCACCGGCACGATTGTGATTGATCGACAGATGATCGACAGCCTGCCCGCCAGCGACCTCACCGAAGTACTGGACTCCGTCGCCGGGCTGCAAAGCAGCCAGCTTTACGGTATCAACGGGGCCGGCGCCAGTGTGGACCTGCTGGGCTTTGGCGGCACGGGTAACCAGAACACCCTGATTCTGCTCAACGGCCGCCGCCTGACCGGTATTGACCTTGGCGCTCCGGAACTCACGGGCATTCCTTTGGCCGCCATCGAGCGCATCGACATCTTGCCCGGCGCCGGTGCCGCGCTTTACGGGAATGGCGCCACCGGCGGCACTATCAACATCATCACTCGCCAGCGCTACCAGAACAGCGCGGGCGTGGAAGCCAGCACCGGCAGTTTCAATACCGAGGGCGGCCAGCTGTATGCCACCGCAGGCCGCGAGAACCTGAGCGGCGCACTGGCGGGCCAGTCGCTGAGCAGTGATGGCTACCGGGAGAACAATCGCACCCGTAACAAGAATCTGTTCGCGGATCTGCGCTATCAGGGCGAAGGCTTCCAGGCTTATTTCACCGCCACTGGGCAAGAGCAATACACCGGGCTACCTGGTGGACGCAGTGTCACTGCCACGGAGAATCAATTCCGAAACGATCCCGAAGGCACCGACAACCCCGATGACAATGTGGATCAGAACAGCTACTGGTTGATGCCCGGGTTACGCATCAACGTCTCCGACCGCACTGCGTTGACACTGGACGCCGCGCGCCGCCGCCAGCATCAGGAGTTCGATTTTGTTTCCGGCAGCTATACCAGCGATACGGTGATTGATACCTTCAGCCTGACCCCAAAACTGGAAGGACAGCTCACCACTGGCGGCGCGGTACACAACTGGACGCTGGGCTTTGACCTCTACAAGTATGACTACGTCAGTGACACCAGCTTTGGCAACCGGGACCTGGAACAGGATCAGCGAGCCTGGTACCTGCACAATCTGGTCAGTGTGACGCCCAAGCTGTCCGTCAGTGCCGGTGCCCGCCGCCTGGAAAGTACCCTGAGCGGAGAAGGCGATAACAAGGAGCAGGACGGCGAAATGTATGAGGGTGGCCTGCGCTATACCTTCACGGGCAACCTGGCCCTGTTTGCCGGTGCCCAGCGCAGCGTTCGAATTGCCAATCTGGACGAGTTGACCCCGTTCAATCCACCTATTGATCCGCAAACCGGGCGCACCTATACCCTGGGCGCCAGCTGGTCAGAAGGCATTCAGCACTCCACCCTGACCCTGTGGCGCGCCGAGATCGAGAATGAAATCCTCTTTGATCCCGCCAGCTTCACCAACCGCAACCTGGATGATCCCACCGTTCACAAGGGCATCAGCATCAATTCCCGTTGGCGCCTGGACAAGGACCTGACCCTGACGGCCAACGCCAGCGCTCAACAGGCCCGTTTCGATGGTGGCCAGTACAGCGGCAATGATGTGCCCCTGGTGCCAGAGCACACCATGAGTGTGAGCGCCGACTGGCAGGCGCTACCCTGGCTGTCTGCCCAGCTGAGCCATCGTTATCTCGGTGATCGTCACTATGACAGCGACCTGGCCAACGAATACACCAAACTGGATCATTACCGCAGCACCGACCTGCAGCTGACCGCCCGCTACCGCGGCGCCTACCTGCGCGCCGGTGGTTACAACCTGGAAAACCATCTGGTGGCGGACTACGGCGTTTACAGTGCAGGGACCGGTGGCACGACACTCTATCCGTTGCCAGAGCGGCATTACCGCGTTGCCATCGGCTACGAGTTTTAATTAACCGATTACGGGTACGCGGCCCGACGCACATACACATGCAAAATTGTTTCGAGTGACGAGAAGCGAGTTTCGAAAAGCAAAAGCGAAAACCCGGACAGAAGTTTTTTGCCCTGGCTTTTCGCAACTCGAAACTCGTGACTCGCGTTTATCCCGTCCTGCTTGCTTTACTACCATCGCTTGCAGGCAAGCTCCTGCAGCAAGATGCCCTGAAGGATCTATTCATGACCGACAAAACGCGCATCAACCGCGTCATCACCCGCACTGGCGACAAGGGCGATACCGGCCTGGCGGACGGCTCCCGTGTCAGCAAGAACCATCCCCGCATTATCGCGCTGGGCGAACTGGATGAGCTGAACAGTATGCTCGGGGTCCTGCGCACCCACCGCCTTGAAGGAGATCTTGATTCGCTACTGGGGCTGCTTCAGCAACGCCTTTTTGATATCGGCGGCGAACTGGCCATTCCTGGTCGGGTGGTGATTGATGATCACGATCTGGTGGAGGTGGAAGCCCAGGCCGATACGCTGAATGCAGAGCTGCCTCCGCTGAAGGAGTTTGTCCTGCCCGGCGGCCACGCCGCCGCCGCCTGGTGCCACCATTGCCGAACTGTTGCGCGTCGGGTAGAGCGCCAAATGGTGACCCTGCACAGCGAGGACGATGACGCGGTAAACCCGGTCAGCCTGGCGCTGGTCAATCGCCTTTCCGATCTGCTGTTCATCATGGCCCGATTGATCAACCAGCGTAATGAGCACCCGGAAACGCTGTGGAAACCGAAAAACTGACCGAGAGCGAGTTACGAAGATCAACAGCCAAGCGGCCACTTTCGGTTATCATTTTTTGCCTGTCGACACTCGCGTCTCGTCACTCGACACTCAGTCTTTATGAAAACATTGTGCAAATACTCCCCCTCCTCTGGCGGCAAGGTACACTGGGGTACCTAACAGCTGACGCGTCGCCATGGGCATCCGCAACAAACTCTTTCTGATCTTTCTGGGCACCTTTCTGGTCCTCACGGTGGCGGCCAGCGGCTTTTACTATCTTTCCTTTATCCGCAGCCTCGACACCTATCTGGATGAACGTCAGCAAGAGCAGGTAGAGCGACTGGCCGAACACCTTGGGAGCATGTATCAACAGGGCAACAGCTGGGACTTCCTGCTGAATGATCCGCGTCGACTAGGCAGGCTGTACCGATTAGCCGGAGACGGGGACGCTGGCCGGGGGCAACGTGGCGAAATGCGGCACCTGCAACTGCTGGATCACAACAAGCAGGTTCTGCTGGGCCCGCCAGCCCCACCTAAACTGCGCACCGAGATAGCGATTGAAGCGGACGGGCGGATCGTTGGCTATCTGACCCATCCCAATCAGGATGCCATACGCGACAAGCTGTCCGACCGTTTCAGGGATCGCCAGCAGGGCTTTGTCGCCTGGATGTTGGCGGTGGGCGTCGGCCTGTCATTACTGGTTTCCTGGCTATTGGCACGGCATCTGGTGGCTCCGATCCTCGCCCTCACACAACATGCCCAAACGCTGCAGGAAGGCGATTACGTCAGCCGGCTGGAGGATCACCGCAGAGACGAGCTTGGCACCCTGAGCCGCCAACTAGACCTGCTCTCGGAACGACTGGAACAGGGCCAGCAGGCACGGCAACGCTGGTTATCCGATATCGCCCATGAGCTGCGCACGCCAGTGGCCATTCTCAAGGGCGAACTGGAAGCGCTCGTCGACGGTATTCGTCCGCTGCACCTTGAGGCCATCAAGGCGCTGGAAAGTGAAACCACTCAGCTGGCTCACCTGATCGATGACCTTCGTGACCTGGCCCTGGCTGATGGCGGCAACCTGCGCTACCAGTTCCAGCAACAGGATCTGGCACGACTTGTCACGGATGTACTGGAAAGCTACCAGCACGCTCTGGCGCAACACCATCTCACGGTCACGGCAGACCTCCCCGATGAGGCCATCGCCTCAATTGACCCGGTGCGTATTCGTCAGTTACTGGACAACCTGCTGCAGAACACCGTGAAGTACACCCACGATGAGGGTCAGGTGCTAATCCAGCTGAAACCGCAGGGCAACCAGTGGCAACTGACCCTGGAGGACAGTGCACCCGGGGTGCCCGATACCGCCCTGCCGCTGCTGTTTGATCATCTCTACCGGGTGGAAAGCTCTCGCAACCGTCGCACCGGTGGCGCAGGGCTCGGGCTGGCCATTTGCCTGCGCATCGCCGAGGCCCATGGCGGCACACTGAAGGCCGAGCACAGCCCGTTGGGAGGCGTTCGTATTACCCTGACCTTGCCGGGAGAGTTCGCATGAGCCGCATTCTGATTGTCGAAGACGAGCCCCGTCTCTCCCAGCTGGTAGCGGACTACCTTGCCCACGCACACTTCGAAACCGAACAGACCGACAGCGCCAAGGCCGCCATCACCCTCGCAGAAAGTGGCCGCTTCGATGCCATGCTGCTGGATCTGATGCTTCCTGACGGCGATGGCATGGAGGTGTGCAAGTCAATTCGCAAACACAGCAACTTGCCGATCCTGATGATCACCGCCAGAGTGGATGAAGTGGACAGGCTACTGGGACTGGAACTGGGCGCCGATGACTACATTTGCAAGCCGTTCAGTCCGCGGGAAGTGGTGGCCCGCGTCAAGGCAGTGCTACGCAGGGCACACCCGGAGCCCGCACCAGCAGGGCAAATCCTGGAGCTGGACCCGGAGCGCTACGAGGCCCGAATCGGCAGCCAGCATATCAGCCTGACCGCCATCGAATTCGCCCTGATGCAAACCCTGGCCAGGCACCCAGGCCGGATCTGGTCGCGCGACCAATTGATGGATGAAATTTACCAGGACCACCGCGTGGTTTCCGACCGCACCATCGACAGCCACATACGCAAACTGCGCAAGAAACTCACTGAACACAGCGACGATGCCCATGACTGGATCGGCAGTGTCTACGGGGTGGGCTACCGGCTGGAAACGCCATAAAGGCGAGTTACGAAAACCTGTAGAACATGACGTTTTGCCTTTCGAAACTCGCTTCTCGTAACTCGAAACTTGGTCTTTTAGCTAACTCACAGCCACCTACAGCCGTATCAGACGTTGCGCTGGTTTTGATTTTCCTCGCAGCTGAAAGCTCGAAGCTCGCTCCTGCTCTTCTTTTCCACATTCCCTGCATATTCCTTGCACTCTTTGCGGCAATACTGGTCACATCAAAGACAGGGGCCGCAGCCCCACGGATATCCCCCAAGGAGAGCATCATGAAAAAAGTCATCGTCATTCTTCTCGCCGTGTTCGCCACTTCCGCCTTTGCCTTCGGCCCCGGCGGTGATCATAAAGGCGGTGAGCGCATGGTCGAGCACATGGCCCAGAAACTGGATCTGAGCGAAGAGCAAAGCGAACAGATGAAGGCTATCTTTACCGAGCAGGGCGAAAAAATGAAAGCGCTGCATGATGAAACCCAGGGCAAGATCAACGCCATCCTGACGCCGGAGCAGCAGAAGAAAATGGCCGAAATGAAAGAAAAACGCAAAGAGCGCAGGGAAGAGCGCAAGGAAAAACGGAAAGAGAAAATGAAGGAAGAAAACGAATAACGTCCCTCGCCATACTCACAAAAAAGCCGGCTCATGCCGGCCTTCTTGTGTCCAGTATCCGCTCTGGGCTACAGCAAGACCCGTCGCATATCTGACAGCAACTGGCTCAGGTAAGTGGTAAAGCGGGCAGCTTCGGCGCCATCAATCACACGGTGGTCATAGGACAGGCTCAGCGGCAGGGTCAGACGCGGCACGAACTGCTTGCCATCCCACACCGGCTGCATGTCCGAACGGCTCACCCCGAGAATGGCCACTTCCGGCCAGTTCACAATCGGCGTAAATGCCGTACCGCCAATGCCACCCAGTGACGAGATACTAAAAGTACCGCCCTTCATGTCCGCCGGGGTCAGCTTGCGATTACGTGCTTTCTCCGCCAGCTCGCCCATTTCCCGGGCAATCTCTTTCAGGCTTTTCTTGTCCGCATCCTTGATCACAGGCACCACCAGGCCATTGGGAGTATCCACCGCAATGCCGATGTTGATGTAGTGCTTGTGGATCAGGGCTTCTCCGCTGTTCTCCAGGGAGCAATTGAAACGCGGAAACTCCTTCAGCGCCTTGGCACAGGCCGCCACCAGAAACGCCAGCATCGTAAGCTTGATTCCCTCACGCTCCAACGCCTTGTTTTGCTGCTTGCGGAAGGCTTCCAGATCGGTAATGTCAGCATTGTCATGCTGGGTCACGTGGGGAATGGTCAACCAGGAGCGGTGCAGGTTCTGGGCAGACACCTTACGCAGCTTGTTCAGCTCTTCGCGCTCGATATCGCCAAACTGGCTGTAATCGATATCCGGAAGATCCAGCGACAGACCACCTCCTCCGCCCCCCGCAGCAGGCTGCACCTCCAGACGCTGCTTGACCCAGGCATGCACATCCTCCTTGAGAATCCGATCTTTCGGGCCAGTCCCGGAGACCTGAGCCAGGTCCACCCCCATTTCCCGGGCGAGCTTGCGCACCGCAGGGCCGGCGTGTACCGACTTGCCTGGCGAACTCACTGCTGCCGGGGCCGGTGTCGCTTCAGGCTCGGGCTTGCTGGCCGCCGCTTCAGCCCTGGCTGGAGCAGGCTTATCCTGCGCAGCGGGTGCATGGGCGGCATCACCGCCAGACACTTTCAAGGTCAACAGAGCATCGCCGGTGCTAACCTTGTCGCCGGCCTTGATGATCACCGTCTCCACGATGCCCGCCATGGGTGCCGGAATTTCCAGCGAGGCCTTGTCTGATTCCAGAACGGCAATTACCTGCTCGGCTTCCAGCACATCACCGGGGGCCACGCTGACTTCGATGATCTCGGCGCCTTCGATGTCACCCAGATCCGGCACAGAGACGGTTTCCGTACGGGCACCTTCGCTGCTGGCTGACACGGCAGGAGCCGCCTCGATCTTTGGCTCGGATGCCGCTTCCGTAACCGCCGAAACGTCAGTTTTCTCTTCAGCTACCGGAGCGCTATCCGTGGCACCGGCATCGCCCTCAACCTCCAGAAGGTCATCGCCTTCTTTTACGCGATCGCCCACCTTCACATTGATGGCAGTGACCTTGCCCGCTTTCGGCGCCGGCACTTCCACGGTGGCCTTGTCCGATTCCAGCACCACAATGGTGTCTTCCGCGGCGATGGTGTCGCCGACCTTTACGCTGATCTCGATGACGTCAACAGGATCACTGCTGCCCACATCGGGAACCTGAATCTTCTCACTCACACCAGTCTCCTTTTAGTGAGATTCTCTTGAGGTGCGATCAATGCATCACCGGATAGGGTTTATCCGTATCGATGCCGTATTTCTCGATGGCCTGCTTAACGGTCGCTGCATCCACCTTACCTTCCTTGCGGAGCGCATTCAGCGACGCCAGCACCACAAAGTATCGATCCACTTCAAAGAAGTGGCGCAACTTCTGACGGGAATCACTGCGACCAAAGCCGTCAGTGCCCAGTACCAAGTAAGGCGCCTTGATCCAGGGACGGATCTGGTCGGCAAAGCTGCGCATGTAATCGGTGGATGCAATCACCGGCCCCTCGCGATCAGCCAGACATTTCTCTACCCAGTTCTGTTCGCGCTCACTGTCCGGGTGGAGCAGCTCGTCACGGTCTTTCCTGATGCCTTCGCGACGCAGTTCGTTGAAGCTGGTGACGCTCCATACATCCGCAGCGATACCAAAGTCATCGCGCAATAATTCTGCTGCTGCCTCCACTTCGCGGAGAATGGTGCCACTGCCCAGCAGCTGAACTCGCAGTGTTTTTTTGTTTTTTCCCTTGCCTTCGCGCAACAGGTACATGCCGCGACGGATGCCTTCCTCGGCACCTTCCGGCATGGCGCCGTGCCGATAGTTCTCGTTCATCAGCGTCAGGTAGTAGAAAACTTTTTCGTTGTTTTCGTACATGCGCTTGAGGCCATCGTGCAGGATCACCGCCAACTCATAGCTGTAGGTGGGGTCGTAGGTGACACAGTTGGGAATAGTGCCAGCCAATATATGGCTGTGTCCGTCCTGGTGCTGCAGGCCCTCTCCATTAAGCGTGGTGCGCCCGGCTGTCGCCCCCAGCAGGAAACCGCGGGCCTGACTGTCGCCTGCCGCCCAGGCAAGGTCACCAATACGCTGAAAACCGAACATGGAGTAATAGATGTAGAACGGGATCAAGGCGAAGTTATGCACGCTGTAACTGGTGGCAGCCGCCAGCCAGCCGGACATGGCGCCCGCTTCGTTGATGCCCTCTTCCAGGATGCGGCCCTTCTTGTCTTCCCGGTAGTACATCACCTGACCGGCATCTTCCGGTTCGTATTTCTGGCCACCGGAGGAATAAATTCCCAGCTGACGGAACAGCCCTTCCATACCAAAAGTACGGGCTTCATCGGGCACGATCGGCACCACACGCTCGCCGATCTGCTTGTCCTTGATCAGTGCACTCATCATGCGCACGAAGGCCATGGTCGTGGAAATCTCCCGATCGCCACTGCCCTCCAGAAAACTGGCAAACACATCCAGCCCGGGTATTGTTAGCGGCTCGCTCGCCTGCTGACGACGTACCGGCATAAAGCCACCGAGCTTGTTGCGCTGCTCATTCATGTAGCGCAGCTCAGGAGAGTCCGACTCGGGGCGGTAATAAGGGACGTCCTTCAGCTGTTCGTCGGTGAACGGCATATCGAAGCGGTCACGGAATTCCTTGAGACTTTCCAGATCCAGCTTCTTCATCTGGTGAGTCTTGTTGACTGCTTCACCCGCTCCAGTGGCATAGCCTTTCACGGTTTTGGCCAGAATCACGGTAGGACGACCGGTGTGCCTGGTGGCTTCGTGGTAGGCCGCATAGACCTTGAAGGGATCGTGGCCCCCGCGATTGAGACGATAGATGTCCTCATCGGACATATGCGCTACCAGTTCCTTCAGCTCCGGGTATTCACCAAAGAAATGCTCACGGGTATAAGCGCCGCCGTTCTTCTTGTACGCCTGATATTCGCCATCCACGCACTCTTCCATACGACGACGCAGCAGGCCCTGGCTGTCCTTCTCCAGCAGCGGGTCCCATAGCCGACCCCAGACCACCTTGATGACATTCCAGCCGGCGCCACGGAACACACCCTCCAGTTCCTGAATGATCTTGCCGTTACCACGCACCGGGCCATCCAGACGCTGCAGGTTACAGTTAACCACGAATACCAGGTTATCCAGCTTCTCCCGGCCAGCCAGCGCCAGCGCGCCAAGGGATTCCGGCTCGTCCATCTCCCCATCACCCATGAACGCCCAGACCTTGCGGTCGTCCTTCTCGATCAGTTCACGATTCTGCAGGTACTTCATGATGTGGGCCTGGTAGATGGCCTGAATCGGCCCCAGCCCCATGGACACCGTAGGAAACTGCCAGAAATCCGGCATCAGCCATGGGTGCGGGTAGGAGGAGAGGCCTTGCCCGTCCACTTCCCGACGGAAATTATCCAGTTGCTCTTCGCTGATACGGCCTTCCAGGTAGGCCCGCGCATATACGCCCGGCGCCGAATGCCCCTGAAAGAACACCAGGTCCCCTTCATTTTTATCACTGGGGGCCCGGAAGAAATGGTTGAAGCCGACATCGTAGAGAGTGGCGGATGAGGCAAAGGAGGCAATGTGGCCACCCAGCTCGTCATCGTTGTTCATGTTGGCCCTCATCACCATGGCCAGGGCATTCCAGCGCACCAGGGAACGAATACGACGCTCCATGAACACGTCACCGGGAATGGGGGCTTCGTCTTGTGGAGAAATGGTATTGAGGTAGGGGGTGTTGAGATGGGTGCGATGAATGCCCTGCTCCTGGGCTTCGTTGGCAATGACATCGAGGAGCCAGGCTGCCCGTTCCGGGCCCTCCCGCTCGACCACCGATTCCAGTGCGTCAAGCCACTCCCGTGTTTCAGCGGGATCCATATCATCGAAGAAACTGCGTTTTTGCATGGGCGTGCGTCCTTTTTCGCGTAGCCGAACGGTACGTCAGGATCACTGTCATACCGCAAACATACCCGGGGGTGTCCGGGCGAGGCGAACCTCGTTGCTCTCCGGCCTGCGCCGGATACCTGCATTCATACTAGCGATGATGACCGGCCGGTCAAATGACAAAAACCCTCAAAAACAATTATTTGGGCACTATTTCATTACCAGTCGTTACCAGCTTGCGCCCAGCCTGGCAGCGTTTCCATAAGACGAATAGCGAATAAAGTGCTGTCTTGATGAAACCAGCAGACCCTCCAGAACAACACGCCAGTGGGAAAGCGCGCTCTGGCCGTCTTCGCGCCGGGGCCCCGCTCCCACAAGGGCAACCGTTTCACTCTTTCCGACTCTGGCCCGGCGCGCTCAGCTCAACATCACCCACAGCGCCGCCATGATCAGCCACACGGCCATGCAGCGCAGCAGCAGGCCCTGCAGGGACTCCAGCGGTGCAATCATTTGATAGAAAGGGGAGCCCACTTCCTGCTCAGGCACATCCATGGCAACTCTTGCGGCGATAGCCGCATGTTTTTCTGCCCCCTGCAGTTTCAGCCAGTGACCGCGCATGTAATCCAGCACCGCTGCAAAATCGCCCACCAGCGCCATGCTGAAGATCATCAGGCGCTGCGCAGGCCAGCTCAACCAATGATCAAGCGTGGTTGCCCAACGGGTATTTTCCCGCTCGGCCCGCTGCGACCAGGAATGGTTAAGAACCACAACAAGCGCCGCAGGCAGGCCAAAGACGACCAGCCAGAAAATGGCCACAAACAGCTGCTGCTCACGACCCAGAATCCGCTCAGCCAGCGCTTGCTGCACGGCAGGTTCCGTCGGATCGCCCTGCACGCCAAATTCATCTTCCGCCAAAGCAGCAAAGCCTTCAGGGTCATTCATGCGGCCGCGCACCAGCAGTTCATCTACCTGCCGAAATTCGCTGTGGCCGCCCAGCAACCAGAGCAGCACCACGCTGCCAAGCAAGAGCCACAGCCACTGCCCCCAGAACCCTTGCAGCCAGCACTCAATGAGGCCTAACAGCACCGCCGGGATGGCAATGGCCAGACACCACAGCAGCAGGCCGTTGCCAAAGCGGCTGGCCAGAATCTGCAACCAGGCATGGTGCCGTTGCCCATTAATCATCCAGTGCGGCCAGTCACTTTCGAGACGACGCAGACCAAGCACCAGTATCAACATCAGAAAGGTCATGCCAGATTCTCCTTGAATGCCGCCAGACTCTTGAAATAGCTGTCCCACTGAAACGCCGGGCCCGGGTCGGTCTTGCGACCCGGGGCGATCTGTTCATGCCCGGTGATTCGCTCTCGGGTAATGGCCGGATAATGCCGTTGCAGCAGCGCCGTCAGCGCTACCAGGGTACGGTACTGGGCACATTCGTAAGGCAGTTGATCGGTGCCTTCCAGCTCTACGCCGATAGAGTAGTCGTTGCAGTTCTCCCTTCCGGCAAAGGCGGAAACGCCGGCATGCCAGGCACGCCGGTCACAGGGGACGAACTGCATCAGCTGGCCGTCGCGCCGGATCAGAAAGTGCGAGGAAACAGTGAGCTGATGCACTTCCTGAAAATAGGGGTGCTTGTCTGGATCGAGACGATTGCAGAACAGGTCTTCGATATAGGGGCCGCCAAACTGACCCGGCGGGAGACTGATGTTATGAATGACCAGAAGGGAAATATCGTCAGGGTCAGGGCGTTCGTTATGATTGGGCGAGGGGCACCATTGCGCCTGCTTCACCCGATGATCTGAGAGGGTCAGCACCCATGCACTCCTTGCAGGATCAGATACAGGGACAGGATTCAGGCTATTAAGGAGAGCCTGCCTGCATACGCCGCAAATCACCAATTACGGCTTCCAGAGCCCGATCAAACAGAGCCCCTTCTTCAATGAGTTTAACAGTCCCCTTGTGAAGGGCAACGGCCAGGCTGTATGCGGAAAATTCCACTACCTTGATACCCCTGCGGTTGGTAAAGACCAACTTGACGCCACTGCGAATATTGGCAGCCAGCTTCGCTCTTCGGCTCTCGTCACCGTCCAGCAATTCCACCCACTGCCCTGCAGACATCTGCGCCGCCTTGCGGACAAGATAATGATCTTCCGGCAACTCAGGATCCTGTTCAGCCACATTCGGCGCCTCCTGCTGCGGCGCCACTTCAACCCGCGCGGTCTCCAGCCCCTTGAGTAATTGCTGATGCACCTCCGCCAACCCGCGCAACAGTTCACCACTTTCATTTTCATCGTAATGAATCTGCGCAAGTCCGGACTGTACGGAATTCAACAGCTTCGGACTGAGCAACTTGAGCTTTTCCAACGCGCCCTGGCTGCTATGCTCCAGCGCACTCCAGACCACCGCATCCACCACCTTCAATCGCTTTTGCCAGGCCAGGCTCTCAGCGCCATCCTTTAGCCAGGTCAGATACATCACCTCGCTCCAGCCCTGGCGTAACAGCTGCACTACCGTCTCCGGCAATCGACGCCCGGCAACACGCTCATCCAGCGCGGTGGTAACAGCCTGGCGCGCCTGCTGGGCGCGCACCTTGCCCTCCTCTGCCTCCCTGACACGTTGCTCCACACGGTCGGAGCGGGAAGACTGGCCGGCCAGGTACTCTTCGAACTCCAACAGCAGGCGGTGAAACAGGCTGGCATCCTCTTCGAAGTCATCAATGATGCGATGCACCGCCTGATTGATGCGTTGATAGAGCTCATCCTGTATCCCTTGCTGTGGATCCCACTGCCCGCCCGCTCTTGCCAGCGTATTCAGCAACAAGCGGGCATCATGGCTCTCATTACTGAAGAAGCTCTTGTCGGTAATCGCCACCTTGAGAAGCGGTATCTGCAAGCGGCCAATCAACGCCTTGATCTCGGATGCCAACCCCTCGTCGTCGAGAATAAAATCAAACAGCATGGTGACCAGATTGATGACGTCATCATCCCCCTGATCCAGGGCATGGATGGCCTGGCCGTGTTCGCTGTCCAGCAAGTCCGAGAGATCCGATTTCAACGAGCCCGTCTGCTCCTCTGCAGGGTTCAGACTTTGCTCAACGCGCTGCAGCCGATTGAGCACCGCCAGCAGGTCATCCGAGCTGACCGGGCGTACCCCGACCGGGTTGGCGATGGGCGCACCATTCATGTGTGGCACGCCGTTATGCATGACCGCCATGGGGGTGTCGTTCTGCCCGGCGGATGGCGCCTCACCGGAACCGCCCTGCAAACCCCGCATGGTCACCAGCAGCTCCTGCAGAAGGCCGAACATCTGGTCATTGCCCTCTGACTGCGCCGGGTGAGGAGTTGCAGCAGGCGAGGCGGGGCCTGTAACAGGGGAAGCGCTGGAACGGGAAAGAGAGCGGCTACCCGGTCTCCTGACCGGCGCTATGGGCGCAGTTTTCATGTCGGGAAGCACTCCCGCCTTGATCAATACGGCATTGGCCTCACTGACCAGAAAACCGGTTTCCGCCATGACTTCCCGCTCGAATAACTTGAGGACGACCAGTCGTGCCTTGATATCCAGAGCGAGTTTGCCAAGCACATCACTGAAGGCCGTCACCAGCTGGCGCGGCTCCAGCGGACTGTTCTTTTCACCCAGCTCGGTGTCGTTCTTGAGCAGGAATTGAAGACGATGATTGAGGACGCGCAGCTGCTCATCACAGCCGTTGCGGGCTCTGCGCGCCATATTATCCAGCGCCACCGAGGTTTCCACCTCGTCCTCATTGACCAGTGTCAGTGAATCCAGATCCACAGCCACATGAGTGGAGGGGCTCGATAACCGGCTCGGACTTGCCAGATTCTGGAACAGGCTTTCCAGCGACTGACGAAACCCGGTCATGATGTCCTGCCTCTGCACCCGAAGTGCACGCATGGCCTCGAAATAGCCATCACGTTCGCTGTCTGTCGCCTTTTCAATAAGGGCATACAGGGCGTCATCCGCACCATCGAGCATGTCGCTGAGATAGTCCACACACAGGGCGACGTGCCGGGAGCGCACCTTCTCAATGGCCTGCGGCAAACGGGCAATGTCTTTTGTTGGGGAGTCGGAGTGCAAATGAGCGACCCTGGACATGACGACACCTGCAGGATTGGCCGTGCAGCTTGTCGCGGCACGGCTCCAGTCTTCTAATGAAAACGACTGTATCATGTATACATGTGTACTGATTTTGAACTAGTTGGCAGTTACACCAAAGAATGAATACGTTTCAGTCGGTACAGCGCCCTTTTCCTGCGCGGCCATTTCCCCTAGCCTAAGTCTTTTCGGGGTGTTGGACGGTGAACATGGAAGCAGCAGTAGCAATTCTTAATCAAATCAGCGGATTTCTGTGGGGCTGGCCAGCCCTGATCCTGATCGCCGGCACCGGCATCTATCTGACCCTGATCCTGCGCTTCCTCCCGCTGCGACAACTGGGTTTTGGTTTCCGTCAGATGTTTGGCCCACAAACCGGCGTGGGCACCATTGGCGCGGGTGCGGCTCTGGCCACATCACTGTCTGCCACCATCGGCACCGGCAACATTGTGGGTGTCGCCACGGCCATCCACTCTGGTGGGCCCGGCGCCCTGGTCTGGATGTGGCTGATCGCGCTGGTGGGCATGGCCACCAAGTACGCCGAAGCCGTACTGGCGGTTCACTACCGTGAGAAAGACCATCTGGGCCAGTATGTCGGTGGCCCCATGTACTACATCCGCAACGGTCTGGGCAAAAACTGGGCCTGGATGGCTATTGTTTTTGCTTTTTTCGGCATGTTTGCCGGCTTCGGCATTGGCAACACCGTGCAGGCCAACTCCGTGGCCCACGGCCTCAATGACAGCTTTGGCCTGCCAACCTGGATTACCGGTGTCGTACTGGCCGTTCTGGTGGGCATGGTCGTACTCGGAGGCATGAAGCGAATCGCCCATGTGGCCACCTTCGTGGTGCCGTTCATGGCGCTGGCCTATCTGCTGGCCGGGCTCGTGGTTCTGGTGGATCACGCCAGCGCTATTCCCGGCGCCCTGGCCCTGTGTTTTGAGAGTGCCTTCACCGGCACCGCTGCCGCAGGTGGTTTTGCTGGTGCTCTGGTCAAGGAAGCCATCCGCTTCGGGGTCGCGCGCGGCATCTTCTCCAATGAAGCCGGCCTTGGCAGCGCACCGATTGCCCATGCTTCTGCCAACACCGATCACCCGGCCAGACAGGGCTCCATCGCCATGCTGGGCACCTTCATTGATACCATCATTGTCTGCTCTATCACCGGGCTGGCGATTGTCTCTACTGGCGTCTGGACCAGCGGCGCCGAAGGGGCCCCACTGTCATCCATGGCTTTTGCCGCCACCTTCGGCGATTTCGGCGATGTCATCGTGGTTTGCGGCCTGGCGATATTTGCTTTCACGACACTGCTGGGCTGGAGCCTGTATAGCGAGCGCTGCACGCAGTTCCTGTTTGGTGAAAAGGCCATCGTGCCATTCAGGATCATCTGGGTTATTGCCATCCCGGTAGGCTCCTACGTGAGCCTGGATTTTGTCTGGGCCATGGCCGACATCATGAACATCCTGATGGCGGTACCCAACCTGATCGCCCTCCTGTTGCTATCCCCCATTGTGGTGATGCTGAGCCGGGAATTCTTCGCCAAACAGAAAGCGGATTAACAGCCGGTACAACCACTGGTATCCTCACGGCCCGCCTCTACAGCAGTAAAGGCGGGCCGTATCGTATCTACCGTCGCAGAATCAGAGAGATAGCACACCATGAGCCAGCCTATGCCCGATTACATCCGTGATGACATCGCCCGGAACGTGGCCTTTGCGCTGGAAGAGGATATCCGCGACGGCGACATCACCGCTCAGCTGATCGACGCCGACAGCACCAGTAGCGCCACCATCATTACCCGCGAGGATGCGGTGATGTGCGGCATCGCCTGGGCTGACGAAGTCTTCCGGCAACTGGGCGATGTGAAACTGGAATGGCACGTGGCCGATGGTGACCGTCTGACCGCGGACACTACCCTCTGCACCCTCAGCGGCAACACCCGACAGATCCTGACCGGTGAGCGAACCGCGCTGAACTTCCTGCAGACCCTCATGGGCACTGCCACCACCGCTCGCCGCTATGCTGATGCAGTCGCCGGCAGCCGAGTCACCATTCTCGACACCCGCAAAACGCTCCCCGGCCTGCGCGCCGGCCAGAAGTATGCCGTCCTCTGCGGCGGCTGCCAGAACCACCGCATCGGACTCTACGATGCCTTCCTGATCAAGGAAAACCATGTGGCGGCGTGTGGTGGCATTACTGCGGCGATTGAGCGAGCACGCGCACTGGCACCGGAGAAGAAGATTATTGTGGAGGTCGAAACGCTGGAGGAGCTGCAGGAAGCAGCCGGGCTAAAGCCGGATCAGATTATGCTGGATAATTTCAGTACGGAAGAGCTGGCAACAGCAGCGGAAATGGAGATTGCTTCCGCGCTGGAGGTATCAGGCAACCTGACCATGGAGAATGCGGCCAGCCTTCCCGGCAACCGGGAATGGTTTTTGTCTTCAGGCGCGCTCACCAAGCACGTTCAGGCCGTGGACCTCTCCCTCAGGATAACATGAAGCCAGCCACCCTGAAGGGAGAAAAGCCCCCCCTCCGAGCGGCTTTACTTCTCGCCCCAACCATCGATGGGGGCGTAGCCTACAGGCAAGCCATCCTCCAAAGAAACAAGGACGATCCAAGTATCTGTCCAACGCGATACGAGAGGCAAATAACCCACCTCCTCCGACCGTAACCCTTGTCCAGAAAACATCTCCTCCAGGTTCTCCCACTCCCTGGTTGTCAATACATCTCGAAGCAACGTGACGGGATGAGCCTCACGTAGAAGATCATCTATTTGAGCCCCATATTCTACCCAGCGGTCTGGACGCAAGGACGGGTGCAGCCCCCTCATAGCCAGACGAATACTCTGCATATACTCAGGATCACTGCCGTCAAGCAGTCTTACTCCCAATAACCGTGGCCCGGCTACACTCAACGTTCGGAGTTCCTCAGGTGCTTTATCAATTTCCTGGTAATCGATTTCAGCGGCGGTTACCACCCGAAACCTGTCGCCCTCATACGCGAGATAAACAGGTCGAGCCTCAAAGACACTGCTCAGTCCGAAGAGCAAGGCAGCACACTGCAAAACCGCAATGACGGTGATATCCCGGACCAGTTCGGCCCTGGGTTTTACCGGATTAAATACAACAAGAGTGAGAAGAGGACCGCAAACAACATCCACCGCAACAAGCAGCAAAAAAAGCTCAGAGCCGCCTGTGATAGTGCTGTAAGGGAAGGGATACCAAAGCCCAAAAACAAGAGCGGCAGCCAGCAAAGCGAGGATTACGCTGACACCAAGATGAAGCATGCCTGCCCGCCCAGCCTGGCGAATACGAGACATTAAAACCATAATCATTATCCAAAAACACAAAAGGGGCGCCGAAGCGCCCCTTTATGCCAAGCCTTTAAGCTTACTTACACTCGGACGGAGCGAAACGGGACAGCAGACCACCGTTTGCAAAGTTAGCGAAGCCGCTACCGTTCACAGAATCAGCAGTGGTACAACGCCATGCTACAGAGGCTGCCGGCGGAACGAAGGAACCTGCAGAAGCGTCAGGCAGCGCGGTACCAATCGGAGCATTCGGAATAAACAACACAGTACCGCCACCAGCGTTGGCAGTGGTGGTTACAGTAATGACGCCGGTTGCGGCATCAATTGCAACGTTATTGACGTTAGCAGTTGCAACAAAAGCGGGGAAACCAGCAGAATAACCATTGGCATCAGCCTGCGGGTTACCACCGGCCAGAACGTCAGCAACTTGAATCTTGGCAGCAGAGGCAGCAGCCAGACCTTCGGCAACACGGGCACGCACGGTGTAATCCTGGTAAGCCGGGATCGCAACAGCTGCCAGAATACCGATGATGGCAACCACGATCATCAGTTCGATAAGGGTGAAACCCTGTTGAATTTGCTTTCTCATTGTGTCTCTCCAAATTTGGCAAATCTTTATAGTGAGCTCACCCCCGGCGAGCAACTGTACGTTACAATGCACACACCGGGCCAACTTTGCTTACAGAGCGAGACCCCAGCATTTTCGGCCTTTGCATGGCTTTCAGTATCACGCCCATCAAGGACAACAGCCTTCACGGTGGCCCCAGACCGTCACCTGGTGACACTCCTTGTCACCCAGCCTCACCCTGATGCGCCCCGAGTGTCAGCATGTGCGTGAATGTTTAAAAAAACACTTCTGTCAAAACACACAAAGAATCTGCGGCAACGCCCTGATTTTTGGATATTCGGGCTTCCCTGATCAGGATGTAATCGGTATGTTACGAATAAAGTGCTGAATCGAGAGCACATACTAATTATAAACAAGCAGAGAGACATGACTGACCGCACCCCCTCTTTCAGTGGCTTGCCGCACCGATTGATCCAGAAAGGCCTGATCAGCCCTGAAGATGCTCAAAAAGCCCTTCAGGAGGCCCGCGCGGAGAAAACCAGTCTGGTTCATCAGCTGGTTGCCCGAAACTCTATTTCGGCCCAGGCGCTTGCGCTGACCGTGGCAGAGGAGTTCGGCGACCCTATTCTGGATCTCAATACCTTCCAGCGGGACAGCCTGATCAGGGATCTGGTCGACCCCAAACTGATCACCAAACATCATGTTCTTCCCCTGTTTCGTCGCGGCAGCCGGCTTTTTGTTGCTGTATCTGACCCAACTAACCTGCCCGCACTGGAAGAGATTCGCTTTAACACAGGCCTGAATATCGAAACGGTCATTGTTGAAGAGGACAAACTGACTCGCTGGATAGACAACCTTGAGTCCGAATCCGATGACAGCGCCTTCGATGACCTGGATGATGGTCTCGAGAATTTGCAGACCAGCGATGGCAGTGAAGCCAAGGAAGAAACGTCTGCAGGCTCCGATGATGCTCCCATTGTCCGCTTTGTAAATAAGTTACTGCTTGATGCCATCAAGGGCGGCGCCTCTGATTTGCATTTTGAGCCCTATGAGAAAACTTACCGGGTTCGTTTTCGTCAGGACGGCATACTACAAACCGTCTCCAAACCCCCGGTGAATACGGCCAGCAAGATTTCCGCCCGCATCAAGGTCATGGCACGGCTGGACATTTCCGAGCGGCGCGTTCCCCAGGATGGCCGGATCAAGCTGAAAATATCCAAGACCCGGGCCATCGATTTCCGGGTCAATACTTGCCCCACCCTGTTTGGCGAAAAAATCGTACTGCGTATCCTTGATCCCGAATCTGCCAAGATGGGCATTGATGCGCTTGGCTATGAGGACGAGCAAAAGCAGCTTTATATGGAGGCTCTGCACAGGCCTCAGGGAATGATTTTGGTAACAGGCCCTACGGGATCAGGCAAAACCGTATCGCTTTACACCGGGGTGAATATTCTCAATACGCCTGAACGGAACATTTCCACGGCGGAAGACCCTGTTGAAATTAACCTTGAAGGGATCAACCAGGTTAACGTAAACCCCAAACAGGGCATGGACTTTTCAGCTGCACTGAGAGCCTTCCTCCGTCAGGATCCTGATATTATTCTCGTCGGGGAAATTCGGGACCTGGAAACCGCCAATATCGCCATCAAGGCCGCCCAGACCGGGCACTTGGTACTATCCACACTGCACACCAACAGCGCGCCAGAGACTCTTACTCGTCTGCGTAACATGGGAGTCCCCTCGTTTAACATTGCAACTTCGGTACTCCTGATCATTGCTCAACGATTAGCTCGCCGACTTTGTGAGCACTGCAAAACTCCTGTGGATGTCCCCAATCAGTCTCTGCTTGAGATGGGATTCACGGAAGAAGACATACAGTCAGGTTTTACTGTTTATGGGCCTGAGGGCTGCGACAAGTGCAAAAACGGTTATAAAGGTCGCTTGGGCGTTTACGAAGTCGTCAAGATTACAGACGGAATTGCCAGAATCATCATGGAAGAAGGCAACTCCATTCAGATTGGTGACCAGTGCAGAAAGGAAGGATTCAATGACCTTCATCGTTCAGGCTTGGTAAAAGTCATGCAAGGCCTCACCAGCCTGGAAGAAGTTAACCGTGTTACCAGCGGACATTAATTATGGCTACAAAAGCAGCAGAACAAAAAACCGTCACCTTTATTTATGAAGGGGTGGACCGCAAGGGGGCCAAAGTCAAAGGGGAGGCAACTGGAAAAGCGCCATCCATCGTGAAGGCTGAGCTCCGAAAACAAGGCATCAACGCCAAAAAGGTGGTTCGAAAACGAGAAATCAATATTGGCGGCAAGAAAAAAATTAAGCCAATGGATATTGCCATCTTCACTAGACAGATGGCCACCATGATGAAAGCCGGCGTTCCTCTTGTTCAGTCCTTTGAAATTGTTGCCGATGGCCTAGAAAATCCTACCATGAAGGAGCTGATTCTTAATATCAAAACGGAAGTGGAAGGGGGTAACAATTTTGCTGGAGCTCTTAGTAAGCATCCTTTGTACTTTGACGACCTCTACTGCAGCCTGATTGACGCAGGT
Source organism: Alcanivorax sediminis (assembly GCF_009601165.1). Classification (NCBI taxonomy): domain Bacteria; kingdom Pseudomonadati; phylum Pseudomonadota; class Gammaproteobacteria; order Oceanospirillales; family Alcanivoracaceae; genus Alcanivorax; species Alcanivorax sediminis. Next base: position 7,820 of record NZ_WIRE01000002.1, on the reverse strand, counting down.
GAGCAATCGGGCTCACTGGAAACCATGTTAGACAGGGTGGCTCTGTACAAAGAAAAAAGTGAAGCCTTGAAGCAAAAAATTCGAAAAGCACTCAAATACCCGCTAACCGTTATCTTTGTTGCCATTATTGTTACAGCCATCCTGCTAGTAAAAGTAGTGCCTACATTTCAGGAACTGTTTGAAGGTTTTGGTGCTGAACTACCAGCGTTTACCCAGTTTGTGATCAATCTATCCGAGGCCTTACAAGCTAATTTCTTAACGATAGTCCTAGCAATTATTGGTATCTCTATTGGCTTTAGCGAGACACGAAAACGCTCTCAGGCATTTAGAAACGCTATTGATCGTATTCTGTTAAAACTCCCCATCGTCGGAGACATCACATTCAAAGCCACAGTGGCACGCTATGCCCGAACCCTGTCAACCACCTTTTCTGCGGGTGTCCCGTTAATCGATGCCCTTGATGCCTGCGCAGGAGCTACCGGCAATATTGTTTACAGAACCGCTGTTCTGCAGGTTAAAGAAGACGTGTCTACAGGGCAGCAGCTCCAGTTTGCCATGAGATCTACAGGAGTATTCCCAGCCATGGCTCTCCAAATGACCGCCATTGGTGAAGAGTCTGGCGCACTGGATGCTATGCTGGAAAAAGTCGCTATCTATTACGAGGATGAGGTAGATGCCTCGGTTGATGGCCTCACCAGCATGATGGAGCCCCTCATCATGGCTGTTCTGGGTGTACTCATTGGCGGCCTGATTGTCGCCATGTACCTACCCATCTTCCAACTCGGCCAGGTCGTATAAAGCAATAATGACGTTTCTACTTTCCACAAACCCAACCTTTTTGGTTGGGTTTTGCATTTTTCTGGGCCTGCTTGTAGGCAGCTTTCTGAATGTAGTGATCTACCGGCTGCCGGAAATGATGCAGCGAGAGTGGCGTGCGGAGGCCCGTGAAATTCTTGAGTTACCGGAAGAAGCCGCTCAACCGGTCTTCAATCTGGTCACACCACGCTCCCGCTGCCCCAAGTGCGGCCATGCCATTGCCTGGTACGAGAATGTGCCGGTGATTAGCTGGCTGGTGCTGGGCGGCAAGTGCAAGGACTGCAAGACACCGATCAGCAAGCGCTACCCTTTGATTGAAATCCTCAGCGGTGTGCTGGCCGGCATTTGCGCCTGGCACTTTGGCTATGGCGGCTGGCTGGTGTTTACCCTGTTTGCCACCTGGCTGCTGCTGGCTGCTGCCATGATTGATGCCGATACCACGCTCCTTCCGGACTCCATGACGTTACTGCTGCTCTGGGCCGGCCTGTTGGCGGCTCTGCTCGGCGTATCACCCGTATCACTACAGGATGCAGTGATCGGTGCCATGGCAGGCTATATATCGCTCTGGAGCGTGTATTGGCTGTTCAAGCTGATGACCGGCAAGGAAGGTATGGGCTTTGGTGATTTCAAGCTGCTGGCCGCACTGGGGGCCTTTGTCGGCTGGCAATACCTGCCACTGATCATCCTGCTCTCTTCGGTGGTTGGGCTGGTATTCGCGGTGGGCGGCATGCTGTTTGGCGGAGAAAAACGCGTACAGATCCCCTTCGGCCCCTACCTGGCCACCGCCGGGTGGATCGCGCTACTGTGGGGCGACACCATCGTCACGTCGTACCTGGGAATGTACAAACTCTAATTCACACTGACATTGCTTCAGAAATAACGCGGGTATTTCAGAACCCACCGCGTGCTGCATGATGCGTGTTGGTTGCAAGCGGGATTCATCATGTTTGTTGTAGGACTAACTGGCGGTATTGGAAGTGGCAAGACTGCAGCCACTGATTATCTGGCTCGGCTCGGCATCACCATTGTGGATGCCGATCTAGCCTCCCGCGTGGTGGTAGAACCAGGCAAGCCCGCCCTGAAGGCCATTGCTGAGCGTTTTGGCGACCATGTGATTGCCGAAGACGGTACGCTCGACCGCCGCGCGCTCCGGGAAATCGTATTTGCCGACCCCGCTGCCCTCAAGGAATTGGAGGGCATCACACACCCGGCCATCGGTCAGGAGTTACGCACGCAAATCGCCGCCAGCCAGTCGCCCTATACCGTACTGGTCTCCCCCCTGCTGTTTGAAACCAGTCAGAAAGAGCTGGTGAATCGCACCCTGGTGATTGACGCTCCCGCTGAGCTGCAGGTGAAGCGCACCATGGCCCGGGATCATGTCCCCGAGGAACAGGTCGCCGCGATAATGAAAGCGCAGCTGGAGCGCTCCAGACGTCTGGATCAGGCCGATGACGTGGTAGAAAATCACGGCTCACTGGACAAGCTTCATGAAAAGCTGGATATGCTTCACAGGTACTACCTGGAGCTGGCAGACAATCATGCCTAGTGACGTCTGACGTCTGACTTCAAAAACGGTAAGATCTCGCTCAAGCCGTCTTTCTTTAACTATCCACTGAGCCCAATGACCGACAACACCACTCAAACCTACCCCTGCCCACAATGCAAAAGCCTGACTCGCTGGGACAACAATCCCTGGCGGCCGTTTTGCTGTGAGCGCTGCAAATTGATTGATCTGGGCGACTGGGCAGCAGAACGCCATGCGATTCCCGGCGATCCGGAAGCACCGGGCGTGGACTTCGAGGAATAGGCTCTGCTCTCTCACCACTCGCCCCTCCGCAGGAACCTGCTTGCAGAGGCGAACCGGGCCTAAGCGAGGCTCTGTAGGAGAGCCAGCCAAATTGTTGGCCGAATGGGGCCTGGACCGTTCTGCAGAGGCAGTGCCAACCTCACAGCCCTTCGGTCAGCAAGTGGGCTTATTCGCGGCGCTCACCCCTTCGGGGCCGCACTCCGTGCGTTACTCCGCTGCGCTACGTTCTACGGAGAAAGGAGTGGCCAAAAGGCGCGAATGCCTGCCACACCCACCGCACCATGCTCCCGGGCACGACCAATGTCCTCCGGCCCCACCCCTCCCAGCATGTAACAGGTCAATGGCAAACCCGTAGCCCACTGACCGGCTTTTTCCCAGCCGAGCGGAGCCTGATCCGGATGGGTGGCGGTGGGGTTTACCGGGGACAACAGTGCGCTCTCCAGGCCCAGCGACACGGCTTTATCCAGTGCCTGTTGATCATGGCAGGCCGCGCTAACCACACCGGCGAAATCCGGACGAGTATCACAGTCCAGCAGTACCGTCTCGGGAAGATGCAACCCGAACACGCCAGCGGGAATCCCTCCAGCCACCCCCTGCGGAGAGTCCGCCCGCAGCCAGACTTTAAGACCCTGGGCCGCACAGGCCTCAAGCAGAGCGTCTCTGGCTGGGTGATGACTCCAGCTACGCAGGTACAGACCTGTTCTGATCGGATCCAGCCGCTTGATGCCGTCCAGCAATTGCTCCAGCGAAAAGGCATCAGGAGCAATGGCCAGCAAGGGAGGCAGCGTAATCGCCGTCACTACAGGTTGATTGGCAGCAGGAAACGTCAGGCCCGGCAGCTCATCAATGGTGAACCAGCTTACCTGTTGTCCTTCACGGCCTGCCGGCACGCCTCGCCATGCGGTGACATCACGAAAATGCAGGGTGACATGCAGGTCGGGATACTGGTGCGCGATGGTCATGAAAGGAGAGGACACAGAGTCCTCCATGCCCAGCTCTTCATGAAGTTCACGGGTCAGTGCGTCAGCAAGTCGCTCCCCACCTTCCACCTTGCCGCCAGGAAACTCCCAACGCCCGCCCTGATGCTTGTTGTCCGGCCGCTTGCTGAGACAGATGCGTCCGTCTTCCCCGCGTATGATGGCGGCGACAACGGTAATGGCGGGGGTGGATTCGGTAGTCATGGGAGGCCTTGCTCTATATTGGTTCTGCTTTGACAGTTACCCACCGCAGCGGACGGCGAGGAAAGCCACAGGTTTCGAGTTTCGAGTTTCGAGTTTCGAAAAGCAGAACCCGCTTTTGCCTTTCGACACTCGCAACTCGCCACTCATTTTGCCTTGCCTCATCCGGAATCTCTTGCAGGCAGGCTCCTACAGCATTGGGCGTCAAGCTTCTGGCGTCAGGCGTGAGCTTACGTCCTGTATTCCGCGTTGATCTTCACATAGTCGTAGCTGAAGTCGCAGGTCCATACCGTGCACTCACCATCACCGCAAGCGAGATCAGCACGAATGGTGATTTCGGACTCGGCCATCACTGCGGCGCCGGCGGCTTCCCGATAGCTCTCGGCCACGCCACCCTGCTCCACCAGCAGCACATCGCCCAGCCACAGGCTCACCTTGTCCACATCCAGCTCAGCAATGGGCGCGCGGCCAATGGCGCCCAGGATTCGACCCCAGTTAGGGTCCGACGCAAACAGTGCGGTTTTCACCAAAGGAGAGTGTGCAATGGTTTCCGCAACGACACGGGCATCCGCATCGGAAGCGGCACCAGTAATGGCGATTTCTACAAACTTGGTGGCACCTTCACCATCACGCACCAGCGCCTGAGCCAGCTCTACGAACACCGCTTTCAGGGCGTCGTACAGAACCTGACTCTGCTCATCCAAGGCAGTAATTTCTGCCATCTGAGCCTGAGCCGTGCTGATCAACATGCAGGCATCATTGGTAGAGGTATCACCATCCACTGTGACACGGTTGAAAGACAGATCTGCCAACGATTTCACCCACTGATCCAGCAATGGCTTGGCGATTGGCGCATCGGTAGCGATGTAACCCAGCATGGTGGCCATATTCGGCTTGATCATGCCCGAGCCCTTGGACATGCCGGTAATCGTCACCGGCACCCCACCCATTTCCACACGACGACTTGCCAGCTTCGGATAGGTATCGGTGGTCATGATCCCTTCCGATGCCCGCCCCCAGTGATGCTCATCCAGCTCCCCCAACGCGACGGGGATACCTTTTGCAAAGGCCTCAAGTGGAAACTGCTCGCCAATAACACCAGTGGAATAAGGCAGGATTTCCTCTTCGCGACAGCCGGTCGCTTCCGCCAGCATCTTGCAGCTGGCAAGGCAATTTTCCAGGCCTTTCTTACCGGTGCCCGCATTGGCATAACCGGTGTTGATCATCAGGTATTTCGGGGTAGCTTTCGCCAGCCGCGCCTTGGCCACCTGGACCGGGGCGGCGCAGAAACGGTTCAGCGTAAACACGCCGCTGACACGAGCCTCATCAGCCAGCTCCAGTATCACCAGATCCTTACGATTGGCTTTCTTGATACCCGCTTCCACGGCGGCGAGCCGGAGTCCGGGAACAGGCAACCACTCTGTTTGCGTCATAACCATTTCCTTGAAAAATCAGCTACAAGCCTCAAGCCGCAAGCTACAAGCCCAAACAAAGAAAGCACCGGCTCAGCCGGTGCTCTGATTTTCCTTGCTGCTTGTAGCTTGTAGCTTGGGACTGGTTTATTCAATCTTGCCGTGGCACTGCTTGTACTTTTTCCCTGAACCACACGGGCAGGGCTCGTTACGGCCCACCTTGCGGCCTTCACGAACCACCGTTCCAGACTGCTGGGCTCCGCCCTCTTGTCCTGTAGCAGATTCGGTACCGGGCTCGGCGGCCGCCTGCATCTTCATTTTCTCAGCCTGACGACGAGCTTCTTCCTGGCGCTGCTGCTCGAGGCGCTCCAGTTCATCGTCACGACGCACCTGGAAACTATGCAACACCCGGATCAGTTCATGCTGGATCTGATTGAGCAGGGTCTGGAAAAGCTCGAAAGCTTCCTTCTTGTATTCCTGCTTCGGATTCTTTTGCGCGTAACCGCGCAAATGAATCCCCTGACGGAGATGATCCATGCTGGCCAGGTGCTCTTTCCAGTGGCGATCCAGGATCTGCAGCATCAAATGCTTCTCGATTCGGCGAAGATCTTCAGCACCGATCTCGGCTTCCTTGCGCTGGTATTCCTCTTCCATGTGCTCAACCAGCTTTTCAACCACGCCATCGATATGCAGCTGACTGTCTTCATTCAGCCACTGGCCAACGGCCGCCTTGCACTGGAATTCGGCATCCAAGGTTTTCTCCAGCCCCGGCACGTCCCACTGGTCTTCCACGGAGCCCGGAGCCATGTAGCTGTGGACCACTTCCTGGATGACATCAAAGCGGATGCCCTTCACCGAATTGGTCAGGTCATCGGTTTCCAGAATCTGGTCACGCTGATTGTAGATGACCTGTCGTTGGTCATTGGCCACATCATCGTATTCCAGCAAATTCTTGCGGATATCAAAGTTGCGACCTTCCACTTTGCGCTGGGCATTTTCAATGGCGCGCGTTACCCAGCGGTGCTCAATGGCCTCTCCGTCTTCGAGCCCGAGGGAGCGCATCATGTTACGAATCCGGTCGGAGGCGAAGATGCGCATCAGGTCATCTTCCATGGACAGGAAGAAGCGGGTGTAACCCGGGTCCCCCTGACGACCCGCTCGACCACGCAGCTGATTGTCGATGCGGCGGGATTCATGGCGCTCACTACCGATAATGTGCAAGCCGCCAGCTTCCATCACCTTGTCATGGTTGGCCTGCCATTCCGCGCGAATCTTTTCCGCCTCGGCCTCGGATGGCTCATCCATGTGCTTGATCTGCTCTTCCGGATTACCACCCAACATGATGTCAGTACCACGGCCCGCCATGTTGGTGGCAATGGTCACTGCACCGGGACGACCCGCCTGGGCAATAATCTGTGCTTCACGCTGGTGGAACTTGGCATTAAGTACTTCGTGATGGATCTTGTCCTGCTTGAGACGCTTGGACAGATATTCAGACGCTTCAATGGTCGCCGTACCCACCAGAACCGGCGCGCCCTTTTCTACCGCTGCCTTGACCTCTTCAACAATGGCATCGAATTTTTCCTGCAGGCTCAGATAGACCAGATCGTTGGCGTCGACCCGCACCATGGGGCGGTTGGTGGGGATCACCACCACATCCATGCCATAGATCTGGCGGAATTCCATTGCCTCGGTGTCCGCGGTCCCGGTCATGCCAGACAGCTTGTTGTAAAGGCGGAAGTAGTTTTGGAACGTGGTGGATGCCAGGGTCTGGTTTTCCTGCTGGATGTTTACCCCTTCCTTGGCTTCGATGGCCTGGTGAATCCCCTCGGACCAGCGACGCCCCGGCATGGTACGACCAGTGTGTTCGTCCACGATCACAATCTGACCGCCCTGAACGATGTAATCACGATCGACGTGGAAAAGCGCGTGCGCCTTGAGCGCCGCATGCACGTGATGGAGCAACGTCAGGTTGTGGGCGGCATACAGGCTCTCGCCTTCATCAAGAATGCCATTGCTGACCAGCAGGCCTTCAATTTTCTGGTGACCTCCTTCCGTGAGTTCAACCTGGCGCTGCTTTTCATCTACAAAGAAGTCACCTTCTTCATCGCTTTCCTCTACCTGTTTCTTGAGGTTGGGCATCAGTTTGTTGATGGCCATGTACAACTCAGAGGAATCCGCAGCCGGGCCGGAGATGATCAACGGGGTACGAGCTTCATCGATGAGAATGGAATCCACCTCATCGACCACCGCGTAATTAAGGCCACGCTGTACCCGGTCTTCCAGGCGGAAGGCCATGTTGTCGCGCAGGTAATCAAAACCGTATTCGTTGTTGGTGCCGTAAGTAATGTCCGCAGCATAGGCGGCACGCTTCTGCTCTGACGGCTGCTGGGACAGGATGATGCCCACGCTCAGGCCGAGGAATTCGTACAGGGGGCGCATCCAGTTGGCATCACGCTCAGCCAGATAGTCGTTCACCGTCACCACATGCACCCCCTCACCGGACAGCGCATTGAGGTAAACAGGCAAGGTGGCGGTCAGGGTTTTACCCTCACCGGTACGCATCTCGGAAATACGGCCTTCATGGAGCGAAATACCGCCCATCAT